>DJZY01000047.1 GCA_002450655.1 Gammaproteobacteria bacterium UBA6940 | reverse complement strand
GACAGGTATAGTGACAGAGAGAGCCTCATTCACTGGAAGTTTTTAAAATAGCTTTAAATGTATTTAGTTTAAATATTTTATTGGTATATTAATAGCTTTAAAGCTTTATTTGACTTCAGTGTTGATTATTTTATGACCTTAATTTCGTGAAAAAAGTGTGAAGCTAGGAACGGTACATAAATTGAGCAAGGTTATATTGAAGTGCCATTATTGGTGTGTTTAAATTAAAAAATATTAAATTAAAAAAATAAATAATTTATAAAATACATTTTATATAGGTTTCTTTATGTCTAGTTATGCTGTTAAGAAAAGTAATGCTTTCTTTAATACTTTTGTTTTTTTTTGTTTTTCGGTTTGGTTCTTAACAGTTTGGTTGATTCTTTGGGCGTTGATGTCTTTTCTATGAGTCTGCGTGAATATTTATTCGCATTGATATCATCTGGATTTATCCTTCTGAATTTCTTACTTTTTAAGGTTGGTATTCAATTAATAGGCTTTAACATGCCTTTATTCAAGTTCTTTTTTAAATTAGATAATAGAGGCTATATGCCTATGTATCAGCTAACGCTATCTCTATGTATTCTTTGTTTATTTACAATGTCATATACTTAACTCATATCAATAGGAGGGTATATGAAAGGACAATGTCTTTGTGGTGCTATTCAGGTCAATGCTGGCGACCGTTCAGATATAGGTTTGTGTCATTGTAGTATGTGTCGTAATTGGGGTGGCGGGCCATTCTTGGCTGTTCACTGTGGAAAAGAAGTTGAGTTTACGGGTATCAAGCCAAAAACGTATCAATCCTCAGATTGGGCTAAACGAGGTTTTTGCCCTGAATGTGGTACTCACTTGTTTTATCATTTACTGCCAAAAGATGAGTATATGCTTGCAGCAGGGCTATTTCCGAGCCAATCATTTACGATTACAAGTCAGATGTATACAGATGAAAAGCCAAATTATTATGACTTTAAAAATGAAACCAAAATTAATATGACAAGTGACGATATTAAGGCTTTATTTAAGTCTCTTTTTGAAAAGTAGTGCATTAACAAAAAAGGCTTTAAGAGTTTTCCTTAAAGCCTTTTTTATAAAAGTGTGATTATTATACTGGCTCTACACCTAAACCAGGCTTATCAAGAATATGCATATAGCCATCTTTAAGTTCAAAACCACCAGCAAAAACATCTCGCTCTAGGTCGAATGAACCATCAAGGTCAATATATTTTGTATTTGGTTGTGCATAGGCAAAGTGAAGTGCTGCAGCAATCGAAGCACAACTTTCATCCATACAACCAAGCATTAGATCAATATTATGACGTTGTGCTACTTTCGCGATTTCAGTTGCTTGTGCAATACCACCACACTTCATAAATTTAATATTAAAGACTTGTGCTGGAAATTCGCCACGCTCTTCCCAAACTTGTGCATCTTTTATGGACTTTAAGCTTTCATCAACACAGACAAACTTCTTTTCTTCTGGAGATAGTGTGAAAAGAGACTCTGTGTCTTCAGCTTTGACTGGCTGCTCAATAAACGCAATATTAAGATCTGCAGTTGCTTTTAAGAACTCACGGTAATCATCAACCGTGTAGCCTTGGTTAGGGTCAACATAAAGCACAGTATTTTCTGGAACGGCTGCTTTAAGTGCACGTGTGAACTCAATGTCCATACCTAGGTCTTTACCAAGTTTAAGCTTGATAACACGAAAACCACGGTCAATGTATTCTTGTGCTTCTGTTAGCATCTCATCAATCGTATCTTTAATACCAATTGTGATAGATGTTGGTAGAGCAGTGTGGTGACGACCAAGATAGTCAGCAAGAGGTTTGCCTGCTTCTTTCGCAAATGCATCAAATAAAGCAGAATCAAGTGCAGAGCTTGCTGATGGTGCTACTGCAATTTGATCAGCAACGGCTGCAAGCGCTTCTTGTGGCGTTGCGAACTCTTGGCTTGTAAGCGCTTTAAGTGTGGATTCTTGAAGTGCTGTAAGCGCCATATCAAGGGTTTCACCTGTAATAATTTCAACAGGTGAACCTGTACCATAACCAACAATACCTGTCTCTGTTGTGATCTTTACAGTAACGATCTTTACGTCTGACATCGTTGCAAATGCAACTGCGTATGGGCGAGTAAGATCGATGGTATCGTGGCTGATTTGTATATCAACAATTTTCATTTTAACTTCCTTATTTTTTTATTCTTATTGTTGTACTAGGTTGAAAACAGCATCAGAAATCGCATCCATTTTATCGAACATTGGTGCAACAACTGGGATATTAAACTCTTCTGAGTATTGCTTTTTCAGCTGAGCAATATCATCTTGGTTTAGGTTTTCGCTGTTGATTGTGATACCAATAACTTTAGAGCCGTAAGCTTCAATAAGCTTAATTTCTGAAGCAACGGAATGCTGTACACAGTCTTGATCTTCTAGACCGATAAAGTAATCACGAGCAGGTGCTACTTGTAATACAACGTGCTTGGCATTTGCTGAAAGAAGGTATTCAGCACCACATGGACCTGATGGATTACGAAGAGCTGATTGGCCTTCAAGTAAGACAACAGATGGGTTCTCATCTTTAATGCATTCAAGAATGGCGTGCTCAAGCTCACCAGAAACGA
The DNA here is from genome assembly GCA_002450655.1 of Gammaproteobacteria bacterium UBA6940. Taxonomy (GTDB): domain Bacteria; phylum Pseudomonadota; class Gammaproteobacteria; order Pseudomonadales; family UBA6940; genus UBA6940. The sequence continues at coordinate 4,984 of DJZY01000047.1, read as the reverse complement.
AGTCGTTAGGCGTTGAATCAAAAATAAAGCCATGTTTCCAGCCTTGCAGCCAACCTGTTTGGCCTGTGTACACCATGCATGCTTTTTTATTTTTAGCGGCAAGATCTTCAGTGATCATTTTTGCTGTTGTGCGTTTACCAACTGCACAGTCAGTACCAAGGACTGCAACAATCGGTGTGTTTACCTTTTTAATATCGCCAGACCAGAAATGAAGTTCGCTTGCTTTTTTAGGCTTACGTACATCAAAAAGTTGACGACCATTTGCTTGTGCTGCCGCAACAATTTCTTCATCTTCAGTAATAAGAGAGTGCAGGCCGCACACAACGTCTAAGCCAGACTCTAGAGCATTAATAAGGATTGTTTTAAGCTCGGCTGTAATTTGGCCACCTTGAGTTGCAACACCAACAACAAATACATCTGCATTGATGTTGTTGTTTTTTGCATCTTCTAATGAAGCGTAAATGGGAATATTACGCTCAACACCATCGAGTAAAGTACCAGCGTCTTGACCTGCACTTTCTGCATCAATAATTGCAACAGCTTCGAAACGCTTTGAACCACGAATTAAACCATGAGCAGTTTTTGCGTATGTTGTAGTGAGAAGATTGCCTGTGTATATAAGGGCTTTTTGAGTCACGTCATTCTCCTTGACTTTTGTATTTAAAATTATAAATTCCATCTTATGGTGGGCTTTCTAAGCCACACCTCTAATGATTATTAAAGCTTTCCAAATTGAATTCTTGGTGAGCTTGTTGATGCTAAGTCTTTTATAATAGGGAAGACTTCAGCTTCGATTGCAGTTAAATATTTATCCAAGTTTTTCATTGCTTTGGGGTTGTTGTATTCAAAGAAACGAATGCCTGCTTGTTGAAGTATTTTTTCTTCATTAGTTGCAGGCTCAAAACTTTTAAGAAATGAAAGTTTAGTATCCCAGTATGCCTTTTTATCTTTTTCATTTCCAAACAATTTTTTCGTCGTATTACCAGCTTTATCTTTCAATGTTTGACAAGTTTCTTCAAGGTTTTCTTCTTTAATATTGTGCATAAAGTTGAATAAACGCATAGAAACATCATTTTTGAGTATTTTATAATCATCTTTCATGTTTGATTTTTTATATTTAGGCGCCTCATTGTTATCGAGGGCTTCAATTAATGAAAGGTCATTATCCTTTTTTTCAGTGCTTTGGTAGTACACTGGTTTATTGCCAGTAATTGTGATAAGTCGAGCAACGTCTGTGCATGGTGTAAATATTTGGCTTAAATGCTGACCTACACCTAGTGTGACTTGTCTTCTAATATCATTAAATTTCTTTTCTGGGTCGCCACCAAAACAAATACTGGCAACATTATGATTATTACCATCAGCGCGTAGCACATCACCAAAGAAGTATGGGTGTGCTACAGCATAAGTGAGAGAATTACTTTCGCCTTCATCACCACCATGGGCTTGCCCCATATTCTTTAGGCTTTGAATCAAAGCATCATCATTAACAACATCGCCGAGTATATCTTTGCGTGCTTCAATGCCTTGAACGACTGACAAATCATCTTCTAAATACTCAATGTTGTTAGGATCAACTTCTGGGCGTGTAAGATTTATATAGTTTTGTACATATGAGCAGATAGCATGGGCATTTTTAAAAATAGCATCATCAAATTTATTAAATTTAATCGCGGCATTGTGTGCAGTTACAAAGCGTAGTTGTGCAGTGCCTGGGTTTAAACCGAGTTTTTGTGCATCAGCTTTTGCTGCTTCAAAAATACCTCTAGATTTCAATGCTGCAACTGCATATGAAGGCGCTCGGAACAAACAAGGGTCAGTGGTACCACCAAAAGCTGTCCAAAACTTTAATTTAAAGTCAGGCTGTGTTAAAAATTTTGTGGCAATTTTAACGAGTGATGCATATTCAACAGGGTTGTCTGTCACATACTTAGCTCGTAATAGATTTGGGTTTATAATGCCAGATACTGTTGATTTAACCAGTTGCGCAAATGCTTTTTCCTGGCCCGGCTGTAGCAGTTTAAATGAAGGGCTTTGAACAATTTGATCTAGCTCATGCTCAAGATTGTGTAGATTTTGAGTAATATTTTTTTGATGTTCTGGTGATTGAGCTTTGTTTGCAAAATGCTCATGAGCAAAAGCCATAATTTCTGAAACAACAGGCGTTTCTGCTTTATTAAGTGACAGCTGGTCTAAACCTTGGATGCTGGAATTTAATATATCTGTATTTCTTGTATTAATTGCGCCTTGCATTGAAAACTCCGATTTTACTACTTTAATCCATAGTGTTTTTTACAACGCATCCTTGCCATTACTTTCTTTTAAAGAAAAGAATTACTTCATGTATTTTTTCTAATGGGTGTGGGATTAGATCACAGGCTTATTTTGTTTTCAATATATGCGACGAGATGATGGCTATAAAGTAGTGATTCTATATCGGATAAATCAATTGTTTCTATTCTATGCTGCGAAAAGCTCGTTAATTTTGATGTGCTTTCATGTAAAAAAGACTTTATTTTCAGTATTATTAGAAGTTTTCGGTATCGCTGATCTTGAAATAGAATGTGCAATATCTAAAGGGTAAAACCTTCTATCTTTGTTCAACGGCAATAAATGCTTGAATTAATGGTACTTTGCCTTGCTTAAAAATGGGTATATCGATTTTAATGCTGAAAGCTATCCAATTAATAAAAAATAGCGTGAAATGAATGGGTTAAAATCTATACAATATGTTTTAGGGTTCTTAAATTAGCTAATAATTGAAGCTTAAAGACTTGATTGGTACAATTAGATAATTCTAACCTTTAAAGAAAATAATGGCGATGAAAACGACATTTCGACATTCTGCTGTTTTGATACTGCTCTGTATGTTATGCCAACAGGTATTTGCTCTAGGGCATTTTCATGGTTTTGCTATGCCAGAGAAAGTAGAGCATGTGCAGACTCATAAGCAAGAAATGTCAACTATGTCAGAGCCTATGAGTATGATGGCTGGTCATGACTGCTGTGACGCCTTAGATTGTCATTGCACTATGGCAAGTTGTACCGGTATCACGGTTAGCCCTTTTTATTTTCAAACCTTCATAATAGAGGCGCTTCAAAAACAAGAAGCACCATCATCAATAACATCTGGTTTTTATAACTCCCTTCTAAGACCGCCCCGTGTTGCATAAGCCTTTTTTACATTTTTTATCGATCAGTCTATAAATACAGAGGCTGTGTTTATCTTATGCTCTCAATAAAGAAGAGCTTATTTTTGAAAGGTATTTTATGAACAAGCATATGTGTATTGGCATTCTTGCTGCCAGCATTTTAGTAGGGTGCGGTCAAGAGAGTCAGACTTCGACAGAGACTAAAACACCGAGTATTGCCCAAGTTGAGGCGGTCGCCCCTTATTTTAAAACGCAAGTCTATAAAGACCCAAACTGTGGTTGTTGTGAACATTGGATTGATCATATAGAAACAGCTGGGCATGAAGTTACTGCTCATAATGAAGAAAACATGCCATTAATTAAAGAAGAGCTTGGTATTAAACCTGAGTTTATGTCTTGCCACACCGCGGTTATTGATGGTTATGTTTTTGAAGGTCATGTCCCTGTTAGTCTTATGAATCGCTTTTTAGAGAATCCACCTGAAAATGCTTTAGGTTTAGCTGTGCCAGGTATGCCCTTAGGAAGCCCTGGAATGGAAATGGGCGACCGTATCACACCTTATGACGTAGTGCTGCTATTAAAGAATGGTAGTTCTAGTGTCTATGAGCATGTTGACACTTTAATCGCATGGGATAAGGAGCAGGGATAATATGAGTATTAATAATCGAGGACGACGTCAATTTGTTACAGGCTTAACAGCTGGGTGTATGTTATCAGGCTTGCCTTTGACTGCTAGAGCTCAAGCCAAGAGTCAATCCTATCAATCACCACAAGAACTTCGTGGCCCGCACATTAATCTTGATATAGATATGATGCCTGTGAACTTCACTGGTCAGGACCAGTTGGCGACTGTTGTAAACCAGAGTGTACCTGCACCAACGTTGCGTTTTAAAGAAGGACAAAGAGTCTCTATTAAGGTGAATAATCATCTTAAAGTCGATTCGTCAATCCATTGGCACGGCATTATCTTGCCTACAAATATGGATGGTGTTCCAGGTTTAAGCTTTGACGGCATTAAGCCTGGCCAGTCTTATCATTATGAGTTTGATTTAAAACAAAATGGTACCTATTGGTATCACAGCCATTCAGGCTTTCAAGAGCAAACAGGTTTATTTGGTGCGCTTATTATTGACCCAGCTGAACCTGAGCCTTTTGCTTATGATAGAGACTATGTTGTGCAACTTTCAGATTGGTCTGAAGAATCACCTACGCATGTCTATGCAAACCTAAAAAAGCTGAGCCACTATTATAATTTTCAAGAGCGAACAGCTGGTGATTTATGGCGAGATATTAAAAATAAAGGCTTGGTTCAAACGTGGCGTGATCGAGAAATGTGGAACGAGATGCGCATGAGCGATCGAGATATTTCCGATGTCACTGGTTACACCTATACATACCTCATGAATGGTAATACCCCTGATATGGCATGGCGTTGTTTATTTAATAAAGGGGAAAAAATACGTTTAAGAGTTATTAATGCCTCGGCTATGAGCATTTTTGATTTTAGAATCCCTGGTTTGAAAATGACTGTCGTTGCCTCTGATGGGCAATACATTCAGCCTGTCACTGTGGATGAATTCAGAATTGGTGTTGCTGAAACTTATGACCTAATTGTCGAGCCCGATGGCGAGGCTTATACACTTTTTGCTCAAACAATTGACCGATCTGGTTATGCTCGTGGCGTATTAGCACAAAACACATCATTAATGCCGGAAGTGCCAAAAATGGACCCACCACCAATACTCACTCATCGTGATATGGGCATGGACCACTCAATGCAAAATATGGGTGATATGAAGGGCATGGACCACTCAATGCAAAATATGGGTGAT
>DJZY01000024.1 GCA_002450655.1 Gammaproteobacteria bacterium UBA6940 | reverse complement strand
TCGAAAACTCCCCGAACTATTGATTTATGCAACATGGCGCGAATCCAAATGCAAAGTTATGTGGTGGCGAAACACCACTATCTAAAGCTATATCAATAGAGAAATTAAATATTATTAAAGAGCTTTTAATACATGGCGCGGATCCAAATGCAAAGTTATGTGGTGGCGAAACACCGCTATCTGAAGCTATATCAATAGAGAAGTTAAATATTATTAAAGAGCTTTTAATACATGGCGCGGATCCAAATGCAAAGTTATGTGGTAGCGAAACACCACTATCTAAAGCTATTTCAATTGGAAATAGTGACATCATCCACGAACTCTTAGCTCATGGTGCAGATCCCGAGGCTAGACTATGCGGGGGTGCAACACCTCTTACTAGAGCATTAGCAATGGAAAATAATGAAGTTGTAAACACTCTAGTGAATTTTCGTGCAGAATAAGACTAACTCTAAGTCGTTATAAAACATTATTTAAAAGACACCCACGTCATCAAGATTCAAGGAATGGGTGTCGATCATCGATTAGATTATTTTTATCCTATCCAGTTTTCGTTTATCGACGCCTATTACTACTAATAAAACGCTCAACCTCAGGTCGTACCTTATGATTAAGAATATATACCCACACAAGCAAGATAACTACAAACATAATAAAAGAAAGATAACGGTCAAATAAAGCAAAGACACCCACTTCATCAAAACATAAAGTAGGTGTCTTTATTTTATAATATAAAAATGCCATTTTTAGTGATCTTTAATAATGAGGAACCATCACGCGCTAGAGCATAGTCATTCATACGTATTTTCCGGAACAACCTATCAAAAAAGATTCATTTTTTAACACTTCTTCTTTATTGTAGAATCCAAACAAACAATACAAAGTATCTATTATCATGATTTATACATATTTCTGTAATTCCCTCTCTTTACATCAACCACTTACAAGCACGCCCCAAAGCTTTAATGTATACTAAAGTTAGAATGGCTATTCAAAAGGCGCACGATAGCGCCCTACCATCACAGGGAGTGATTTATGGCTTTATCCTTACCATTTGGCTTAAACGACGATCTAATCCATATTCAAAACAGCCTTAATCGTTTTGGCGAAACCCAATTAAAGCCACATAGAGCAGAATGGGATCAACACATGAGCTTTCCTCGTGAGCTTTGGGAAAGCATGGGTGACCTTGGCATTCTCGGCATTACTGCAAGCGATGCTTATGGTGGTACGGGCCTTGGTTATCTCGCCCACGTCATCGCCATGGAAAGCATTAGCCGTTACGATGCAGCTGTCGGCTTAAGCTATGGCGCGCACTCCAATCTCTGCGTCAACCAAATTGATAAAAATGGCACAGAAGCCCAAAAGAAACTCTATTTACCAAACCTTTGTGCAGGCACCTATGTCGGCGCACTTGCCATGAGTGAACCTAATGCAGGCTCAGATGTAGTCAGCATGAAAACATCTGCCACTAAAACCAATGGTGGTTATCTTTTAAATGGCAGCAAAATGTGGATTACCAACGCCCCTGATGCCGATATTTTTATTGTCTATGCCAAAACAGACACCCAAGCAGGTAAAAATGGCATCACTGCTTTTCTTATTGAAAAAGACACACCTGGCTTTGAAGTAGGCTCACCACTGGATAAGCTTGGCATGCGCGCCTCTAAAACAGCACCACTTTATTTTAAAGATTGTTTTGTGGCAGATGATCATATTCTTGGAGAAGTGAATAAAGGCGTTAAAGTGTTGATGAGTGGCTTAGATTATGAGCGACTTGTGCTTGCAGCTGGCCCATTAGGTATTATGCAAGCCGCTTTAGATATAGCATTGCCATACACCCGCGAACGCCAGCAATTTAATCAACGTATTGGTGATTTTGAACTGGTTCAAGGCAAGCTTGCAGATATGTACACACGCCTTAATTCCACTCGTGCTTATATTTATACCATTGCTGCTGCAGCAGACCGTGGTGAAAGCACTCGTAAAGATGCAGCCGCTTGTATTCTTCTCGCAGCAGAAAATGCAACACAATGTGCACTCGATGCAATTCAGTTATTAGGTGGCAATGGGTATATTAATGAATATGCCACAGGCCAATTACTTCGTGATGCTAAGCTTTATGAAATTGGCGCAGGCACATCAGAAATTAGACGCATGCTCATCGGCAGAGAATTAGTTGAGGACACAGCAAGATGAACTACACAGGCTCAGTTATTGGTACAGACATCCTCCAAAATGAGGATACCCAGGCTCGGCAGAAGCATCATCATACCCTCTGGCAAGAAATCCAGCAGGTGCTTAAACGCAATCAACTTGGTGGTGGCGAAGCAGCGCAAGACAAGCAAAAAGCTAAAGGTAAAATGCTGGCTCGTGAGCGTTTGCAACATTTGATTGATCCTGGCACACCTTTTTTAGAGCTTGCGGCTCTTGCTGCACATGATGTATACGATAAACCACTTGCAGGCGCAGGCATTGTGGCTGGCATTGGTATTGTGCAAGGACAGCCATGCATGATCGCCATTAATGATGCCAGTGTTCGTGGAGGTAGTTACTACCCGCTTACAGTGAAGAAGCATCTACGAGCCCAAGCCATAGCAGAACAAAATAAGCTGCCCTGCATTTATATCGTAGACTCAGGTGGTGCTAACTTACCGAATCAAGCCGAAGTGTTTCCAGACCGTGATCACTTTGGTCGCATTTTCTTTAATCAAGCACGCATGTCAGCGCAAGGCATTTTCCAGCTTGCAGTAGTAGTTGGGTCTTGTACAGCAGGCGGCGCTTATGTACCAGCCATGGCTGACGAAACAATTATGGTGAAAGGCTTAAGCACCCTCTTCTTAGCCGGCCCACCACTGGTGAAACAAGCCACAGGTGAAGAAGTTGATGCCGAAACCCTTGGCGGTGCAGACACCCATTGCCGCACATCAGGTGTTGCAGATTATTATGCTCATACTGAGCTGCAGGCCATGGAAATGGCTAGAGACTCTATTGGTCAATTACAACAGAAACCTTTACCGCTTAAGCGTCATTGGCTTGAGCCACGTTTTCCAGCAGCAGACCTACTCAGCTTATTACCTACAGATGAAAAGACACCCATTCAAGCACGTGAAATCATTGCCCGCTTGGTTGATGACTCTTGCTTTCATGAATTTAAGCGCTATTACGGCGAAACATTAATTTGTGGCTATGCGTCAATACACGGCCAAACCATCGGCATTATTGCTAATAATGGCGTGCTTTTTTCAGAATCTGCCATGAAAGGAGCACACTTTATTCAGCTGTGCGAACAAAAAGGCATACCACTGCTTTTCATGCAAAATATCACTGGCTTTATGGTGGGCAAAGAATATGAAGCTGGCGGTATTGCAAAGCATGGCGCCAAAATGGTGAATGCTGTTGCTACAGCAAGCGTGCCTAAAATCACCCTCATAATTGGCGGTAGCTATGGCGCTGGTAACTATGGCATGTGTGGTCGGGCTTATGACCCTCGTTTCTTATTTATGTGGCCAAACTCACGTATTTCAGTGATGGGTGGCAGCCAAGCAGCAGGTGTTCTTGCTGGCATCGGCTCTCAAAGCATGGATACAGATGATATTTTGGATATGTTCGATGAACAATCAAAAGCCATCTATTCAAGTGCAAGACTGTGGGACGATGGTATTATTAACCCCCTCACCACGAGAGAAACCTTAGGCTTTGCTTTTAAAGTGGCCATGCATCACTGGCAGCAAGATCATAACCAGAAGTTTGGTGTTTTTAGAATGTAAAATACCAATGAGGTTTAATTGTATTTTTATACTTTAAGCCTCTTCTTTATCCCCTCCATCTCATAAGTTTTTTTAGCTATTTAAACCCAAAATTAGGCCCTCATTTTTTCCACCCCTTTTAATGAATTCAATAAAAACAGAACCATAGCCGAAAAACATTACTTAACAATAAAATAAGACATGAAGCAACAAGCCAATTCGTTAGCATATATAACTCACTATGCAGCAAAAGAATGTGCGAGGCTTTATGATACTCAACAGTTCATTATCTATCTTATTCTTTATCGCATCCTACTGGTGCTTGGACCACTATTATCCTCACGAGTTTACCATTATAAAACTTGGCTTTTTTTTAGGTGCAGGGTTATTTATTCTAGGACTCATCTGCTTTATTAAGTTTTGGCAACATATTTATTGTGAATATTTTGACGAAGAAACAAAGGAAGCATAACAATGTTTAAATCAATTTATGTATGCATTCTTTTATTTGCAGCAAATTCAATTGCACATGCAGAGATATATCAGTGGACAGATACAACCGGGCAGACTCATTACACAGATTCATCTAAAGTTATTGATAAAAATGCAACCAATCGAGTTCAAATAGATCAGGCCGAACTCAAAGCTAAAACAAAAAACACGTTAAACCCATTTCAACTGCAAACGAAAGAACATAGCCTCATTAAAGAAACGCTCTTCCAAACTATTAGCTCATTTTTGAATATTGAAATAGACATCACATCAGGGCAAGTGATTTACCCTGATGAATAAGCATAACTTTAAATATTTAAGCCTTTAAAATTGCTTCTGCTTTTTCAAAACACTCAGCCTGAGTGTATTTACGATCATTAATAATGGCAGAACCACCACTTTGAAGTAAACGACCTACACCAATCCAAGGCTCAGCACGTTTAGAACCAGACTCAATTGCATTGATATAACTGTGCTGCGCATTACTGACACCGCGACCAATACCAGCCTGCTCACCAGCACCTAAAGAAGCTGCAAGTGCTTCCCATTTTTCAGCATTTTTTGGAGATGTATTGAGCGCCTGTATAAGTGCTCTTCGCTTATCATAAGCACCAGTGTTTGGGCGAATTGTGTCGACGAATGTTTTTGAAGGTCTATCAAAAATAGATGTATGGAATGTATCGATATGCTTTTTATTCAGTGATGCAGGTAAATCTTGAGGTGAAACTTTATGCACAATGTTAGCCATGGCAAAGCATTGGCTTTGTGTGAAGCTTTCTCCATTTACTTGTGTTTTGCCGCCGCGCTGAAGCTGGCGAGCTAGACCAATCCAAGCTTGTGCATGAGTTGAATTAGCCTGAAGCGCCTTTTTATAGCAATCAGCAGCTGTTAATTTTTCACCATTGTCAGTATGGACTTGACCTGGCAACAACTTATCAGCTTTAGCAGACCATTCTGCCGCAATGTCTGTTTTACTTTGAGCTGCTGTTACTTCAGGTTTTCCTTTCGCACTCAAACATGGGTGTCCTTGTTCACATACATGAGCTTCAACCTCATTACCCTGCGCTGGGTCTGCTTCATAATGCTCACTCAAAACAGCAACACTGCCAGTGACTGCACTTTTCAATGGCTGTGTTGCACGACTGATTAAACCCGAAATACCAGATTTGGCTGGCTGCACTTTAGAAAGTGGTGAATCAGCATTTTGCAATTCTTGCGATGAAGCTGATGATAGTTGTGTTTGAGCAGATGCCGCTGATGATGCTGTATTAATAGCCATAATATTCTCTCTTGTTAAATGGGCTTTCATATGTATCAAAAGATCAAAAAAGCAATCAACAAGTTAGTTACAATTCAGCAACTTACGATCATAAAATAGCCGTTACGCAATATTAATCTGCTACTCTTCAGCCTCAACAATGCTTAAAACTGCGTTTTCAAAAATAGACACAAGCTCTGGATCCATAAATTTAAATTCATCAGCCACATTAAGGACATGAATTTTTTTATGCTTGGCAAAACGAGCAAAATTCTCTTCAAACCTCTTTTTATGCTTTTCTTCCATCACAAAGATATGATCTGCCCAGCGGATATCACGAGCACCTAGAGGCGGTTTAGCAGTTACGCTAATACCTGTTGCACGCGCAGAATACCCTGCTCGACGATTCCAAGTCTTTGCAGCCGTTGGGCTTCTTTTTTTCGTATAAGTACCAACAAATAAGAGCTTCACACCCTCGTCTTCAATGTTATGGCTTCCGCCGCCGCTCTTGCTCAATGCCTTCGCATTGAGTGCTTTCGCCTTGAGTGCTTTGGCTTTTTGCTTTTTGTTCGGTTTCTTCTTCATTACTATTGATCCTAAAATTACTACACACTGTTTCATTTCAACGCATTATAAATGAAACCTAAAAGTAAAGACACTCGTAGGAATATCGTGATATCATTTAGCCCACCCATCACTCTACTCAAATTGAGCTCAGACATTTGCAGCATTTCTTTATTGTTACGTTGATTAAGCTGAAATTACGATATGAAAAACACGCCAATCCAAGCAATATCCACATCTACATCCAATAGTCTTCAAGATTTGCAGCGAAGCCTCTTCAACGAAAATCCATCCAACATCAAGCGAAGCTTTATCGAATATAACCAGCCTCTTATGGGTACAGGCAAGCTGATGAGAAACCCCCAAGAGGTACACAGCTCTGTCAGGCTTTCTCATATCAAAGAGCTTAAAGATTATGTGGTGCAGCTTAAATATGCAGGGCTAGTTCATCTCTGTAATTTAGAAGAGCGCCGCAAGCAGATTACTGGTTCAACTGACTATGCTCCAAAGCTCAAAGTCCAAGACTGGGTTCTCAATGTATTAAATAAAGTAAAAGAGACAGATTCAAGCCAGTGGTTAATTCAACGAGACGACACGCGTCAGCATTTGAGTTATCGAGTCACATTGTTTCAGTCAGAGTCTTTAAAGCCAAATGGTCAACCACAAAAAACCGGCACTGCAGACCGCTTAATTCTGTCACATTACGGCAAATATGAAAAAGAGTTAGAGGTACAAACAGGGTTTCCTATAAGCCACTCCCAACTTGAATTTGAGCAGCAAAATAAAGAAGTTATTTATGTAGCAGGTACACCATTTAAAACCTGGAAAAAACAATGTAACACAATTGAAAATACAGCCCTACCGGCACAAACAGCTATCTCAGCAAAAACCAAAACGGTGGAAGAAGTACCAAACAAGAGTAATGATGAGAGCGAAACAACACAGGTACAAACAGTCGCTTCACCCAAGACTCAAACAGCAAAAGCACCTCATAAGTTTATTATCAGTACCGCTAAAACAATGAGGGAACTTCATGAACTAACTCGACAAGCCTATACGCAGATCAATATTTTGAAATTAACAGGCCCGAGTAATGAATCTAAAGCATATTTAGAGGATTATGGCTTTGATACAAAAACATTGGGGGCACTCTCTTGCGAGCTGAGTGATCAAAAGAACCCTAAACTTGATTTAACGGACACGACTCAACGAAAGCGTGCCCATTACATTGACTACAACCTCTTAATTTCACCAGCATCAAGCGAGTTTGTTCACTTGCTGGATGATTTAAGGTGTATTACAGGCACCAAACTTTGCCTTGAAACCCAGCTGGAAGATTTACCAAAGTTAGTCAAAAATGGCACCATTAACTTAAAAGAGAAATCTCAACTCGAAAAATTCCACAAACAACTGTTACAGGATGTAGGTACACTGCAAAGGGAAATAAATACTTTTTTACTTCCTCTCATGCATGCTATTTCTGGCCTATTAAACGAGTACAATAATTATTATACACAGCAAAGCGACTTAGCGAACAAAGCTCTCAAGGGGCAGATTCCGCTCATGGACTCCATTCAAAAATATTGTAATGACTACCATAAAATGGAATATTATGCAGGTCTACTTCAATCCATAATAGTAAAGGCACATGCGCATGAACCACATAAATCAGGACAAAAACCAGGCTCAACGCCACCTGAGAATCATCAAGCACAGGTATCAAAACAACAGAACGCTACCAAAAAAGCTCAAAAGCAAATGCACAACACCAATGCAATGAGTCGTTATATTGATAATTTACTTCAACTCACAGAGGAACATGACCCTCATTTAAAAAAACAAAGTGCTAAAAAGTATGATGAATACGTGAAGGCCTGTAACTCCTTTATTCAATTGCACAGCTCTGTCAGTGATTATCAAGAAGCTCGCACTGCATTATCAAAGCATCCGAGAATAGCGGAATATATCCGCTATTCTATGCAAGTAGAACAGATTGCGCCGCCTGATTTAAAAGCACATGTAGCTGCAGACACCTATTCCCAATTTGTTAAGGGACACTTAGACTTTAAAGCCTTATATGGCAAAGTGAAGACTGTCGATAAATCCATCGTAGAAAGTCAAACAATACAGGATCTATTAAGCATTGAAACACCCAAGTTTAAAAAGACTGAGGACTATCAAGCTGTGGCTACGACCATTATTGCGCTTAATGCCAATGTGATGAAAGTGCTTAAATCTGAGTATTTAAGCTACTTACAAAGGAAATAGTGGACATTAATGCAGCCTAAGGCACGTATCAGAAACAACTACACCCATTACAACTACGGTAAAACGGCCCTTACAGAGGTTGTATCATAACAATTGCACTCAACAAGATAAAAACAAGACTTCAATCCTTTTTTTTGGTATACTCCCCGCACAAATATCCGGGAGGGCCCAATGGCAGAACAAGATTCAAATCAAGGGATGACGTACGCATCCGCAGGTGTCAACATCGAAGCTGGTAATGAGCTAGTTGACCGCATTAAACCAATGGCACGCTCCACAATGCGTCCAGAGGTTCTAGGTAACCTTGGTGGTTTTGGCGCACTATGTGCGATTCCAAAGGGTTACGAAGAGCCAATCCTTGTATCAGGTACAGATGGTGTTGGTACTAAGCTTAAGCTTGCTATCGAGCTTAACAAGCATGACACAATTGGTATTGACCTTGTTGCAATGTGTGTTAACGACCTACTTGTATCAGGTGCAGAGCCTCTTTTCTTCCTTGACTACTATGCATCTGGCAAGCTTGAAGTAGACCAAGCTGCTGATATCATTAGTGGTATTGCTGAAGGCTGTCGTCAGTCTGGTTGCGCCCTTGTTGGTGGTGAAACTGCTGAACTTCCAGGTCTTTACGCTGAAAAAGATTATGACCTTGCTGGCTTCTGTGTTGGTGTTGCTGAAAAAGCAAAAATCATCACTGGTGAAACAATCAAAGCTGGCGACCAACTTATCGGTATCGCGTCAAGCGGCATCCACTCAAATGGCTACTCTCTAGTTCGTAAAGTATTGTCTGCTAACAATATTTCTCTAACAGAACAGAAAATTGAGCACAAAGGCCAAGAAGTTTCTATTGGTGAAGCACTTTTAGAGCCAACAAAAATCTATGCTAAAGCTGTTAAAGAGCTTCAAACTAAAGTTGAAGTTAAAGGCATGGCACACATCACTGGTGGCGGTATCACTGAGAACCTGCCACGTGTTCTTCCAGAAAATGCATCTGCTGAAATCCGTTTAGACAGCTGGGAAAAGCCTGCACTATTCAACTTCATGCAAAAGCACGGCAACATTGCTGAGCCAGAAATGTTAAAAACATTCAACATGGGCATTGGCATGATCGTTGTTGTTTCTGCAGAGCAAAAAGATGCTGCTCTTGCTGCACTTAAAGAGCTTGGCGAAACTGCATATCACCTTGGTCAAATCATTGACCAACAAGAAACAGCAGTTGTATACAAATAAGCCAATTTCTGGCAATCACATAGAATTGCACTGATAAGTGTATATTCTAGTTAGGCTCAAGTTGTGAAAAGTTACACCTTTTCAACAATTTGGGTCTACTCTATCTAAACAGCATCTGTAAAACTCAAATCCACTCATCATGAATTTGAGCAGCCTTAGCTGTTTAGATACAAATTGCTTTGCATCAAAGAAGAGACCAAGAGCAGTATCAATGACACAGACACAGCAACAAGCACGCATCCAAATTTTGATTTCTGGCACTGGCAGTAATGCATTAAATATTGCCAAAGAAGTCCAGCAAGGTGTCCTTAAAGGTTTAGGGGAAATCACACAAGTGATCTCAAACAGGCCAACGGCAAAAGGCCTTGCAGCATCTCAAGAAATGGGTATTAACACTGCTTGTGTAGACCATAAAGACTATGAAACAAAAGCAGATTTTGAAGCGGCTTTAATCGCCAAGATTGAAGAGAAACCTTACGATATTATCGTGCTTGCGGGCTTTATGCGTATTCTTTCAGCTGAGTTTGTCAGTCATTTTGCTGGCAAGGTGATTAACATCCACCCTTCACTTCTCCCTGACTATAAAGGTCTTAACACGCATCAACGTGTTCTAGACGCAGGCGAAAAACACCATGGTGTGACTGTCCATCTTGTTATTCCTGATCTTGATGCTGGCCCAATTATTGGGCAGGCGATGTTAAATATAAATGAAGATGACAGCGCTGAAAGTCTGCATCGAAGAATTCAAGCCATGGAATATTGGCTCTATCCACAATGCCTTAGAATGATCCTGTCAGGAGAAATTCAGTTAGAGGCTGATAGGGTTGTATTTAAGGCACAACAACTTCAAAAGACAGCCACAGGAGTCCAACCATGGCAGGAAGAAATGATTCTCAACAGCAGCGCGCAAGCGCAGTAAAGAACCAGATCAAGGCACTTGCAATTGCCTCCTGTATCGCAGGCTTCTTTACTTCAGCACCACTTTTTGCTGAAACACCTGTACAGGCACCTCACGCAGAAGCAAAAGATATTGAGCAACTTGCTCAAGCAACAGAGAAAAAAGCAGACGAAAAGAATGTACTTGAAGTCGCACCATTTGTTGCTGAGTATGATGTTGAAACAAATGCACTCCCAATTTCTGGCAGTGGTGTCCGTAGCTTGAAAAGCCTCGGTGATGGCCGTTATAGACTAGAACAGGTTGCAAAATCATTCTTGCTTACTCGCCGCGAAATCTCTGAGTTCAAAATGGATCATTGCGATATTAAGCCAACAAGCTACCGTTATGAACAATCAGGCATTGGTCGCGATAAACGACATCTCATTGATTTTAACGCCGATGGCAAAACTGCTATTTTCGAAGAAAATAAGCATAAATCAGTAATAGAGCTGCCTGAAAATCAACACTATGATCGCTTAAGCGAAACAATGGTCCTGCAATGCAAGCTGCTTGAAAGACGCTTAAACGGCGAAGGTAATACACCTGATAGCCCGCCGCTTTCAATTGATATCATTGATAAAGAGTCTCTACGTACCCACGACTTCGTTGTTATTGGTGAAGAGACCATTAAAGTAAACGACACTGAAATGAAAACGCTTCGCGTAGAGCGTCAGCGTGACAACGAAGATCGTCAAACAATCATGTGGTTTGCACCAGGCCAAACATTTACACTTGTGAAGCTTGAGCAAATTAACAAAGGTAAGAGCGTTACACTTGAATTAAATTCAATTAAGCAAGTGTTTTAATAAAAGCTAGAAAGAATGCAAGAACTCAATGAAGTTGGCTTAACAGGCCTCGTTGTAGCAGCAATGCTCACTAACAATATCGTGTTAAGCCAATTTCTTGGTCTCTGCCCTTTTATCGGCGTATCGAACCATACCCGCAATGCCCGCGGCCTCGCAGTTGCAACTACATTGGTTTTAACCTTAGTTGCAGGTCTTACGCAGTTTATTTACTCATATCTTTTAGCGCCTTTCCACCTTGAGTTTCTTAAGACACTCGTCTTAATATTTGTTATTGCTGCAAGCGTACAAACACTTGAGCTCTTTATTAAGCAAATCAGCCCACTACTACATCAAAGCCTTGGTGTATTTCTGCCACTCATTACCAGTAATTGTGCCGTGCTTGGTGTAGCCCTACTTGTGGTCAACCAGCAGTTCACCAGTGTACTTGATGCATCCATTTTTGGCCTTGGAGCTGGTGCAGGTTTTGCACTTGTGCTCTTGCTTCTCAGCCAGCTGAGACATAAAATTGCCTTTGCAAAAGCCCCGCTGCCTTTTAGAGGTACACCGCTTGGGCTCATTACTGCAGCAATTATGTCAATGGCATTTATGGGCTTTAGTGGCCTTTAATCCGAAGGAATCTCATGTCTTTTATCGTCGAAGCAAGTCTACAGCTTTTAGGGCTTCTTATCGTATTTATTGGAGCGGCAGCAATTGCCAAGCTTATTCTAGGCTATAAAACTTGGTTGGACTCAAAATCAGATAGCCATAGCCTTGAAAATCAAATTCTTGATCTACTGCCGCAGACACAATGCGCACAGTGTGGCCACCCTGGCTGCGCCCCCTATGCAGACTCAATCGCCAAAGGTGAAGCTCACAATAAATGCCCTCCAGGCGGTCAAGCACTGATCGACACATTAAGCCAATTGCTTAACAGAGAATCAATGACACTCGATGAAACATTAGAAGAAGACGAAGAGGAACTCATTGCAGTTATTCGAGAAGAAGAATGCATAGGCTGCGCTAAATGTGGCCCAGTATGCCCAACCGACGCAATCGTCGGTGCAAACAACATGATGCACACAGTGATCTTACAAGATTGCACAGGTTGCGAGTTATGCCTACCACCATGCCCTGTAGACTGCATCGACTTAGTACCAAGGAGTCAATACCTATGATGATCCTTGACTCACGTCAGCTCTACCCAATGACTGGCGGCATACAGCTTAACACTCATAGAGGTACAGCATTGGAATCGGCACCACTAACCCTGCCAAGACCAAGTAAGCTTACTTTCGAACTTAAAACCAAATACGCTCGCTTTGTACCAGCGGTAAAAGAAGGTGAAGAAATTCAAGCAGGGCAGATTATTGCTCGCCACATTCAAAGGCTGAATAAGCTTGTGATTCGCAGTCATTTTGCAGGCCGAGTTATGAAGGTAGCACCAGATACCATTCAATTAGAAACACTGGAACAATCCCCCCAAACAGCCCAAGCGCTAAAACAAGCACAAAGCCTACAAGAACTGAGCAACATGATTGCCGATGCAGGCATTCTTGGCCTAGGTGGTGCTGAGTTTCCAACCTTCGCCAAGCTCGGCAAATACATTCAAACCCTGATTATTAATGGTATCGAATGCGAACCTATGCTGACAGCAGATGCTTGCTTAATGACTCATTATGCAGATCAACTCTTACCAGGCATTGAAGCACTCAAACAACATCTACCACTTTCAAAAATCATCATTGCAGTGGAGTCAGATAAACCGCTAGCCGTAGAACGATTAAAGCAAGCGTTGCATGACCAAGATGTTCAATTGGCAGTGATTCCAACCCAGTACCCAGCTGGTGGCTCAAGACAGCTGTTTGAACAATTATACGGTTACAGGCTTGGTGCTCAAGAGCGCTTGAAAGACAGGCATATTATGTCGATTAATATTCAAACCTTGCATGCTATTGGACAAGCACTCGCTGGTAAGCCTATGACGCAAAGGCTTGTTACTCTTGCCGGTACAGCACTACTGATGCCTGCAAACTATTGGATTCCTCTTGGCACACCAATCAAACACCTACTTAACACCTTGAACATAACTCAAGACGTTGAGATTATACGTGGCGGCCCGCTTATGGGAGTTCAATCCACGCCTACTGACACCATTCAAGCAGGCACATCTGCTGTCCTATTCAACTTACCTCAAGCACAACAGCAAGAAAAACCTTGCATTGAATGTGGTGACTGTCTTGCACCCTGCCCAGAGGCACTGCTCCCACAAACCTTTGTGCATTACACACAAGATAAACCTACAGGTTCGCCAGAAGCTGACGAAGCGCTAACAGCTTTAAATATTAATGCTTGCATTGAATGCGGCTTATGCGATCTGGTATGCCCAAGCCATATTCCAATGAGTAAACAATTTGCACAGGCAAAAAAAAGAATTGCAGAAGCTACAGAAAAACACCAAAGAGCAGAAGCAGCCAGACTGAAATACGAAGCAAGGCAAGCTCGCCTAGCGCAACCGAAAAAAGCCAATCCAATGCCTGTTAAAGCTGCCACAGCACGGCCAAGACCTGCAGTTGCAAGACGCACACAGTCTCCAGCAACCAAATTCAAATCAGCACTCGCCAAAGCACAACGTTTAGCCCGTGAAGCCCAAGCCGCTTTAGCCCAGGCAGAAAAGAAACAATTAGACGAAGAGACACTGCAAATGTATCGTGACAGAGTCGCGCAAATGCAGGCAAAAGCAGAAAAAGCACAAGCTGATTATGCAGCAGCACAAGCTAAAGAGTAGACCAATGGCCTATCAAATCATACAAGATAATCAGACACCTCATACAACCAAAGAGATAATGATGAAAGTGATACTTGCAACAATACCACTCCTTGCTGTGATGGCATGGCTTAACCCTCTCTGGCTGATCCAGCCGCTTGTGGCTGCAGCAGCTGCTTATATTACGGAAATGCTATTCGAGCACTTTCGCTCAACAACACCAAAGCAAGACCGCTTCGCTCTTAAAGCACCGACAGATCACTCAGCATTAGTGACAGGGGTTTTACTGGGCATTTGTTTACCGCCAGAAGCCCCCTTATGGATTCCAGTGATTGGTGGTATTTTCTCAATTGCTTTTGGCAAGCAAGTCTATGGCGGTTTGGGTGCAAACCCTTTTAACCCAGCCATGGTTGCCTACGTAATGTTGCTCTTAGGCTTCCCTACAAGCATGACAGACTGGTCAGGTTTAACAGGGGTTATTGATGGTGTTTCACAAGCAACATTGCTTGATCGCAGCCAAGAATTAAGCCGCTCTGAGTGGGCTCAATCTCCACTCTTTTCACAAACAATAGCCCTTGCCATTGCTGCTCTTATTGGTGGACTATGGCTTTGGCAGCAAAAAATTATTAAAGCAAGAATTCCAGTAGCCGTAATACTTGGCTTTGTTGTCATGCAATGGTATTTACTCGAAGGCTCACTTGTGGCAACACTTGGATTAAGCTTGCAAGACTGCCTTGTTGGCGCTGTTGTGTTTGGTGCAATCTTTATCGCGACGGACCCAGTGTCAGCACCACAACACCCTAAGAGTCAAATTCTATTCGGCATAGGTATTGGTGTATTAACAGCGATTATTCGAGATGGCCAACAATACCCAGATGGCTTTGCCTTTGCAGTCCTTCTTATGAATATTGCAGGCCCAAGTCTCGATAGGATCATGAACATGAAACCACGAGAGCCTAAAGCCTAAGGCTCTCTATGTAGGTTGATAACATCACGACAGGACTAAGCATCACTAAACATGGCTGTACCTGAAAAAAGCGCTGTCTTCAGTGCTTTGGTATAACCACTTTTTTGAGCCAAAGCCAAAGACGCCAAATTAATATCCATAGTCCGGCTACAGGAATGCGCTCTTGTCATGACATCTTTTGTCTGAACATCATCATAGGTATAAATTGCCAAGCGAGGTTTTTTACCACAAAGAGACGGTGCGCCTGTCACCTCCAAACAAAATGCTTTTAACTCTTGATCTGAAGCATGCTTCAACAGTTTAGTAATATCTGCTTTCAGCGTTTTGGCAAATGTATAATCATCGATATGGGTACGTGACACATGCACTTCTAAAGCTTCAATGGCTTTTTTCTTTAAATCAGCAGGGCCACAGATACGCTCTCGAGTACGATCAATAGCTTCAGCTTTTCCACCCGCTTTCAAAAATCCAGCTGCAAGCGCCAATGGCGCAAGAGATAAATCATAAATGTATTGCCGAGCATCTGTGAGCGATAGTTTTTTAAAATAGTCTTTCTTATCCTGAGTATTTAATGTCTCAGGCGCAAAAATATCAAGTAATTTAAATAAAGCTTTATTATCAAGCGCAGCAAGTTGCCCCATGAGACTTTCGTCTTTGTTAAAGTTTTTTATTTCATGCAAACCAATATTAAGTTGCACAAAAAACTCATGAGGTAAATCCTGACCAACCCCCATATTGAGTTTAGAAATACGGGCGAGTATCATGGCAAAGTCTTGATAAGCCTGCTCTTGACCATTATCAGCATTCAAAATAAACATAAGGCTTTGATCAGCAGTTGGTCGAAATAAAGGTTTTTTTAGAAGCTGCTCATAGGCTTTATAAAAAGCTTGTCGGCTCAATCCACCTTGATCAATCCCTGCACTTCCAGCATATTTAATAAACACGTCTTTATGAGGGTTATCTCGTAGTACTTTAAGGATATGCTCAGCCTCAGAACCATATCGGCACTCAATCGCTTTTGCTTTTGAGCTCGGCAGGTCATGACCAATATCAAAATGCACATCATGTTGCTCAAGCATATCGAGTTGATGCAGCACATCTGGTGACACACCAGTGCCTGCAAGGGATATTATCCTCAACAGACCAAAATGACCAGGCACACCACCAATGCCCAGCAACCACTCAGGCAATTGCCTCAATTGCGAGCAGCCTGTTAAATCCACATGACCACCAACTTCAGCAGTTTCAGGTAATGCTGGAATCAGAACACAGTCACTTAAATCAAGATTACCACCAACCTTAAACTGATTTGGCAAAACAGCAAGTAACTCACAAGATGAGGCAAGAAAATCCTCATCAACTTCAAGGGCTGCGGGTAAATCAGTCAGCTTAATACAGCCTTCAATATTAAGCTCACCTTTTACTCTCAGAGAAGCTAAACTAAAGCCTTCAAAGGCCCTCGCATTTTGCATATCAATATCACGCCCTACTTCTATATCAAGAGGCAGACGTTTAATAGATTGAGAGTCCTTCATGCTAAAGTTTCGACCAACTTTAATACCAGGAGGCAGCTGAGTAATGCCATTACAGCCAAGTAGATGCAAATCTCTTGGAATAGTTAACTGCTCTGGCAAGCTTGAGAATGCAGGGCACTGCAGAATCGATAAATCTTGCCCAATATAAACACCTTTCGGCAGTGAGGTTAAGCTTATGAGATAACTTAAATCAAGGCTTGCCCCTACCCTCAACCCACTGGGTATTACGTCCAAACTATCACACTTTGTTACTGTAAGGCTTGTACCAACCTTCATTGTGCTTGGTAATTCTTTTAGCTTTTGGCAGTTCGTAATATAGGCAGAACCATAGGTTTGTAGATGTTCACCTACACTACGTAGATTGGGGCAACGGATTACTTTTAAGCAACCATCTACAATAATATTGTCTGGCAATGAACGGAGCTGTGACAACCCCATCACATCAAGATCGCCCTTGATGATAATTTTATCGCCCTGCTTTTCATAACCACAGTCTTTAACCGCTTGAGCAAATACTTTCCGATCTTTAACTTCTCCACCTTTGCCTGCTTTAATCCAGTCACTCAATAAGTCCATATCTTGATTCATTCGACTCGACTCAGTGGCATATTTCATATCTGTGGCTTGTGCAGAGGTGCGGGGCATAAGTTTATATTCTTGCCCACCATAGAGCAGTTTATCTGGTTCATTGGGCATTGGCTGAGGAGGGTCAAAGCGCTCACGCACGACTCGGGGCATAATAATATCCTTTTATTATTCGACTTTTCTTATATTCCTTATTGGATGAGCACACTTTGCCATAGTTACATAAGAGTTACAAACCCAAAGAATAAAATACTGATGAAGCAATAACCAAATGATGAACAGTAAAAGAAGAAAATTCTTAAAAATAGAAAAGAAGGTATAGAAAAAAGGATTAACGAAGCTTAGAGGAATAAGGTAAGCAAAAGGCTTACCTTAAGTGAAAAAGAAAGTGTAAAAGAAATTACTTCACTTCAATTGTAATTTTCTTTGAGATCACTGGCTGCTGATGTGGCACATGAACATAATTACCAACGAGCAATTGCAACGTATGTGTACCCGGCTCTAAATCAAGTGTTGTTTCAGTTTGACCACCACCGAAATGCTTCACATGTTCACTCGCAGGTAATGGCTGAGACATATCAGGCATGTCTTTAACATCAATTAACAAATGGTGATGACCTGTGTTGTCACGATCCACACCTGCAGGTGCAACACCCATATTTTCAAGACCAAACACAACTTTAACAGGGCCTTCAATAACAGCGCCATCTTGTGGTTCGATAAAGTACACCTGTGCATCAGCTGGTGCTTTTGACACAAGGCCTTCAGCCGTTGCAACGATCGGTGCAACACATAATAGACCAGCTACAAGAGATAGTATTTTTCTCATCATATATTCCTAAGTTTAATAATATTAATTCTCTAGAATGAGAATATTTATCCATGTAATAACAATATGGGCAATGCGCCCTTCTTGTTTTCGATTTCAAATGAAACCAAATCCGTGTCACATACCCTAGAGATACAACATCTAATTCGCAATACCCTAAAATGCTAAAATCAAAAAATATAACTTTCTTCATCTAAAGCCTATAAAGTTACAGCCCTTATAGCTAACAACAAAGATAAAACATTCATGACTTTTAGCAGCTTTCTTTACAATCATCCCTCAAATAAATAGTTTCAATGGCAAACCTTAAGATTCACTTCAGACTCATGGCAGATACTAAAGTTAGACCTGTGTTGTTATACAGGCCATTGGCTCAGAGGTATAAACATGCTGACACTCAAATATGAAGAAGAGAACTTAACAACTGCTTACCTTCACTTAAAATCACAGTTTATCAAAAAGATCAGCACGTTAAATCCGTTTTCAATTAATTTAAACACAATAGACAATAGCGCCCGTGAAGATGTGGTGAAGTTCATTCAAAATGTCTATAAAAAGAGCTTTAATGCAGACATTAACGTTGATTACCCTGTTCTCATGAGTGTCCATGACGAAAACAACACTATTCTCGCGGCAGTTGGTATACGTTATGCAGCACATACTCCCTTATTTTTAGAGAGATACACCCAAGCGCCAATCGAATCATTTCTTGGCACAGATAGAAATCAGATTGTTGAAATAGGCAACTTGGCTTCTGCAGGCCACGGCGCTTCAGTTTTTATATTTAATGCGCTCTGCGCCTATTTAAATGATCAACATATTCAGTTTGCAGCAATTACTGGTACTTCTTTTTTACATCGCTATTTTGATCGCCTCGGTTTACAGCCACGTGAAATATGCCCTGCTTCTGGAATGTTGAATCCACTCGAATTAAAGCACTGGGGTGATTATTATGAAACGAACCCTCGAGTTCTTGTTGGCTCCATCAAACATAGCGCAGAAAAATTACAGGTTTTATTTGGGGCACAATTTGAGAGAACAAATGCAATAAAAGCACTTGTTCATCAACCTATTTAATGTAAAAAGGAAGGCTTGCTATGTTTAAACAAATATTCAACCACCCAGCTGATCGAATTGCCCTACAGGATGAGCATGAAACAATAACCTATGGTCAACTCGCAGAAGCAATCGAAATAAGACAAACACTGCTTCGAGATGTAAAGTGTTTAGCTATTGCGCTTGATAACAGTGTTGACTGGATTATTTGGGATTTGGCATGTTTGCTGAGTAATATAACCACAATTCCTATTCCACCTTTTTTTACTTTCGAACAAACCCTTCATGCACTTAATAACGGTAAAGCCACTCATGTCGCCAATAATGAAGGTATTTTTAAACACAAAAACAATGACAAAGTAGCCTGCATGACCCACGAGATACCACCTGCAACCGCTAAAGTCACCTTCACTTCAGGCACCACAGGCAACCCTAAAGGGGTCTGTTTAAATCGCCGACAAATGGAAAGTTTAACCTCAAGCCTTATAAATGCAATTGCATCAGATCATGGCCATCACGCTTGTATTTTGCCACTGGCAATTTTATTGGAAAATATTGCAGGTGTTTATACAAGCCTAATAGCAGGCTACACAGTGCATTTAACAAGCATGAAAACTTTTGGCGATAAATATGAATGGCTTCACAGTTATTTAAGTTCAGTTAAAGCAACGTCTATTATTTGTGTACCTGAAGTGCTGCAAATTTTAATGGGCCAAGTTATGGCAAAGGGCCCTATTTCATCTCTTGAGTTTGTAGCACTTGGTGGCAGCAAAATTTATCCAGATCTCATAAGCAAAGCCCATGAACTACAACTCCCAGTGTATGAAGGCTATGGCCTTTCAGAATGCTCATCTGTAGTGGCGCTTAACATACCAGAACATAACCGTGTCGGTAGCGTTGGTAAGGTCCTGCCTCATAACCATATTGTGAATGAAAGAGAATTAAAGTCAGGCAAAGATATTGAAATTAAAATTAAGAACAATGGCTTTCTTGGCTATATCGGTCAACCAGCGCCAATAATTATTGAAACTGGTGATTTAGGTCATATGGATGAAGATGGTTATTTATATGTGACTGGTCGTAAAAAGAACGTGCTGATTACATCATTTGGTCGAAATGTAGCACCAGAATGGGTTGAATCCCACCTTAATGTACATCCAGAAATTCTACAAGCATTTGTCTATGGTGATGGTGAGCCGCACTTAAAAGCGCTTGTCGTATGTACTGTACAAGACCGTGACCTTATAGAGCAGCGAATAGCACAAGCAAATTCGAGGCTGCCAGATTATGCCCAAGTGAAAGAATTTGAAATAACCAAACCATTCACACTTGAATCAGGCTATCTCACAGGCACAGGCCGAATCAAGAGACAAAGAGTGCTTGAAGACCTAAAAGCTGGCGTACTTCATGAAAACCCAACCGCACAAACCAAAGAGAAAGAAATAATGACAACACCATTTTATGACCGTTTAGTGGCTGCAACGCAACCAATGAAAGATGTTTTATTTAAAGTACCGCAAGTAAAAGATGCTCTCGCAGGCAAAATTTCGATCGAAACCTACAGAGCTTACTTAGCGCAAGCTTATCACCATGTGAGCCACACTGTGCCATTCTTGATGACAATGGGATCACTACTACCATCTGATAAACGTTGGATGCATAAACCAATTATTGAGTATTTAGAAGAAGAAGTTGGGCATGAAGAATGGATTTTAAATGACATTGCAGCTGCTGGCGGTGATGCTGAAGCAGTACGTCAATCAAAACCAGCATTGGAAACACAATCACTTGTGGCATACAACTATAACTACATGCAAAAACACAACCCTGTAGGCTTTTTTGGCATGGTCTACATGCTTGAAAGCACTTCTACAGCGATTGCAACAAAAGGCGCTATAGCAATTAAAGACAGCTTAAATTTACCGCAAAAAGCCTTCTCTTATCTTGCATCACATGGCCAACTTGATATTGAACATATGTCTTTTTTTGAAAAAACAGTTAATGCAATTAAAGATGAAAATGATCAAGACGCTATTATTGAAGTTGCACAAAATACATTTTTACTCTTTGCCAAACTACTTGCTGCAATTCCACATCAACAAGATCAGTAATAGGAAAACTTATGCATATTGCAGGCAAAAAAATAACATTGACAGGTGCAACTGGCGGTATTGGAAAAGCACTTTTATCTTTACTTGGCTCAGCAGCTGACATTCAACTTATCAAGCGTGATACTCATGGAGATCTTGTCGATAACCTTGAAACTATTTGCCTGCAAATACAAGCATTTGACCCAGATATTATTATTCATTTAGCAGGGTTTAATGAGTTTGCATTGAGTGAAGACCAACACTACAACCGATTAATTGATGTCAATTTACGAATACCAATGGAAATAACCCAACGGCTACTGCCCCAACTCAAAAGAAAAAAACAAGCTCAAGTTGTCTTTATAGGCTCAATGATGGGGCTTATTTCTATGCCTTATTATACTGGCTATGTAGCAGCTAAAGCTGGCCTCAAAGGCTATGCAGACAGCTTGAGACGAGAATTAGGTGCAACGCAAATCACCATTACTCATGTTGTACCACGAGCAGTGGACACGGCAATGAATACTGCGCAAAGCCGAGAGGTTCACTCACTAACTGGTGTTAAACACGATACCCCTGAATCAGTTGCACAGATTATTTTGAACGCCATTAAGCATGAGAAACGGGAAGTGCGTATTGGCTTTCCTGAACGCCTGTTTGCCATAATCCAGAGTCTCTTTCCACGGCTTATTGACTCTGGCCTCAGTAAAAACAACAGGGTCAGTGAACAAGTATTAGAAAAAAGAGTTAACCAGTCTTAAGATTCACTTCAGATTAAAGGGCCATTATAGATTAAGAGGTGAATACCATAGACTTTAAGAGGTTTTTATGCTGAAGAAATTAGCTCAAATAGCACTCATCACAATCTCACTTTCTGCTGTATCATTAAATGCATCAGCAGAGACAATGATGGATTCAGTCCACTCCCTTCAAACACAATGGGCTGAAATCAAGTATCAAACCTTTGATGAAGATGATCAAGTTAAAAAGCTAACAGCGCTTGCTGATGAAGCAAAAACATTATCCGAGAGTCATCCAAATGATGCCGAGCCAAAAATATGGTACGGCATTATTCTATCAACTCGTGCTGGCGTTAAAGGTGGTCTTGGTGCCCTTAAAGATGTTAAACATGCAAAAAAATTATTTGAAGATGCATTAAAATTAAACCCAAATGCCCTTGATGGTTCCGCCTATACTTCTTTAGGTGCTCTCTATTATCAAGTACCAGGCTGGCCAATTGGCTTTGGTGATGATGATAAAGCCGAAGAACTTTTAAAGAAAAGCGTAACAATGAACCCAGATAGCATCGATAGCCTTTACTTTTACGGCGAATACCTTGTTGACCAGAAACGTTATGCTGAAGCAGAACAGGTATTACAACATGCGTTAAAAGCAGCACCTCGTCCGAATAGGAAAGTGGCAGATGCTGGTCGCCGTCAAGAAATACAATCATCATTAAGTACAATCAAAGATAAACTGAACTAAAGAAGAAGCACATGCGAATACTCTTGGTAGAGGATGACCAAAACCTTGGCTTAGCCACACAAGAAGGCCTCAAAGAGGCCCATGCCGTTGACTGGGTTACATCAGCTGAAGAAGCTCAGGCTGCGCTTCGGTCCGCTGAATATAACCTCATGGTCCTTGATATCAATTTACCAGGCCAGTCTGGGCTTGAATTCCTTAAAATCCAACGTCAACGTAAAAACATGATGCCTGTATTACTCTTAACTGCACGTGATGCTGTTCAGCAAAAAGTTGAAGGCTTTAATGCTGGCGCTGATGATTATCTTGTCAAACCATTCGATCTAGATGAGTTGCTGGCACGCTGTGCAGCGCTTATTCGCCGCGGGCAGGGCCAAGCCACACCACAAATACAATTTCAAGATATCACCTATGAAGTGACAACAGGCTATCTTATTAAAAATGGGGAAAAAATAAATCTTTCTGGGCGAGAAAAGGCTATATTTGATGTATTAATTCAAAATATAGATCGAATATACAGTCGCAATGCACTCATGTCATCGATTTATGATTGGCAGTCAGAAGATATTGAAAGCAATACAATCGAAGTTCATATTGCATCGATCCGAAAAAAAATGGGTAAAGATTTTATTAAAACGATTAGAGGCATAGGATACATGATCCCGTCATGACCGACGACCAACCACCCTTCTCACTTCGAAAATACCTCATACGCTGGATGACAGTTCCAATCGTCATTCTAACGGCCCTCTCTCTTGCCATCGGTTTCTTGTTTACATGGCATGAAATCGAAGAAGTCTACGATGCACAATTGGTGCATAATGCCAAGGTACTTTTCCAACTCACTGAACATGAAATTCATGACGACAAAGCATTCTCACTTGGTATTGAGAATGCAAAAATAGAACACAAGTACGAGCGTAATCTTGGTTTTCGTATCTGGTATCACGATAAACTAATCACTCAATCTAACAACACCATTTCATTTGGTGACTTAAAAACATCCCCTGGTTTTTCAACGGTGTCTATCGATAATCAAAAGTGGCGTGTTTTTGTTTTATTAGCACCAGAGCAAGATATTATTATAGAAACATCAGAAAGATATGATATTCGCTATGAATTAATTATTCAGCTTATGTCATCACAAATTTTACCTGCTGTCTTTTTTATTCCATTACTGTTTTTTATTATTTGGATTGGCATCAGCCGCGCAATCAAACCACTACTTGAGCTTTCAAATGATGTTAAGCAACGAAGCAGCGATGATTTTACCCCCATACAAAATCAGTCAATTGCCCTGGAAGTTGAGCCTCTTATCACTGCATTAAATCAATTATTTAACCGTATGGGCGATAGCTACCAAAGAGAACGACAATTTACTGACCATGCAGCACATGAACTGAGAACACCACTTGCAGCAATGAAAACCCAAGCACAAGTGCTTCTACGTAAAACGAAAGAGCTGCCAGAACATCAAGACGGCCTCAATAATCTCTTAGCCTCTGTTGAGCGAGCAACAAATCTTATTGAACAGCTTTTAGCATTAGCTCGCATTCAAAACGAAAGGTTTCCTCAAACGCCTTTTAATTTAAGTGAGCTCTGCAGCCAAGTGTTTGCAGATTTATTGCCAAAAGCAACATTAAAAAACATTGAGTTCAGTGCAGATATTCAAGAATACTACGAAATATGCGGCCATCCAGAAAGCATTGCTATTTTAATACGCAATATTATTGACAACGCAATCAAATACACACCAGCAGGTGGCGAAGTCAAAATACAGCTTCAACATGACCGACTAGAAGTCATAGACACAGGGGTTGGTATTCGCGATGAAGATAAACATCGGGTATTTGATCGGTTTGTTCGTGTCGATAAAACACGCCAGACAGGGAGTGGTTTAGGGCTTGCTATTGTTCACTGGATCGCACAAGCCCATCATTTTGAAATTACGCTGCATGATCATGAACCTCAAGGTCTTGAGGTTCATATCCACTTTAGTCGAAGTTAACTTAAGTTTTTAAGAACCATTAAAAGTCCCACCTCCAGCGTTTAAGAAATCGTATTTAAAAATATCAAATCGACTCTGGTCTACAAGCTGCTTAAACCTGGTGTAATTAACATCGAGTTCTCTTGAGCAAGAGTGTGAGTTAAAGAGAAAACGATTATCGTTAAAGGCGGAGAACTGTAAATAAATTGGCAGTTTTTCAGTGGTAAAGCTAGCACCAGTTAAATCCAAATTTAAACGTTTCATTTGGTCTTTCGATGCATCGTTGACCGCCTGTGTCACCCACTCTACAAGCTTATTTGCCAGTCGGGTATTTTTATCGGAATAGCGTGTTGGTACATACTTTAAGTTTTCTATCATTAAAGCGTTAGGGTCACTCGGCCCTGCAAATGTATCTTTAAACTCATCAAAGTCATCAGGCACAAAAACGCCAGACATTTGCATTTCATTTGCAATGATTAAATAAGCTGCAGCTTCAGCCGTGTAATCCTCCAAGTCATCAAAGGGTAAGCTCTTAAGGTAATCAAGCTGCGTCTTATCTTTAAACTGGGTTTTCATTACTTCTTTAACAAGCTTTACAAGCCTTTTTTCATCAGGTGATTCAGCCAATTCAAGTACGTAATCATGAGCTGTTTTTGAGCTGTTAATTGCAATTTTATTTAGAAATTGCAACGCATCAAATATATTACGATCCACTTCAGGGCGAAAACCATGCCCTGTTGCATTTTGCAGAACAACCATTTGCCCTAAAATCAAGCCAAGTTCATGGGCTTTATCTAAAAATTCTCGTTTTTTAACTAATGAAGTTGTATCAACATTCAACATATACTGACCATTTGAATGCTTGACGACTAAACTATCATCAGCAAATAATTGTTGTAAGGCAAAATCAACTGCTTGTTTGCGAACAGCACCGCCATCAATGGCTTTATTCCCTTTATATGTCACGTTTAAAGACCCTAGGGGATTTTGCTTTAAGGCAACCAAAAGATCCTGTAATTCATTGCCAGGTGTTGTTTCCACTTGCAGAGTACTATCAGCCATATCCATATCAATATCAATATCTATATTAATATCACCATCAGCATCTAAGTCACCATAAATATGGGCAAGCTCTGGCTGTAATTCTGATGCAATATTTAAATTACGGTTGTTGCTATTAAAAGTATCTGCGAAAGACGCTAAATCTTGGTCATCCATACCATATTGTTCATATGCATAGTTGTTCGACGAGTTAAGCAGTGTACTTGGTTGAATTTGAGATGGTAACTCACCAATAGGTGCAGTATGCGTGCTTGCGACATTTATGAGGCTTGGTAAATTAAGTACCCAGTTTGGAAATGTGATTAAGCATGGATTATTTGATATATCAAGCTCACCACCCAAGTGAATCGCCTGAGGTAAAACTGCATACTGAGAACAAGAGGTAATTGACAGATCACCACCAACACTATAATTTTCGCCAATACGAATAAGCTTCGCACACTCATGAAAACTTAAATCATGATCAACAACCATCGATAGAGGCGTCTCTTTTAGCTCTGGACAATATGAAAAAGAGAGCGAGCCTTGGCATGTAGCCGTTGCTGCAATAGACCGTAACTCAGGGCACCTTTCAATAAAAGCATTGCCATTAAAGGCAATAATGCCGCCATGGGACAATGCCTTCATGTTATTACATTCACTAATGTATGTGTTACCACTCACGTTTAATTGACCAGATGAGAGTTCGTCAAGAGCGTGACAGCCTTTTACCGTTAAAGACCCTTGAATATAGAGCATTTGAGGAAACGAAAGTAGAGAACGACAACCTGTAATATCAAGATTACCAGAAATATGAAGCTTTGGTGGCAACTCTGTAAGATGAATTAAATTGCTAAGGTCAACATTGCCGTTCACAAAAACAACTTGATCGCCGGCAGCTAAAAGCGCACCCTGAGCATGAAGTCTGTCAACCGCCTCCATACGATCAGCACGCTCTGGCCCATTAACAGCATTAATCCAACTGCCTAACAACTCAGGTACTGGTGCACGATTATATAAAAACCGCGTGAGTGCCGGCGCATTCATTTCATGCCTATCCAAGAGCTGCCGAGGTAATGCATGCCCTTGTTGACATATAAACTCCGAAATATAATTTAAAGGAGACCCTCGAAGTTGATCACGTGCAGCTGCAGTGCTTGAAAAACATTGATTACAATATATTCGTGGCATAATAAACTCGCATTCATACTCTGGCTTTATCTAGCCAATATTAAAACTTTTAGTGAAAGAGTTTAATAATCCATTTTTAAAACCTTCATAATTATTATTATCGACAACTTGTTTGAACAATCCTGAGTTCACATCAAGCTGATACCCACAACTGTGAGCTTCAAACATTAAATTGGGGTAAGAAACACTGCCTAAATGAATTGTCACAGGGGAAGTACTAATACCAACAGCAGATGCACCTGACATTTCTCGACATAGGCGTTCCAACTGAGTAGCACTTGCATCTTGTATTGCTTGACGACACCATTTTTCTAACGTCTTTACATCACCACTGCCCGTAAAACGTAATTCACGTAATAAACTGGCTTTTAGCTCATCAAAACCAGCAATAGCAGTTTTAAATGCCGCTGCTGATTCATAGCCTGTAGTGAGACCACTTCTACCCATTTGTCCTGCAGCCAACATGTAAAGTCCAGTTGTCAGCGCATAGTCACGAACTTCATTTTCAGTCGCAGCATTTAAATATGCTTGAGCAGATTCACTGCCATAAAGGTGATCAGCATGCTGTATAAGTAACGCTACATAAGAGCTCTTAGGCAGTCCGTCGCTGACTAGGGCGCTGGCCTCATCAAAAAATGATTTAAGCTCCTGGTCATCTATTAAATTTACACACTGATAGTGATGAAAAAGGTTTTTGTAAAAATCATCATGGAAACAAGTACCAATACCCATGCCAAGTTGTGCGATACGACCGAGCAACAAACCCACACTACTTGCACTTGGAATATGTGTGATTTTGTCTTTATCAGTTTGAAAAATAAACTGGCCTTTATGAATTTCAAATAAGTCAGGGGTACTATCAATGAGCTGGTGGATCGCTCTGTCAAAGGCTTGTCGACTAACGCCGCCTTGGTCTATACCATAGTCGTTACGATACTGAACAATAAACGGTGCTGCAGGTTCTTGTCGAAGAAACTGCAATAGATCCTGAGCTTCCTGCCCCTCTTGTGTTGTTATAGAGGCCAACCCCTCATCGACAAGAAAATCATTTCTTGTTCTAAATGTCAGCATTGGGTTTGTGTTAGCTTCAAGCTGTTGTAGAGTTGCAGCTGGTAAGCCAGTATGAGATACATCAACCATAACACCATGGCTTGCATTATCAGCAATATGCACCACCCAATCTGGCAGTTCTACGATTAAGTCACAGCCAGATAAATTTAAATCATTCGACATGGTTAGGCGATTTGGTAAACGGCCAAGCGTAATACAGTCTTCAAGGTCGAGGGAGCCACCAATCTCAATACCCTCAGCTAAATCACGCAACCTAGAGCAATCAGATACAATAAAATCACCAGGTATAGAATAAGGACGGTCAACACTTCTTAACTGATTGCAGCCATCGACGGATAAATTAGATAAAAGCGTTATATCTGCATTAAGGCGTTTAATCGCCGTGCGTGATAAATTTAAAGCACCTTTAATATTCATAATATCAGGCGTTTTATTGAGCATAGGATTATCACATAAAGAGCAATCGCCATTAACTGTTAATGCTTGAGGTGTTTCAGAAAATACTGGACATCTTGTAATATTTAAATGAGATTTAAAGGTATCAAATTCTTTAATACTTTTAAAAGAGTCACAGATGTAAATATCAACTGAACCTTCTACATCTATTTTTGGCAACTGCTCAAAGGACTTACAACGGCTTATAAAAAGGCTGCCACTAATATGTGTGTCTTTTGAAAAATCTGTTAAAACATCATTATTTGAACAATAAAAGCCTCCTCCGACCATCAGTGTTTGACTTAAAGCCAAAAGAGACTTACATCTTGAAATATTTAAATCATCAGAGACTTCTAAGTGAGTCGGTAGTATTTTCAAGTCATCGCAGTCTTGAATACTAAGGTCACCATTAACTCGTAACCCCGCTGGCAAACGCGTTAAACTTAACCCTTCCAAATCAAGATGGCCTGTAACTTCCAAAAACTTGCCTGAAATCTTTACATCATCCATCTCTTGTAAAAGGGTTGCAAAATCTTGCCGACCTTGTTTGTCGGATTCAGTTTGAGCGGCATCAATAAAACGCGTTAGATATGACTGCACATCCTCTGAAAGCCTGTTCAACTTATTCAGCCGATGAGAAGCTTGAGGTGCATTCATGGCCTCAAGTTGCACGCTTCTCATCGATAAATGATCAGACCGGGTAGAACAAATCCAATGAAGAGCACCACCATTAGGTTCTTCAACAAAATCGTTCTCTTGAATGAGGCGTTGACAACCGCGACAAATATTAAATGGCATAATAACTTGATTCCATACTACAAATACAAAGCTACCCTAATTCATATTTTTTGGAAGCACAGTTTAAAAAAGCATTTTCAAAACCATCGTATTGATGTGCATCAACTGATTTCTTAAACTCAATTTCACTGACATCAATTGTGCGCGAACAGGTATGACCAATAAACATAACATGCGGTACTGGCATAGTCTTGCATAAATGCAATGCCATACTTCCTACACTTGTCGTGACATAGCGACTACCATTCATTTCCTGCATAATATTTTTTAATTGCGGTGGCGTTGCGTTTGTTAAAGCACGTTGCATCCATTCATTTAATGTACTCACAAGAGATGGATCAACGCCCTCTTCAGCAGTAACACCCAATCTATTTTTAAGCAGTGCTTTCAAATCTCGTGGGCCGCAAACTCGATCCTGAAACTGCCCTTCTTCATGAATTGGCCGCATACCAGCTTGCTTCATACCAAGGGCCACACCTAGGCTAATTGCAGCATCAACAGCATAATCGAACATTTCATCTTCTGGTGCGTTTTTAAGGTATTGAAATGCTGTCTCCTCTGAATAAAGGTGCGGCTGAACTTCTTTTAATACCCCTGGCCATTTGGCTCTTTGTTTCGTATCAACAAGTGCCTCCAAAGCCGTAACTATACGAGGGCCTTGACCTGCGGACCGTTGAGAAACAACATATTGATACGACTGAAACAAATTAGCAATAAAGCCTTCTTCGTGCTGGTAACCAATACCAGCATGCAAGCGTGCTAACCGACCTATAATGATACCCAAATCTTGAGCATCTCTAATCAAAGACGTGCCTTGCACTTGCCCTGGCTTCAGCACTTTTGTGCTGTAGATGCCTGTGGATTTATGCGGCACAAACAAACTATGTTTTGAATTAATGAGTTGATGGTACGCCTGATCAAAGGCTTGACGACTAAGACCCTCGTAGTCAATTCCACGGCCTTCTTCATACTTTATAACAACTGGTGCGTATGGCACTGTACGTAGTGCTTTGAGTAGGTCTTCAGCTTCATGCCCTACACGGGTTTGAATTTTATTTTGAAACAATTCCTGGGATGCATCCAAATCGACAATAAAGTTGAGGCCAGGTGCATGATGATCAACAAGTTGTTCAATCAAGGACTCAGGTAAACCACTTGCAGTCAGCACCACATTACGTTCAAGGCTTACACCTCGACTATTGTCTGAAGATCTCATTGGGCCAAGTTGTAAAACCCACGCAGGGAGCTCTGTAATGCTTGTACAGCCTGTAATATCGAGATATCCGCCTAAGGTCATCTGCTGTGGCAAAAAAGCTAAGGCTGTGCACTGCTCTAAGTAGAGATGACCATTGACAATAAGCCCATCAGGCAATTCTATTAAACTATGGCACCCGTCTAAATCTAAATTACCTTTACAGACAAAGCCCAGCCCTAATTGCTGTAGATTAGTACAATAAGTGAGATCAATATCACCTCGTACATTCGGCAGTGCCGGTACATGGCCCAGAGCACGACAACCACTTAAATATAAATCACGACCCACACTTAGATCCGATGCAATATCATCTAAAGAAATAGAATTGGTTGCATCAAGATCACCTTTTACAATGGTATTTTGAGGTATTTTTTTGAGCGACTTACAACCGTTTAAAATAAGGTCGCCATCGACAATCAAATTTTTTGGTAGAGACTTTAAGTCTTCACAATTACGAAGAATAAGATTGCCTTTTACATGCAAGTTATCAGGGAGTGACGTTAGCCGCGCAATATCTTGCAGATCAAGATCTGCATTTATTTTAATATGGTTATTAACAAGTTTTGCCCCTGAGAGGTTCATGATATTAATAACGCGAGCCCTGACCTGGCGCTCAGTTTTACTTTTAACGGCCTTAACCCAAATATCCAACTGAGCTTCAAGAGGTATTTGATCGCTCATCTGCCCAACAGTAATTTTGGAAGAACTTGATTGAGACATGCCTCTGCTTCGCATAGACAGCTGTGGCTGCATCTCACTTACACCCTGAGCAGCACAAACTCGATGCATGTGTCCACCATCACGCAAAGCAATAACCTGCGAATGGTCGTCAATATTCATGGAGTGATGACATCCTATACATCGCCCAATAGTCATAGTGTTCTCACTTGATGTTTTGGTTATTATTTAAAACGCTGTTACACAACTCAGTTATTGCCGAGATTGTACACAGTTCCATGAGAGTCACAATAAAATGTAAAGAAAGGAAAGGCTCTAAAGGCATCCAAATCGGAAAATCAGTTATTTTTAAGCACATTTACTTGATTAGGCTATAAACAGGCCTATCAAATACGACAACATATTATCATTATGATAAAACCCTTTGAGCCTCAGCTTTAAAACGATGATACCAATCAAGAGCCTGCGCTGCGCTTAATGGCTTAGAAAAATAGTGACCTTGAATAATGTCGCACTGCAGACCTCTTAAGAGTTGAAGTTGGTCAAGGTTTTCAACACCCTCAGCAACGACACTCAGCTCTAAACAATGTCCCAATGTTATAATCGCGTGGGTAATATTACAGCTATCTTCATTGATATCAACATCGTGAATAAAACTTCGATCTATTTTAATTTTTTGCACTGGCAAGCGTTTCAAATGACTTAAAGATGAGTAGCCCGTCCCAAAATCATCAAGGGATATATGAACACCCATTTCTTTTAATTGCTGCATTTTTGAAAGACCATCTTTAAAGTGAAAAACAGCACTTTCTGTTAACTCAAATTCAAGCAATGCTGGCGACACACCCGTTTGTTGTATGATTGACCGCACCATGGGTATAAAAGAAGATTGACGAAACTGGAGAGCTGAAATATTCACGGCAATAGGTACATTTAACTCAGTTTGAGCCCATAACTGAATTTGTAAACAGACTTGGCGTAAAATCCATTCCCCTATCACATGAATAATACCAATTTCTTCAGCAATTGAAATAAACTGCTCCGCATTATTTTCAGGATGAGCTGGCCAACGAATTAAAGATTCAAAACCAATTAAAGAGTGAGTTACTGGGTTAACTTGAGGTTGGTAATACATTTCAAATTGATCAAGTTCAAGTGCTTCACGTAATTCTTGACCTAACTTTTTCTTGAGGAGGACTTTATCATTCATATGATCTGCAAAGAAACAAAAAGTATTACGCCCTTGAGACTTTGCACTATACATAGCAAGATCAGCATTTTTTAAAAGTTGTTCTGTATTAATACCATCAACTGGGAAAACAGTAACACCTATACTCACACTAGTCTGAATAAGCTGACCATCAATAATAATTGGTTGTGCAATATTATCAATAATACGCTGCGCTACCTTTGATGCATCGCTAAATGAGTCAAGCTTATCGAGTAACATTCCAAACTCATCGCCACCTAACCGAGCCACGGTATCACACTCTTTAATGTGGTTTTCGAGGCGCTTGGTAATCTCTTGCAATAAAATATCACCGACAGAGTGCCCTAGAGAGTCATTCACTTCTTTAAAGTTATCTAAATCAAGAAAAAGCACAGCACCGACATTATTATATTGTCCGGCCATTAAAACAGCTTGTGCTATACGATCATAAAATAGATTTCGATTTGGTAGATTAGTCAATTCATCATGAGTTGCTAAATGCTGGATTTGCTCTAAGTTTCGATTAAACTCACTCATATCACGAAGGGAAATAACACCACCTCGTCGAAAGTTGCCATCAATAGAGGTTAAGGGACAACCAGAAACAAGAAGATCTCTGCCACCTTGATTGAGATTATTTCTAACATGCATTTTAACGTTAGAGAAGGTATCACCACTTAAGGCCCTGAGTGCGGGAAATTCATCCACTGGAAAATAAGTCTTTTTATCCATATTATAAAGCCCGTAGTGTTCAGGCCATTCGTTAATTTGCAAATCTGACGAGTCAATACCAAGCAGTGATTGAGCCATATGATTGTAGTGGATCACTTTTTTCTTCTCATCGATCACAACCACACCTTCAGAAATAGAGTTTAAAATAGATTCTAAAAGGGACTTTTGCTCTTGCATTGCTTCTTCAGCACTTAGAACTGCATCATAGTATTTCGCATTCTCAAAAGAAATTGCAGACTGTTTTGCGACAAGCTGTAGAAAAGCCAAGCGTTCAGAGTTAAACACATGGCTTGATTGGTTATTTTCAAGATAAATTACACCTAACAGACGAGACTGATATACAAATGGTGCGCAGAGCACGGAACGAACTTTGTGATGCTTAACATAAGTATCACCAAAATATTGCACATCACTCACAGCATCATCAACAATCACTGGCTTTCTAAGTCGTTTTACGTAGTTGACAATGCTCATACATGCTAAAGTATCAAATGATGAGTTCAATTTGTAATGATCAAACTTTGGAAATGAAGCTGCTGCTTTTAGTTCATCGCCATGCACTTGAAATAGTACCCCCCTGTCCGCACCTGCATTAATCGAAATCAGTTCAATAATTGTTGCAAGTAAGCGTTGTGGGTCAAGCTCTTGTGAAATAAGGTGTGAAACACGAATTGCCGATAAATAATCGATAGGGTCATCATTTGAGACATTCGTTTCCATTGCATTTTGTCGTATAAAAGGGGTTGTTTTACTTTCAAGTGTTTTTGATAAGTTTGGTGTAAAAACAGAATACTCAAAAGGTAAAAGTATTTGAGAATAATCCCGAGAAAGAGTAAATACCTTCACACTAGCACCCCAGCGTTTATACTGCTCTAACGCTGTCATCAAGAAACCTCTTGCAGCGACACTAATATTGTTATCCATACAATAAAGAGCAGCTTGCTCTGCAGCCAGTGCAGCATCATGAATAAAGTCACCATTTAGAGCCTGACGTATACTTTTTTCAAAATATTTCAGTGCTGCCAAATGCTCCTCATTAAAATAAGCGATCTCTGCTTTTAAGATATAGAGTTTATGTAAATAATTATCAGGACATTGTGTTGCTAAATTTTCAAGAAGATCTAGATAAATTTGAGCTTTAGAAATATAGTAATCGCTCTCATGGTCATACCGCCGAGCGGCAGCAGCATAAATCTGCCCAGCAAGAGCATAAAAAATATGAAAATGCACCATCCCATGCATTGAATAGCAATATTTTTCTGCCTTACAGATCGCACTCAAAGCACTATCAATGTCTCGCAAACAAAAAGCGTACCATGCTTTGGCGGTATAGGCAGAAAATATCATAAATTCATTTTCACTAGACTCGACCCGAAACATAAGACGATCATTAAAATAACGACCTTTTAAATGTTTAAGATGAGCTGAATTAAGATATACCTCATTTGTATTTTGAAGATTCGTTATAATCTGACACCAAGGAAAAACAGCATCACGACTGGCTGTAAGTTTATAAAGTGATAGCCGTGGTAAATGGTGAGCCATAAACTCACTGATGCTTGCAAGGTGCTGACCTGCAAAAAAATGAGCAAAAAGTGAAAAAGTAATACCTTGACCGGCGAAATATACATTTCCTGATTTAACAGCTAAGGATATTGACCGCTCAAAACCTGGTAAAGACTTTGATATTGGTTGCCAGAAATGACGCAAATGCGCATTAACAACATTCAGGGCACGCGGTAAATATTGAGGCTCATCATGGAGCGTTTGTATCTTAAGTGCATATTCGCTTGTTGCTCTCACACTCTCGCAATCATTAAATACATAGGCCTGCATTAATGCATAATACGCAAGAATATAGCCTGTCAACGGATGATCTACATCAAGAACCATTTGAGTAGCACTTAAAACAACTTGACAAAAGTATGATTGATTTAAAACAAGGGCTGGTTCTATTTGGGAAGCTAACACTCTTACAATTTTTTGTTCCAACTCTGTGAGAGTACTATTTTTATTCGAAATACCTTTATTGGTTATTTCACTCTCTAGCACAAGCTTTAACTCAAGATAATCATTTTTTAATTGCTGTAATGGAATAGACCTTTCAAAGTTAAGACCCAATTTTTTTAGTGTATCTCTACCGAGTAGTATTGACTCATTAAACTTGCCTGTTACAAGAAAATAGTTCAGCTTCAACTCAACAATAGGTAACTGCTCAAAAAAATGAGAGACCATCAGATCATATTTTTTTTCAATGCTGGCAGCAAAATCAACATTATGACAATAGTAAGCCGTTTCAATACTCTGAACATACAGCGATTTCATAAACTTTGCATGAGTCGCCCAATGATCTTCCCCAACTAAGCCAATGGCTCTTTTGTAAAAATTTAAAGAAAGATCGTAGCTACCCGCTTTTTTTGAATAATCGCCAGCCACTACATTCAAACGGGCAACAACATATTTCTCAGTCAGATCTTCAAGCATTGGCAAACCAGAATTAAAATGATTTGCAATAAAAAAAACCGTGTCTGGAACTGTCCAATCAAGGCTATCTTTTAGAAACGCTCGAGCAATTGAAACATGTATTAAGCATCGCTGATCAAAATCAATATTATCATAGATATCCTGCTGTGCTTTTTCATGGAAAATCTTATAGGTATACTGCCCGTCTATCTCTGCAATAATATCAACAAGGCCAATATTCACAAGCGCAATAATGTCCCGATGAACACTTACCTCGTCTTGACCGTTAATTTTTACAATATCATCCAGACGAAAAGATGAACCATAACACACCAATAGATTTAAGATGGATCTTAATTGAGGTTGCAATAATTTCAGCCTTGTCTGCATGATTACATCTATATTGCCTACCATTTCCATTGCCAAAATAGCAGCAGCATCCCAAACCCAATTATTTTTCTCTTCGTTTAAAGATAGCGCCCCATTTTCATATAAAAGACCAACAAAATACTGTATAAAAAATGGATTTCCGGCTGTTTTCTTTAATACAAGATCAGCTAAGGATGACAGGTAATTCGAATCAATACCTAGCATTTCATGTAAAATAAGCCGAGTTTCACTTCTATCAAGCCCTTCTAATACAATAGAAACAAAAGCAAGTGCTTGCCTAAACTCTGATGCAAGCTCAAGCATAGTACTATTACGGTAGTTATTATCGACCTCTCGGCATAAGCAGATGACCATTACTTTTTTAATATCATTTCTTTGCAAGAGTAGTTTTATAAAACGAGCGGAAGCAGTATCAATCCACTGCATATCATCAAATGCTAAAACACAAGGGTTCTCGTCTATTGATAAACAACTTATAAAACTCAGAAGGCCATTAACAAATACAGCATCTGATTCAGTTGTATAATTCACAAAAGGTATAGGCTCTATATCAAGCACACGTATTAACGAGGGGAATAGATGAACAATACCATTTGCGAATATTCCCAGCTCAGCTGTTACTGAATTTTTCCAGCTTTGAAGTTGATCTTCTGGCAACGCTAAGAGTTGACTTATAATTTTGTCGAGCACCTGCAGTAGACAGGAAAAAGGTGTCTTTCTTTGTGCCTTCTCACAGGCACCTACTGCATAGATACCTATTTTATGGCAGTTTTGCCGATAAAACTCTTTTAAAAGTGAAGTTTTGCCAATGCCAGCAAGCCCAGATATAAGCGCAAGCCCATTGCGTCCGTGCTCAACGTCTTGAAAGACTTGATCTAAGGCGACTAGTGAATCTTGTCGTCCATACATGTGTACAACACGTTTGATTAATCCCAACTGATCAGACAGGCCAATATTGAAGTGCCTTACATAACCAACATCGGCAATGGATTGAAAGCATTTTTTTAAATCATCAAGAATGCCAAAACAAGATTGGTATCTTTTTTCAGGGTTTTTATCTAAAAGTTTAAGTACAATATTACAGACAACAGGTGAAGCATGAACGCCTGCATCAGAAAAACTTGGTAGCTTTGCAAGATGCTGATGTATTAACTCAATTGGGTCTTTAGCTTCAAAAGGAACATGCCCAGTTAACATTTGATACAAACAAATACCAAGGGAGTAAAAATCACTACGATAATCGAGTTTTCGATTGATGCGCCCCGTTTGCTCTGGTGACAGATACGAGAGATTTTGATCTAATATAATTGATGTATTATCACTCAAATGGTCTGCATGCTGTGCGAGACTAAAGCCAACAAAAAAGACTTGGTCATTTTGAACAAGTATATTTTGAGGGTTAATATTATTGTGAATAATTTTTTGACGATGGATACTCTCTAACACTGTGACCAATTGAATTGCCACACTGAGAAAATAGCTCATATTGCTAAATGTGCCCATGTCAATGAGCGACATTAAGCTTTGAGCAGCGCTATCTTCTGAAATCAATACATGCTCTTCAGGCGTCTCATAAAGCTGAAGCACTCGGGGAACGCCTTCAAGATTTAAAGTACGTCTTATTTTAAATTCATGCTTTAGGCGAGACAGATTAGCAACCCAATCACTAATACAGGGTTTTTTAAGAATTACCCAGCCACCAAGCTGCGGTATTTCCGCACGATGCACTGTAAAATATTCGCCTTGTGAAATCAGTTCCTGATTTTTGATATCCATATCAACTAGCATTAGCTTGCTCCATCAAGACAGTGCATCAGCTATTTCAAGATTTATTCAAAAGAGACTCTCTCTAGAATATAGAATATTCTATTTCATTAACATCCTTTCAATAAAAATAGAATAAAAGAGTAGCGTTTATATTACCACCCCTATTGATACCAAATTTTTAAGCT
Organism: Gammaproteobacteria bacterium UBA6940; assembly: GCA_002450655.1. Lineage (GTDB taxonomy): Bacteria > Pseudomonadota > Gammaproteobacteria > Pseudomonadales > UBA6940 > UBA6940. The sequence continues at coordinate 28,818 of DJZY01000024.1, read as the reverse complement.
ATGGTAACAGTCCATAGAATCAAGCATCATATGAAAAATAAGCCCAATACCGATTAAACGAGTTTTTGGGTAGAAAGCCATGCATATATAGACGGGCATAAGCCATAAAGCATGAAGTGGATGAAAGCCAATACTGCATCTATTAGGATCATAAATAGGATCTGCTAACAAGTGATCTATATCCACAATCATGGTTGCCATTAATATGCAATACACTTTGAGCTGTTTTTTGAAAAGTTCTTTTTTATAAAACAGCAATACGAAAAACAATGGCACAATAAAATGCAGCGCAATATGATACATACCTTACTTCAACCTATATAAAGAAAATATGCATCATACCATTATGAGTATTTTTTGAGTCATTGAGACTTAAGAACTTGCTGAAAAATAGCTCTAAATTCTTTTGGTGCTTCTATTTGCGGCAAGTGGCCTATTCCATCAATTTCATACACATTAATATGAGGATTCTGCTGTTTAACATACTCACCAAGCTGGTCATATCGACCAAGTTCATAATGAACACCCTGCTTTTTCCAGCCACGTCCAGGCCCTGTCCTATCGCGGGTTCCTAGAATGAGGCTCACGGGCACGTCTAAGTCTTTAAACTCACTAATAACAGGTTGAGTAAATATCATGTCATAAGTTAAGGCATTTACTTTGGCAATTTGAGGCCAATCAGGGCCCTTAAGCCAGCCTTTTAAAGGAAGGGTTAAAGCATCATAAATTTCGTTCCATGCACCATCGTAATAGTTTTTTTGTTGATACACATCAATACCCTTCGCTGTTTTTTTCAGCTCACTTGCCTCAAAAAAAGATGGGTCCTTGTATTCAACATACTGCAAATAGTTTTCTAACCCTATTGGGTTGACTAAAACAAGCTGAGCAACAAAATCTGGGGACATCAAGCTAAAACGAGACGCAAGCATGCCGCCCATGGAATGGCCAACAAGTATTGTCTTTTTAATGCCTAAAGACTTCATGACAGCTTGCGTGTTGTTTGCTAACCCTGCGAACGAATACTGATAATCAGTGGGCTTGCTTGATTTACCAAAACCAATCTGATCAGGCATAAAAACGCCATAGCCTTGCTCATGTAGCCATTGCGCCACATCCTTCCAATATGCTGCAGTAAAATTTTTGCCGTGCAGCAGTGTAACTGTTGGCTTTCCCTCTGCAGCAGGTAAATACATATAAGCCATTTCTAATACTTGGCCTTGAGATTTAAACTCATAAAACTCAACTGGAAATGGATAGGAATACTGGGATAGTCGCGCATCAAAGGCTTGTACTTCTTGTGATAGAGATGACTGTGTTTCAGACGCAATAGCAAATTGACTCGATAGAAGAGATAAGGCTGTGAGCCCTAGTATAAGCTGCTTTTTCATGTCACCGCCGCATAAAAAAAGTGGATAAAATATAATTTAAGCTCATTTTAAAGCAATAGCATCAACAAAGCGTCAACGTTTTTTTAAAACACGCTCTAAACTATTTTATTTTTGCAAGAAGTTGATCTAAACCTTGCTGGGTAATGCCATGAAGTACAAAGGTCTTGTGAGGTGATGTTTGCCCCGAACTCAATTCAATTTGATCTTGGCCTATGGCTAGTACTTTTGCAATGTGCTTAATAACAACCTGGTTGGCTTTACCCTTTTCTGGCGGCGCTGCGACACGAATCTTGAGCGCATCCCCCAACCATCCCATTATTTTTGTATTTGAAGCACCTGGCACAACTTTTACTTTTAAGATTGCAGTCTGCTGATTCAATGATCCTTCCTCTTCTTTAATAGGACCTAACTCTTTCTATGAGAGTGAGTAAGCTTTTATGTTCTTTTTAGCTTGTCAAATTACAGAAACACGACAAGAGTATTCTAAAAAAACACATAAGTATGATGAATAACCTAGGATTATCACACACTCACGGAAAAACACAGTTGGATGACACTCTGGTACAGGTTATTGCAAACCAGCCTATGCCAAAGGGCTAAGCTAGATAAACACGCCAATGATAGAAGAGGCATTATAACAAAATGGTATTGAATATTAATCAGCAGACTCTTTCGACCAAGACAGCTCAAAGTGATGCTGAAATTCAGCCAAGTAGTTTGAGCCGTATATCACAAAGCAAAATCTCAGCTTCAAATCAGTCGCAGGACTATCAATCAAATGATATGCGAATGAATGGTGAGAAAAAGCTTGATTCGAGTTTGCAAGATACAACTCGAGTTTTTAGGCACCCCGGCATAAAAGACACCGTTGTCTCAGCCTTAACTGACAGACAAAGCCCTGAAGTTCCATTTCATGCAATGATTGTAGGGGTTGGCTACCAAAGTAAAATGCCACACAGCCCTCAAACAGATGAAGTTAGCTTAGCAATGCAAGGCCATGAAAATACATGCCTGACCTTGATTGATAACGATGCATATAACCTTAAGCTTGCACGAACAAATGCAATTGAAAATGAAGTGCCTACATTAGTTCGACAGATGGATGCTGCCAAACCAGACCAGCTTCACAAAAACAGCATAGATGTGCTCATCTGTACAAACACACTCATCTACCCATTTAAAAATATGGGACGAGTTCAGCGAGCCAAGATCATTGGACACTGGGTTGATCGCCTCAAACCAGAAGGTAAGATGCTGATTGATCTCCCTAGCCTAGCACTTGCTGTTTCTTCGTCTAAAACAACAGCGCTTGATATCTGCAAAAAGCTCTCATCACCACATACAATGATGATTGGCACAGGCATGATTCAAAAACTCATTAACAAGCAACTTAATGAACTTGAACACTCGTCATTCCCTGAAATAAAACTTAAAGCAGTGTTTGATCCAAACATGCCAGACCCTACCATAGTCGTAACCAGAGCAACGCCAAGTACACAGGCATAAACGCCTGTGTCGCAGTTAAAGATTATTCAGGAATCTGAATTTTAAGACCATGGCTTGCAAGCAATGCATTTAATTGCACACGTAAACCACCACGGGTTGGATTTAAATTCATGTCTATCTTTGCAAAATCAGCTTTTTTAGATTTTAATCCCTCAATTGGTGTAATAAATTCAGGCTCATAAAAACCATCTTTTGTTTTTGATCCAGCATCAGGGTTATATTGCTTAATCATCATTTCTTTCATGGATGCAAGATTACGCTTGATTTGATCATCATGAGTCACCATTTTGCTCACAAGCGAAGGTTTAAAACCTGCAGTTAAGAAAGTTGGAATTAATGCAGGCGCATTTGATGATTTAGACTCAAGTGCATCAATAAGAAGATTAAGATTGTCTTCAACTTTTTGAGGCGATTTTCGTAACGCAGTTACGATTTCTTCTGAACTCATGCCCTTAAGCACTAATTCTTTCATGTACGACGCTTTATCTTCTGAAAAGCCATCTGAACCAACAACCACACGTGGCTGAGTAAAGGCTTGCAATGCTTGTAAGGTTATTTTTAAATTCTCATTTGGACGACCCAATACTTTCATCAAATCATTTGCTTGAAATTTGCTTGCTGCAAAGTGGTCTAATGCAGCAAATTCAGGGCCGGCATTCGCCGGTAAATCATGAGGTTTAAGTGGCGCTGCGAGCCTATTAACGAGCGTCAATGCCTCTGGCATCGGCATCTTGGCATTCACAACGACATTAAGAATCGCCTCTGCTTTTACACCTTTCTCTTCAAAACGCTTCAGAGGAGACTTAACAAAACTGCCATTACCCTTATTATTTTCCGCCCATTGGTTTGAAACAAATACTTTTAAAGCCGCAAGCTTTTCATGCAGTGGGCTCTTATCTTTGGCAAGCAGCTGAGTAAGCACTTCCTTAGAAATGCCAGCTTTATTTAAAACTGTCATTGATGAAATTTGAGATGGGTTTTTCTTGCTTGTTTTATCTGGCGCAGGTGTCGCAAAGTCAATAAGGGCATCAATGTTTTTTTCGAGGTGTGGGCCTGAGTAGCTCAGTAACGCCACAAGATCAGCCTTAGAAAGACCTGCATTCTCAAGCTCTTTCATTGCCTTAGCCTCAGAAGAGCCTGGCTTAGGATTAAAGTATGCAGAAAAGGAATCAGCACTTTGCGCAATATGATCGCGGCTACCACCTAATACTGTTGAAATATCATTGGCATCAACACCAGAGATTTTTAGCTTAGGTTTTGCAAGGCTTAGTGCACTCAATTCAGTGCTAAGAGACTTTAAATCTGAACCTTCAAGCATTGTTTTAACATGACGCATGCTAAAGAAATCACCAACTTTTGGATATTCTGCCGTTAGAATCTTCTTCACATCATTTAAGCTTGATTTATCTGTCGCAGTTACCAATAAAGGTGCAACTGTATCGAGGACATTGGCTGAAAGCTGAGAAGCAGTATTAAATGATGGCATGCTTGTAATCCTTAAAGATTCATAAATGATTCATAAAGCCAGCACTATATCCAAAAAGCCACCAACTTGACCAGTTGTGTAACTTACTTATTCAAAATACCACTAAAAAGTACAACTGCTTACTTTCTAATCAATAAGCAGCTGACCATAAATATATATGAAGCATTACACCTGTTAAGCATTAATAGTGCGGCGCTCTTTTTCTGGCTGACCATAGTATTCAATATCAGCAGGCTTCAAAAATGCTTTTCCGAGCAATGCATCAGCTGCTCTTTCGGCAACCATATACACAGGTGCAGAAAGATTACCTGTGGTGATATTAGGGAAGATGGAAGCATCGACAACATGCAAACCTTGCAAGCCATGAACACTAAAGTCATATGGATTAACAACAGCATCCTGCCCCATACCCATTTTACAAGTACCACAAGGATGTAGTGCAGTTTCAGCATCACGAGCAACCCAATCGAGAATCTCTTGATCTGATTGCACTTGTGTGCCTGGGTTTATCTCGCCTTTATGATATGGTGCAAGCGCCGTTTGTGACATAATCTCACGCCCTGCACGAATAGTTTCAATCCACTCTTTGCGATCTGCCTCGCTGCTTAAATAGTTAAACACTATCTTAGGCGCGTCTTTCACATTTTGAGAGCGAATGTGCACATGCCCTTTCGATGCTGGACGCATAGGCCCTATGTGTATCTGATAACCATGATCGGCTTTAGGCAGGCTACCATCATATCGAATAGCCAAAGGCAAAAAGTGAATCATCACATTAGGGTAATCACGCTGCGGACTCGATCGAAAGAAACCACCAGCCTCAAAATGATTAGAAGCGCCAGGGCCACTTCTGTTCACAAGCCAGTCGTACCAAATTTTAGGTTTGCGCCACCATTTAAGCGCAGGCTGCATAGTAACAGGCTGGCTGCAAGCATACTGCATATACACTTCAAGGTGATCTTGAAGATTCGCCCCCACGCCAGATAAGGCATGCTTGACTTCAACACCAGCGGCTTCTAATACTTTTGGATCGCCAATACCTGACACCTGCAAGAGTTGAGGTGTATTAATAGCACCAGCACAGCAGATTACTTTTTCGGCCAAATACTCAGTGGTTTTACCTTTATGAGTCGCTTTAACCCCATAGGCTTTTTTGCCATCCAATAAAATTTCTTCAATAAGCTGCCCGCAGAGAACAGTTAAATTTGGACGATGCATAACAGGATGCAAATAAGCACGAGCAGCGCTCATGCGACGACCTTGCGAAAGCGTACGATCAAAAGGCGAAAAACCTTCTTGTCGATAGCCATTTACATCAACAGATGTTTCATAACCGGTTTGCTGGGTGGCTTTGAAGAAAGCATCAAATAAGGGTGAAGCGCATGGACCAACTTCCATTTTCAATTTGCCCTTACGGCCTCGAAATTCAGGTGTGCGTTGGGAAAGCTCCTGAGAATGATCAAGAGGCGATAAGATTGACTCTAAACGCTTGTAATATGGCAAAACATGTTGATAGCTCCAATGCCCCATGTCTTGCTCTTGAGCCCAGCCATTAAAGTCCTGAGGGTTACCACGCTGGAATATCATGCCATTGATACTGCTCGAACCACCTAGAACCTTGCCACGTGCTTGATACAACCGTCGCCCTTTTAAATATGGCTCTGGCTCAGACTCATAGCGCCAATCAAGTGTACGGCTTCCTATTGGCATGCTTAAAGCAGCAGGCATATGAATTCGAAAGTCCAGTTTAGAATCCATACCACCTGCTTCAAGTACAAGCACTTTTCGCTTAGTGTCTTCTGAAAGTGCATTGGCTAAGACACAACCAGCAGTACCTCCACCTACGATAATCACATCATAATGATTCGATGCCATAAAACCTCCATGTTTTGTTCGACTATCTGTGGATGCTAACACATCTTAGCTCATAGGCAATGCTCTTAAAAGCGACGCTCACCTTCCAAAAAATAAGTACGGCTGTCCTTAAAGTTAATTTCCACCTCTTCATAACGCCAAACGAGTGAATTGATATCAACTGACTCTTTCAGTTTAGGGAAATCAACACAAACAGTTTCACTCATGCCGGCAGGAATGATGCGATCAGAATGATAAGTGGCATACCCTTTAATGAGGTTACGACTAAACCCTTCTTGTTTGGCAATTGGAATCATCTCAACATCTGTAATATCGTAGCTGGAATTATTTGAGATAGTCATTGCTAGTGCTGGGCATGACTGAGCGACTTTTAAACGGGCCAGAATTTGAGATTTATCCTGCGACTCTTTATAGCCTAAATACTGAACCACCAATATCATAATGGCCACCGCTCCTAGAAACCAAAGAACAAGTTTTGGAAACTTTAAAGCGATTGAGACATAAGCAAGAATAAAAAGAACAATTAAAAACCACATAGAAAAAAATGCCTTATAACGGACTCAAAAAAATCATTACAGTAAATCAATATATTAAAAAAAATACCCTGACACAAATAAACCTATAAGAAAAAGTTTTGTAGCGTTAAGTAACGTTTGCTTTGAAAAATGAGAGATTAAAATAAGATTGACATAAAAAAGTAATATCAAAAGCGTTTAATAGCCTCACATTAAAACCATAGAACAAAAATAATAGGAGTAGACCACATGGTATCCCCAGTTTCTCTCAATGCTAAGCATGACCTTCAAGGTGAAGTCATGGCGCAATCTGCCAGCGTACTTCCACCACAGTTCCCATGGAAAAAAGTGGCAAAAGTATCTGGTATTACAGCGTTGGGCGGTACAGCATTAGGTGGCCTCGGTGCTGTTGGAACAGCTTCAGCGCTAGGCTGGGGCGCCATTGGCAATGCTTTTGCTCATGTAGGAACCACCATTGCTGCACCCTTTATTGCTATAGGTGGTGCAGCTTCTGGCTCTCTCGCCGGTGGTGTTGGATCTGGTATTTTTGGCCTATGGAACTCTTTGACATCCTGCTCCAAAACACTCAGCCCGCAATGCAAAGGCGCAAATGCTTTTTTAGATGATATCGAAATTATTGGCTACGAAGGTGAAGGAGACATTGCACCACTGCAAATAGCCCTTAAAAATGATCGTGTTATCAAACCTGAGCGTGATTTTAAAGGTCGAATTAAAACAAATGGCAAAGAAGGCTACATGGCCAAAGATGACATTGCTTATAAAAAGTGGGGGCAGTTGATGCCTGGTAGCAAAACAACTCGCGAAGAGCTTGTTTATAAAATCAATCTAAAAATTAATGAAAAATTTGCTAACCTGCCTCCAGGTACACAACCTGACCATGAAATGAAAAACAATATCGTCAAAAGCGCCATACTTGAAACACTCAAAAAAGACATTAAAGTGGCACAAATAAGAAAGGCAGTTACAGCCTCCAGTATGTATTTGCTCACTGGTGGACTTGCTGGTGCTGCGGCAGGTGCAATTATGGGTGCTGGCTATGGAGCAGCACCAGGTGTAGCCATTGGTGTACTCGTTGGTGCCGCTTTAAGTGCTGCGACTATAGCTGGGGCAATAAACACCTATAATTCCGAACTAAAAACGATGACAAATATTATTGATAACAATATCTTAAAGTCATCAATTGCAACTATGCCTGCCTACAATAAAGAAGGCACAACAATATCGACTATCGTAGAAGAGTCACCATACATGACCTATCGCGATAAAGACAAAATCAATATTGATGTATTAAACTCTTGTCATCAACAGTTGAGAGGCTACCACCAAAAATATATAGAAGACATACTCAATAATAAACCTGAAGCTTTTGAAAGCGCATCTAGTATTGCTGACAGTCATTTAACAAGCAGAAGTTCCAGAGAAGAAGATATAATTGAGTCGTCATCGAACAATCACGGCAGACCGTTTCAACTGTGTTCAGATTCGGAGTTATCTCTCGAAAGCGCATTAGACCCTGGATTCAAGTATGCCTAAATACCTGATTAAGTTATACATATACTGACTTTCACTGAGCGTGTACAAAAAACATACAAAACATGCACATAAAATATGATTGTAGGAACCTGTAGACTGATACCATACCAATATAACAATTTATAGAGTTAATCTTAAAGTTTGGATTATCGGATATGATGCGCAAAAATTTCAGTGCATTGAATTTAACTACTTAAAACTACTAATTTTAAACAAATTCGTTTTAAAATTCCTAACTGACACTAATAAACAATTAATAATATTATATTGACAATAAAATAAGTTTAAGGCCGTGTAAAACTATGAGCTTACAGCCAAACATAAACATGTATAGAACACAAAAACCGACATACTTTGTAGATGGCGGTATTGTTCATCATTCATCAAATATTGTAATTGACGGCGGCATAGTTCATGCTGAAGATAATTCAGCAAGCAAATTAAATAATACTGGCGATAGTAACCAAAGTATTCAAGCACGATTAAACCATAATCAGAGCCATCAAGAGCTAAGAACGCCCAATGATAATATAAGCCTGTCTTCTCTCAATACTGCACAAAATCAGAATAATCAACCACGTTTAACGACGCACAACAACTTCCAACACAATATTCAAACACCTTTACAGCATACATCTTTTCAGTTAAGAACTGGCACTAAAGAATTATTTAGTAGAAAAACGCCCAACCTTGAAACATTTGATCATGTCGCAAACGGCATTTCTGCATCTAAAGATGCTCAGGGTGCCACAAAAAGTTACTTATTGAACGTCAATCAGCTTAAACTTCAAGGCTTAAGTGGTTTAAGACTTGAGTTTGCAAGCGCAACCATGCCCCAACATATTTCAACAAACGTCGACTTAAGCAAACTAGCGCCTAATGCGCTTGTCAAGGTTAATGTAAATCATAATGAGTCGAATACAAATAAAATGATTTCTGTTGATGTGGGTAAAGTTCATACAAGCACAGGCTTAAGCAGAAACCCTCTTAAATTGTTTAAAAATATGCGAAGCTCTATTGGGGCAATAACACCTCGTTTTAAAACAAGTAAAGAACAAACAAAACTAGTTGCTGCAAATTCGCGTATACGTAATACACAACCAACATTAAGCCAACTTGATACAACTCAGCAACAAGAGTACTTCTATCAACTCAAGTTTGGCCAAAGCCATGAACCTAATAAAACTGGTATCAATTTTAATATTGCTGCAACGCATGGCGCCCAAAATGCAGAAGGATTTATCAATCAAGCAATGCAGAACCCCGGCGTAATGAAACTGACAAGCTTAATTCCAGGCGTTAAAGTAAATTTATCTAATCAGCTGAACAAGTTTGATAGCCACTGGGAGCAAACTTACGGAATTCAGAACTTTGTATCCCAGGCGACTGGAGGTAATGGACAAGTTACCTTCTATAACTTTGATAACTCTATACTGCAAAATGGTTTTGATAGAAGCATTAATACTTTAAATCACGAATTGGGCCATGTAGTTGCAAGTACTATCTACGGATCTACGGACCCTACTCCAAACAGTGAATATGCAAAAGCAATTCAACACGATGGTGGAACTCAGACACATATATCAAACTATGGACGAGTCGCCATCGCTGAAGATTTTGCAGAAAGTATGCGTTGTTATTTTGAAAGCGACCCAATTCAAAAGCAAAACTTTATGCAACAGAATCCAAATCGTTATCAAGCTATTGATAATATTGTCAATAAGAGAGGGGATGGTATCTCCTTTGCCCATAGTTAATCATTGGGCACTCTATTCGATAAAAAAGCATAATAGGCACTACCCTAACTACACCTTATTTGGGTAAACTATACAGAATACTGCAGTATTAGGAAGGAACAAATAATGAAATTTACAAGAGCGCTAACAACGCAGAGAGTAGATGGCCCTACACCAATGGGTGGTAAGTACTCAATCGCAACTTTTTTAAATGATAAAAATAAACCTGTTGAAAAATCCCTTGCAACTCACATCAGAATAGCAGAATACAATGAAAAAAATAAAATAATTGCAACAACATATGGCACCATAAATAGCCCGTCTTCCGGAAAAGTTAATCCTCGTAAGTTTGTTCCCTCTCCACCTGTAGTACCTACATTTAACTCTAATGAGTCGGCATTTATCCCGCCAATCAATAGATAGCGTAGGTTGCACATTAGAGCAGCATCACTTTAAAAGCCCCCTATAGAGTTTTACAGTTTCTTGTGCAACCACAAGCCACTGCACGTCTGGGCTAATGTTCGATAATTTAAACTGACTGTTTTCTATGGTTTGGCAGACAAGTTCTGGGGTTAAATCAGTGTAAGTCACTAACCCGCCTCTTAAAATTCCAGCATATTCTTCAAAATTATCAGTATGTGGAATAAGCACAGGGGTTTCTTGGCTAACACTCATTAATGCACTACCGGAATTAAAAATAGCGTTGAATGGAATAACAGAAATATCTGCTGCTTTATAGTAATAGGGCAAATCCTCATCACTGACAAAGCCAAGGTGTATATCAAAATTAAGACCGAGAGTTTGTTGCTTTAATTCTTCGATATAATCGGGCTCATCTGATTTACCAGCAATCACAATATGAAGCGGCATATTTAAGCTCTTCGCATCTTGCGCAAGCTTAACGAGGTGTTCATAACCTTTGTAGGCTTTAATTTGACCTAAACAAAGCACTATTTGACCATCAACTGGCAATCCTAGTCGTTGCCTCGCATCTACTTGATCTATAGTGCGAGTTTCACATTCAAAAAGGCCATGATAAGAAACCCCAGCAGGAAGGTGTTTTATCTCAGGTATAGCATCTTGAGCTATTTTTAAATTTGCCTGTGAAAGTGAAAGCACCCCATCAACCATTCGCTTGTAGATCCACCAAAAGAGACCACTTAATACCGGATACCGAATAACATGAGGCTTTAAGTTATGGAGAGTCCATACCAGTTTTGCACCTTTAAGTTTTTGAACCCCTAAAGACAAAAGCAGCATTATTGAAAAAAGAAGCGCTTTTATTCGATAGTGGCTGTTTAAAAAAAACTCTGGCCAGTGCACATGCACAATATCCGCCTTGGATAAAAAAGCATTTTTAAAACTAAACTCGACAACATCAACCCCCTCTTTCTGCACAGCATTATAAAGCAAGGCATTATAAGGGTTACTTTTACGACTAAAAGCTGGAAAAGCCATTACGCGTAGTGGCCTATTCTTAGATGATGACTGAGACGGAGTTGGCATCGAATATCCTTACATATAAAAAAACCGTCCAAATGTTTCAAAATGGACGGTTTTTATCATATATCAAAATTAATAATTGCCAATAGAGGCACTTTGATTCAGGACCTCAATAATAGAATATCGGCCCTTCTAAACACTTATATCGTAAGAGCTACTTTAATACCAATTTTGGCAATAATTGGCACTGCTTCTTTACCTAGTTTTATCATCGCCTGTGTTTTCGTGTTTAACTGATTAGCACCAAAAAGCTGAGCATCTCGAATCACCGCTGGGTCATGTACACCCATCGCCAAGCGATAGAAGTAATCACTTGCGTTTTGCATGTGCTGTGGTGCTTTTTCACTTTCAGACCTAAAGTCATCAACGGAATCGAGCTTACCATCAAATTGACTTACCATTGAATTTAAGAAATTAATTTGGCTGCCACCACTACTGCTGAATTTCAAGATATTCAGGTTATCATCTTGATTTGGGCAGAGCGTCACTCGGTTCTTGTCATTTTGCGATAGGAACAAACCAATCTCATCGCTAAAATTATCTCGGCTCTTACGTGAAACACCATCAGTAAAGACAAATAAATGCACAGGGCGCTTAAATTGATTGGCCATATTATATTGCCTAGCATAATGATGTGAGCCAGCCTGGTTAACGCCTAATGCAAGGCCATAACCATCAGGTTTATCCCCTTTCTTCATGGCTAAACGGCTAGGAATAACAGCAGCTTCTCCTGGGACTGAGCTCATGAGAGGATCAACAATATTATCCGTTACACCAGGCGCAACAGTATTAAAAGCCGCACCTTCATTATTGAAAAAGCCGAATGCTTTGCCAATGAAAACAATTTGTTGCAAGGCTTCATCATTAGGGGAGTCGATTGAGCCACCATCCAATGTGCGACACAGCATATTAGGGCACGGCTTTTTCATTTTCTTCGCTGTTTGCTCTGAGTTTTCACAGACAAAATGTGGCTTAAACATAATAGCGTGAATCGCAAATTTAAATTTTTGCCCCTCGTTCCAACGCAACCCATTTTGAGATAGGAATCCGTTAAGCTCATGCATACCTGGTATTAACTTGTTAGCTGCCTGGACAGCTTGAAGGGTTTCTGGCTCATTAATATTTGGATCATGCTCAAAAACACGATAAAGGGCTTCATTAAATTTCTGATTTTGACTTAATTCTTGATTACCTTGTTGAGGGCTAAACAGCTGCATTGCACCAGAAGTTGAAGACGAAGGGCTATAGGAGGATGCAAAAGACCCTGTATTGGTATTAATAGGCGCTAATGCCTGAGGCTGATCATATCGCGGAGCAACAGGCTGCGCAGGTGCATACTCTGGTTGTGGCACATTGTATGAGTTATAACCACCATAAGCGCCATGGTAAGGTGCTGGAGCAGTATCCGTTTGTGTCATGTAGTGAGATGCTGAAGAGCCAGACATATCCATGACATGCAGACCTGCTGTCGGCGGAAAAGATTGCGCAGAAGGCTCATACTGAGACTGATCGCTCCAGCCTTGTTGCGGTGCACCATAGCCTTGCCATTGATTGTTCTGTTGATAGTAATTATGAGAAAAGTAATTGCCGCCAGCCATCTGAGAAACTCCAAAGATTGATAATTGCTTATAGGCAAATGCATATATTTATTATTTTTAACAAAAAATAAGCAAGCCCAAAATGATGCTAAAGTGACACGCGTAACAAAATGTGTCAATGTCACATTAACAAACCCCTAAGGAGAACTTATTCTGCAATCATTTTTTGGAGAGTACAATATAACTTTAAGATCCTTAACTTTTAACAAGCTGCAAAAATTGAGCTAACTTTGCTGTATCACTCTGCCAAGGGCTGTTCCTCACCAACGCCTCAAGAGACTGCCCCTCAAAGGTTACATCAGTTTTAGCACCATTCTCTATTAACCATTGAGCTGCCTCAAAGTTATAAAGTATGCAAGCCAGTTGTATTGGTCTTATACCAAGATTCGTTTTTGCATTCAGATCGATTTTACTCTTCAGCACACCTAAGGTTTCAGGGCTATTAGAAAAAACAGCCAAATGCGCCAAGTTAGCACCTTTATCACTAAACGTCATCAGTTCGCTATTCTTATCATGGTACTCTCGGCGCAAATCAAATCGAGGGGCAAATAAACTAAATTCATAAGTAAAGTCAGCCATCTTTTGTGGCGTAAGACTTGCACCATGGGCTATGAGCTTCTGAGCACACTCATGACTATCATTCTTTACAGCCAACAACAATGGCGTTAAACCGTTTCCGACTACTTCATTTACATCTGCACCATGGTGCACAAGAACATCAACCCCTTCAGGAAAATCTTGACGCACAGCTAAATACAAATAGTTCTGACGACGTGGCGAGCCCTCACTGATAAAATTCAGATGTCGTGGTAGCTGGTTTAAAATAGTATTTAATTTATTAGCATCACGGGAATACAGGGCATTGTGAATTTCCGCAAGTGGATTTGTGACTTTAGATATATCTATTGCACCAGATGTTGCTCTTCGCACATCAGCAAAGTGGTTTTTTTCATTGAAATACCGAAGAAGAGTATCGTTATCGACCCCTTTAAAATCTTTTCCAGCAACTCCATTAGAAGTGGCTATTGAAGCATGATTCGATGAGAACAGATTCGTTAATTTCATTATTTTTTCTCTCTTATTGTAGGCAACGCCCCTCGATAACGCTGTATGAGTACTAGCGTTATTCTTTGTCGAAGAGTATAAAAATTTGAATATGACAAAGCTGTTACAACTTACAAATGTTTCAATACGAGGTTAAAAATCCTCCAACCCTAAATAAAACCCACCCTATTGCAAGGGATATGGCAAGAAAAGAAAATGTATAATATTAACGAGGAAATGCACGACTACTGCAAGCTCAAATCGCCCTGTCCATTTATAAACACCTGCATAAATACAACCAACGGCAAAGAAAAGCCAAGTGTAATCATGAATACCATGCGCAAGTGCAAAAACACCAGCAGTTATCAAAAGAGGCCCCCAGCGAAAAACCCTACTCTTGAATATATTAATCTTCTCAAGATGGCGCTGGATTAAAAGTCGAAAAAAAGCTTCTTCAGCAACAACAGTTAAACAAAGATTGACCAATGCAAATAACCAAAAATGATCAGACCACTTAATTATAATTGGCAACCCTGCTCCAAAGACCGCCAAAATTACAATGAAATAAGCCCCTAAGCAAGCAATAGCACTTCCATTTAACAAGGATAATTTTGAATTATATTCATAGCTCTTATAGAGCAAAACCAAAACGCCATAACCACACAACCCTTTAGCAGTATTAAAATACTGAGAAAAAGGCACACCACCGTCATAAAGGGATTGAGTTGCCCAGACTAAAGGGTAATTAAAGTCTGCTGGACGATACACTGCTGAAAAAAAACCACAAAGCACAGCGAGCCACCAAAAGAAGTGGCGACATCTATTTTTCATATGGAGTGAAAGCAACAGCGCTGCCATCATAGAGATGAAAGTAACAAGATTAAGAGCTGGCAGTAGTGCTGCGCCATAAAAGCACAATGCAACAAGCAAAAAAACACCTCCTGCTCTTATAGCCTGTGCATGTCTTACATCTACTGACTTTGTATTCATCCTAAACGCCTTTCATTAATATCGATTGCCACTTGAGTTTCTTGTTTGCCAGTAAAGTCTGTGTAAAGGACATTAGGGTATGTCTTTATATGGTTAAGTTCATCGGCAAGTGTTGCCAAACCCTGCTGACTTGCTTGAGACAAACTTTCAATGGATTGGCATTTATAACCAGTAATATAACCCAAGCTTCGAGGCAAAACGCATCCAATTGCCATGGGCTCGCTTTGCGTCAAAGTCCAAGATAATACACTGTAATGCTTGTCCGCTGATAGCCATATTTTATTGAATTGATCTTTTTTCATTTTATTAAAAAGTGGCGTATTGGAATATTCATCATAAATATCTATGTTATGCTCAGCATGAAAACCTGCTTCTAATGGTTCATTTGTATCAAGAGTTACAATAACTTTTGGTCCCGTTGCTGTTAAGGCTTTTAATGGCGTTGTTAAAAAATCATTTTTATTGACTAAATAAGGCTTTAGTTCGTTTTTAATTTCGTGCTGAAGTCGCTTTACATCATCAGCATCAAAAAAACTTTGATCATGATTGTATTTATAAAAATTCATAAAATGCGACATCTTTAAAAAAATAATTTCACGATCACCAGCCATTAACCCTTTATTTAAAAAACGTTTTACATCCATCAGCATTGATTCTAAAGAATATCCTAAACAGCCTTCATTATGTAAATTGAATGTTTTTACACCAAGTCCAACTTGGCGACCTACCCAGCGATAATGCCCAAGCATCATTTCATTGGTACGGCTTATCATAGGTCTTACATCAAAATAGCGTACGCCATTTTCAAGCATTGTTTGAAAAGATGTGTTTTGTGTTTGGGTTACTGCCTCATTTGCAAAGTCTGAACACTGAGAGACAATGCCCATCCCGGCATCATGAGCACCTGGTAATGTAATCTCTTTCAAAGATAAAGCTTGCAGCTGATTGGAGCTGGACATCCACCGATTTAGTCTACTTGGGTCAATTCGGGAATATTGCAAAGGTGCTGGTTGCAATGCCTGCCAATTCACTGGAGAAGTGGGATAAGCAATAGATGTCTTTTTCATAGATTGCGCAGGACACATTGGTGGTAGTGCTTGCGTTAATAATGATGATACCAATAAGCAATAATTCTTTAAACCATACAGCATAACGAAATAAAATCCTTTTTATTCTTTTGTAAATACTTATATACCTATAGCATCAAATTCATAAATAAAACTGATATAGATGCTTTCATCTAACTGTAACTTCCACTTGTTAACAATTGACACTCTGCGTAGGATACAAAATTATTTATGCTAAAAATATTTTGATTTAAAAATGCCATACAGGACGTATGGATAAATATACATGGAGTACCACGATGCTGGATAATCACTATAATTTACGCAGCAAAACTACTGCTGCACTCTCAGCACAACCTATCGTTCAGCTCATAGAAAATGAGCAACAATCCAATGGCATGCGAACCAGCACAGGTCAACAAAAGCTTGTACAAACCAAACAAACCTCAGGGCAACAACCTATTTCAAATTATTTTCAAAGTGCTCATGGGCGAGCTGTGCCGTCCCACGTCAGACTAAATGGCAATCCAGATGCTATGGATATCGACATCAGTCCTCAAGAATTGCAAAAACGTCGATTTACACAGGCGGCCTTAGAGTTAGCAAAACCAAACCATGAAAGCCGTGAAGCTTTAAAAACACTCGTTGATGAAACATTGGCAGCACCTATGGTGCAAAACCAATGGCAACCACCTCTGCCTCTATCAGATAATCAAACCCAGTATTTAAATGCTTTTCGTGAAGCGATTACCTCAGTGGCCAACAAACCAATGCCAACAGGCCAAGCGCTTACAAGTGATTCAGAATACATTTTAAGAACAGCAGCACAGCAGGCTTTTCAAAAGCTAGGCTCAAATTTCAACCTCGAAAAACCATTGAGTTTCTTTGTTTATGATACTGAAACTAATCGACTTTTTGGCGATGTATCTCAGCTTGGCTGGATTCGCTTAGATATCAACACGCCAAATGAGATCAAGGTTGATTGTCAGAATATTTTATTACCGCCAAACTTTATGACACATGGTGCAGAACGAGTTCATAAACTGTCATTGGACTGGATGAAGCAACAACACCAGCAAGGCAATACAACACCACAAGAAGAAGCGGCTCTACGCTGGCTACAACATGCAGTAGAGTCAAAATCCATCATAGGCTTCAACCTCCTTTATGATCAAAACGCTATGAAACGCTTATTCCATGGCTGTGGAGTTGATGCAAAAAAAGTAGACCAGCTGTTTAGCAAGCTTTCAAATAACTACGCACTTGATGCCCAGGATTACCTCTTACGTGTAGACCCATTTACACGACAAGAGCACTACTTACCTTTTTCGGACACCAAAAAATCACGTGCCTTTGCAGAAAAAGAGTTTGAAAACCGTTACCCGAATGGCCAACCGATTGAATATATGCCAAACCGAAAACTTGTCAGCTATGCCCAAGGGTTTCTTGGCATGAAAACCGAAGGTGCTCATGATGCCCTCTTTGATTGTGTGCTCACTATTGGTGGTTTTGTACATGCACTCGCACTACGCAATGACACACTGAAAAATGAAAACCTAAGTAATGCCATAGAAAACCCACTATCGCAATATTCAAGAATAATGCACACAAGCGATCCTCTGACCAAACGCATTAATACACCAGCTCCACGGGGTGAAGAAGATCATCCTGTTTATTCAAAAGCAGCGAGCCCTGTTCTAGCACAAAACCCAATGCTCAAAACAACACCTTTCATCTTTAAATCTACAGGTCAAACAGTTCACCGTCGTCATATCATTCCAAAGAGCAAGTTAGCGGAGCTTCTTGTCTTAAATGGCAATATCACAGAGCAAAACAAACTCTATCAAAGTATTCTTCAGCACCCTGGCTTTAAAAATCTTGCTCTTGATCACCTTAGCCCTCAAGCAATGAATTTTTGCCAGTCTATTAGTGCTCTACTACAAGGCCAGAAAACATCACAAAGCTTTTTTACAAATAATACAATACAGCTGCTTGAAAATATTGAAAAAACTCAAAGCAACAACACCAAGTTACGTTATTTCGAGCGCGGCCTTGCAGCTGAAATGATTGAAAAACTCCCAACAAGTGACGAAATTAAACAAGCTGGTGCAGTCACTGAAGAACAAGCTCATCATATTCTGACCGCTGTGATGTACTCATTCTTTCACTCTCTTGAACTGAATCAGTTTATTGGCCAAGGCGCTGATAATATGTTGGCAGGTAAAGTATTCCACGCACTTGAAAACGAAGAGGCCCCAACACTTGATGCCATTGCAAATGCAAAATCAACAACACAAGTGAAAGCAATCATAAAGCAGTGGTTAGAGAAACTCGAGTCAAGCTTGGCAGAATCCTTAGAACAGACACCATTAGCCAATGCTTCAGCCATTCAAACGGAAGAGGCCCAACCAGACGAGGCTGTTACTGAAGGCAAGATGACAAGCGATGCACTCTTCTATGCATTGGAACAAAGCCACTCTGATATGAAATTATTGGATGTCTTTTTTGACGCTACACCAAAAATAAAAGGGCTTATTTTAAACAGTCAAAACACAGATCCTGTTCGGAATGAAACACTTCAAATAATTGAACGTTTTCTAAAAGTTGGCTTCCATCAAACGGGACGACAAGCGACATTTAAAGACCAGTCTGTCTATACTGAATTGCAACAAGCGCATAAACGATTATCAGAAACCCAAGAGCCACGCACTATTCAAACATTAATTAAAAGCTTTTATACGAATTTACCTAAGGTTCATCAAAAGCTGATGAACTCTGATTTATACGCATCAGATAAAGCCATGTTAAGTTCGTACTTGCTTAGAATCACCTCACACTTCGCAGTAAAGCCACAAGCACTAGAGACTCTGGCAGACTTTCAGCCAGTAGATAATAAAGAATCGCAAACCAAAGCACAGCCTCTTTTACATTTGAAAAAAGCAGCCAGCAGCTTTATTAAAAGTATTATGGACAGCACTTCGATAGATCTATCGCAGGCAGCAGCAGGCCCATTACAAAATGCATCGCTCTTACCACTTATCACAGCTGTCGAAAAAGACAGACCTAACGTGGAAAGCGCAACAGCTTTCTTTCGAGGCTTAATAGATGTAGAACTTGATATTGAAAGCCGGCTTAATTTAAAGAGACAAGTAGCGCCTACAGCACCACTTGTCGCCGATTATATGGATTTTTTATACTAGGTAAGATTTCTTTAGGCTTGCTGTGCTGTAATCTCTTCAATCTCAGCAGAGAAAGCCTCACTTGCAGCGTCATTAATGGCTATTGGCGGCTCGCCACCAGTGCTTTTGAACGTTTCAACAAAAGCACTAATATCACCATCGTTAGCGCCCATATCACTCAGTAGGCTGGAGGCATCTTCCACAATAAGCTCACCTTCAGTGCTACCTTCTGTTGACATACCAGCAAGTTCTGCAAAAAGTTCTTGCTTCATTTCTTCTAAATAATCACTAATTTCCATTGTAATCTCCTCTATCTACAATTAAGAATGTGAATTGGCATTTCAAGCATCATTTAAAGATAACCAAAAAGAAAAAATTCTATTTTTGGTGTTTTTACGAATGGTGTTGAGCGTTATAAACTCGCCTTCTGAAGCGACAAAACGTAAAACTGCAGGATCAAATTCTTCGTTAAAATCCATAATATCTCTCAACTTTTCATCAACAAGAATAGTTGGCATGCTTTCGTCAATATCGAAACGATCCCAGATGCAAAGCGATAATCGTTTATAAAAATCAAAGAGAACCAGTAAAGGCTTGTGATCATACTGATTCACCATGCCTTCTATCATTTCTACATCTTCAAGTGTGGGGTTTACATTCCAGTCCATACGATTCCTACTCTTGCGTCTCTCGCTCTATGCGCTTTTGTTGTTGATCTACAGATTCAACGGCTATGGGCATTTGTAGCTGTTGCACCTTTACAAAATGCAACATTAAATGCGCTATGAGCAGCAATAGCTCTCGAGGTCTATTGAATTTCAAAGGAGACAAGCTAGAGTAATCAAACAGGGAGAAGAGATCTGCAAGACGACAGGGATGAAAAAAGCATGAAGAAGACAAATAGACAAGTTGCAAAACTCAACTTAAGCGATTACCAACAAACGAGTACTAAAGACGTCTTTATAGAACAACTTATGACCAACCTAAAAGAGTTTGGGTTTATTGTGCTCGATGATCACCCTGTCAAACAACAACTTGTTGATGCTGCATACGAGTCATCCAAGGCATTTTTTTCACTCCCAACTGATACAAAAATGAAATACTTCATGAATAATGGCGGTCAACGTGGCTACACGCCATATAAGATTGAACATGCAAAAGACCAAAAGCAACCAGATCTCAAAGAGTTCTGGCATGTAGGTCGAGATATTAGCGCTGATCATACTTTTAAAGCCATGTATCCAAACAACCTCTGGCCTGAAGAAGTTTCGGCTTTTCAAGCATCCATGCAGGCGCTCTACAGTGCCCTTGACGAAACTGCTGCAATGTTGCTTGATGCCATAGGTGAAGGCCTCGGGCTTGAAGCAGCCTTTTTTCAAGACATGATAAAAGATGGAAACTCTATTTTAAGATTAATACATTATCCACCAACTCAAGATGAAGATACAACGCAAGCATTGCGAGCAGCACCACATGCTGATATTAACTTAATCACATTACTGGTTGGCGCAACAGATTCAGGCTTAGAACTGCTAGACAAAGATGGTCATTGGTTGCCAGTTCAATCTGCACCAGGCCAAATTGTGGTTGATACAGGGGATATGATGTCACGAATTACGAATAATGTACTTCCATCAACTATTCATAGAGTTGTTAACCCAGATGACTCAGGTAAAGAACGATTCTCGATGCCCTATTTTGTCCACCCTCACCCAAACGCATTACTTGAATGCATACCCAGCTGCAAAGGCCAAGGTGAGCTTTACCCACCAATAAAGTCAATGGACTTTTTAATGCAAAGATTAAAAGAGATAGGTTTAATTGAAGAGGCTTAATAACAACTAAACGCGTACACTTGAATCATCGTAGTTAAAATCAAGCTTGATTTGGGTTGTACGTGTTTTATAGACTATAAATACACCCAAAATAACAATTAAAATTGTTAAAGGCATGATTGCTGGAATTATGCGCTCATAAAAAAGTTTTTGCTCGTAAGCTGCATTAAACAGATTTTGAATCTCAGGCCAAGACACAAGCCCTATAAAATTATTTGCCTTATCCATAATAAGTATTTTATAGTCATCAGGCGACACGAGAAGTAAATAATTTTGATAGGAAACGATTTGCTGAACAAAATCTCTTTCACTCAATATTTTAGCATCGATGAATCTGCCAAAAGTATCGTACCAAACAATTGCCTTTTGTTGACTAAACCTGGTTGTTACCAATACCGCAACTCGATCATAAAATAAAGCAAAGCTCTCTATCCGCTCTATTTCAAACCCACTGATAGCATCATCCTTGACAGTCAAAAATGGTTTCGAAAGTAGCTCATCCCCTTGAAGGTTAAGTGTGTATAAAGCGCTATCTCCATCAGACAAATAATAAAATGTTTTATAATAACTCTTAATAGATTTAACATCATTTGCAGATTGCAATAACACAGTATTTTTAAGTGTGTACTGGGTGTCATAAATAGAAATGGAAGTAGAATCTAACAAGGCAAAGCCAGTCTCATTTGCAGCAAAATCATAGAACTTTGGCGCATTTTCTTGTTTTTTAAACAGCGTACAAGCATTTTGAACGCAAAGATTATACTGGCGCTGTTGAGTGTTATAGGTGAAATACCCTTTTGAAGTTACGATAAGTGGTGATTGTTTAGCGTTTTGAGTTTGTTCATTTGAATCAGTATAACCAAAACCATCACGCCCATATAACCGATCAAGTCGTCCTTTAAAAAGGCTCTCCCCAAATTGAACATACAAATCATCATCTACAACAGACACCGTTTGTATTTGAGGAATGTCTTTTAAAAGCACATAAGAATAATGAAGCCAAATAAGTGATGTGCAGATACTCAGCACCATAAATACACTTGTTATAGTAACGACTTTACTCATTAAAACTACTCATTATTATTAGAAATAAAGAATCCATTAAGGTTTAGCCTTTTACAATTTATTCATGTAAAAACAAAAGCATCCCTCTTAGCTCTTCATTAAGTGTACTGAAGTTACGACGTCTATTTCTTAGTATTATTAGGCGATACGGACTATAGATAAATATTTAAATGGGAACTGTGACAGGCTTCACACTTTTGACAATTATTTTGCGGCTAAATTAGATGCTTGTGTTAAAAAAACATTGAGTCTGTAACAAACAACACCTCAATACCTGCACCAAAATCACACTACCTACGATAAAACACTCCCTATCATAGTGCAGACACGCAATTAACTGGCCCACTGCCTTTATTTATTGTTTGCGTATATTCAAGTGTAAAAAAGTGATTATACCCATGTACTTCTTTTTTATTATCGTTTTTTTAGATAATAAATTCACGTAATCACGATAGCATTTAAATACTTTCAAAGCACATAAATGACTGTTTTATATACTTTTTATCCGAATATTAGAGCCACAACAAAGCTGAAATTTGCCTTAATGTTTTTTTACATGTATAGTAATTTTGAATTTAACGGAAATTACAGAGGCGCTAATTAAATACAAATTTAAAGGACATTGATCGTTTTTTAATTGTTTTTAAGCGAGAGAGTAAAGTGAAATTACAGCTACTACCCTGTACACTGGCTACCTTGATTACAATCGTTTTATGGACAACATTCGGTTTGCAATCAATACCAGCAACTGTATGTATCGCAGGGACATACATTATTCATTCAAGCTTCCAGCTTTGGGCTCGAGGCAACGCAGACCTTCTCAAACCCACATCAATAGATAAAGTTGGGCATATTATTACACCAGCTTTATACGATATTGTAAGCTTGATGCTCTTTACAATTTTTCTTGGCTTTTGCATCACATATTCAATGCCAAGTCAGTTTTAAAAATAAAAAGCAGACTTTACTTAAGTCTGCTTTTTTTAAAACATTTAATCGGTTATTTATTCAACTCGTTGACATTTATTTTTTCCCTTTTAAGTACTTTTTCAAAGTGAGCTTTTTTCTTCTCATCTATAGAGTCGCTTGCGAGAGCCAATGCAATTATATCGAGCGCTTTTGTTGTACACACGTCTTCAACTGTTGCGCGAACAACATCATCATCTAAAAGACGTTTTAAAAGACTGTCTTGTTCAGCAACCTCTACAGATTTGCGCTTTATGCCAAGAGATGCCTTTGCGTAACTGAAATAAGCAAGAGCTGTTAGATAGACAAAAATAAGGCAAGCAACCATAAAGAGCATGCCTGTCACTGATTGAAGCACCTCTGAGACCCCTTGAATAAGCCCAGGTCCAAGAACAAGACCAGCTGCAAGCCAAGAAATGGTTCGTATGACCTTGTGCCATGCCTGAGGTGAAGACTTTACATCAGTTTGCAAAGAGCCAAGCACAATAAAACTAATGGCTAAAAATGCAAGTGTATATTCAGTTTGAAGACTTTGAAGCATATTTTGAAGGGACATGAACTTATTCCTTTAAGCAGACTTAAATGACAAGCTTAACAAAATAAGTTTATGTATACCCATAGCGATTGAAGCTTTATTTGTTTTCGTTGGACTTTGACCAGAAAAACTCAATTTCCAAGTCTTGATCTGCTTCTTTTTTAGTTAACCCCTTAAAAATAACAGGGTTGCGTTCACCTTGATACGTATTAAGTAAAAGATCAGATGGATTTGCATTATTATCAAAGAGAATTTGAAACTCAGAGTCACCTCGACCCTTACATCCTGCAAAACACTCCATACCACTTGCCAAGGTAATATGCTCCACGTGTCTTCCTAGTGTAATTTTAAGACCAGCATGATATCCAACCAACTCATTAAACAACTCTTCAGTGTATGGCTCTTTTTGGCGCTCACGCTCGTTATCAAGACGTTTTACACGCAGCAAGTTTGATTGCGGTAACATATCAGGGTACTTAAAATAGAAATTCAGGACTCTCAAAATTAATTTAGGATCAAGTGACCAGCGAACATCGATGCTAACATCATAGGTTCCGTTGTCTTTTTTCTTATAGACAGGCGCTTTAGCATTAAAATGAATCTGGTCCTGCATATGCTTGAACACATTCTCTTCAATATTCTCAGTTGCTTGCTGACGCTCTGAGATGCTGTTTTTCAGTAAATGCTCAACATCTAAGTGGGATAATTCATAACTGCCCACCTGATTGCTTTTATTTTCAGCAAATACGACAGCTTTAATAACTGCATCTTCATTGAGCAGCTGCTTCTTGGTTAAGTTTTTGAGAACAACTGGGTTTTGCTCCCCCAAGTGGCTAGGGTAAAGAATCGCTTTGGGGTCACGAGCATTTGAGTAATGTATTTGAACCTCAGAATCGCCCTCACCTTCACAGCCACTCACAACGCAATGTCGCCCAGTCAATAAAGTAATACCACTCGTTACATCAAATAATGAAAACTCAATCTTGACACGCTTGTCTGACAAGGCTTTATAAAGACGATCACTGTAGTCTTGAATTTTTTCTTGATCAATATTATCGTATTTCTTTAAATTTAATATACCTTTATAAAGGTTGTCTTTTACTTGAAGGTGTGGTGCTAACAAGGATTCAATACGAGATGGCTCAAGGTTCCAGTGTGCCAAAATCTGAACATCAAAGCTGCCATCCTTATTCGCTTTAAACTCTGGCTTATCTAGCCTTAAAGAAAGCTGGTCAAGAAATATCTGCATTAGCTCATTATCAATTTGATCAAAGGCTTTTTCTTCAAGCTTGGCACTTTCTTCTGCAGTTAAAGCAGGTGCATTGCTCTGAATTACTAACTTACGAGACTGTCCATCTTCAGTGCTTTCTTCTGTCGTATTTGCATCTTCATACAAAGGCGCAATGGCTGATACAAAGCGTTCTTCTTCACCACTTTGTAAGCTCCATATGAAAACACCAATAAAGACAGCACCAACAATGGCCAGCCAGAAAAGCCAAGTATTCTTTTGTACCACTGGCGTTTCCGCTACCTGCTTTGGGGATGTGCTTGCTGATTTTGAAGTTTTCTCAGCATCTTGGTGCGTTTCTTTACCTTCATTTTTATCAACATCTGCGTTTTTTTCAGACGCAGCTTGATCCAGGGCATTTCGAGCTTGATTGGATTGCGACCCTGCAGGTGCTTTATCAGAAGCACTGACATCTGCTTCTACAGGATTTGGTGGTGCAATGGATTCGAGCTCTTCTCTTAACTTGTTATAAACACGTTCAAAGCGCTCTCGTTTCTTATCATCAAATTTAAAAGAGGATTCCATTGATTTGCGACGCATACTGGCAATGACCTGAATGCCTTTATGCAAATGTTGCGGGATTTCGCCTTGTACCGACTTAAACTTTTCTTTTAACCCAGTGCCTTTCGCCCCCCAATGCTTCGCCAAAAGCATCTCAATATCCATTGAGGCCTTAATCACGATTTCAAGCGGGTTTTTATCTAAGTTATCCATGAGATCCAACTGCTACTGGCTATCCAACACACATCCAACTACATTTATGCCAGCATAATTTCATGACTACAGAAATAAATCAAGTGAGATCAGTATTATATCAACCAAGGACACCCACCCTATTGACGCACATTTACACGAAAATCATATATTTTGATCAATACATAATCTGGTCACTCAAAATACAGGAAACCATTAAAAATAATACCTGTTATACAGATATAAAAAGTGCCTCTCTCTTGCCCTCTCTTTAACAAGGACACCCACCTCAAGTCCAATAAATGGGTGTCTTCAGACAATCCTTTCGGCAAGAATTAGCATATTGCCTTGCGCACCTTAATAAAGCACTCGTGCACAATTTCCAATTATAGAAATCATAAAAACCTATTAAAGAGCCCAGAAAGTCTTGTGAACAAAGCCTGAATCATATAAAAAGAGGAATGGGAAGCAGTAAAGCTTGCAATGACGAATGGCGAGGATGCACATGACAACAGGTACTAAAGCAAAAAAACCAATCAGAACCTTCTATCAAGAGCCGACAAAAAGTTATTCACCACCAAAAGAATATAACTTCGGCGAATTAATTCCTCATGCTGATTCAGGTAGCCGAGCAAGCCTTATTGAATCTCTGATCAAAGAGCATTCAAGCACATATGAGCTTATGGAACCTCATCTCGACCCATTACCATACCTTAATAAAGTCCATGCGCCAGAATATGTTGAAGCGCTAGAGGCCTGCTCTAAAAAGCTTCAAGAGTCAGAAGAAAGTAATGCATGGTTCTTCCCTAGCGTATTTCGCGTAAACCAAGAGTTTAACCGTCAGCATGTTCAATCAAATAAGCATGTTGGTTACTATGCTTTTGATACATTTACGCCAGTTGGCGAGGAAACATTCAACCAAGCCTCTCGCAGCGCTCAATCTGCAGTCTCTGCCATGGACTGGATGCTTAACAATAACGAAAGCTTTGCATATGCATTATGCCGCCCGTCAGGGCATCATGCTTGCCATGACTACTTTGGCGGTTATTGCTTCTTTAATAATGCGGCATGCGCTGCTGAGCGTGCACTAGAGACCGTTAAGAAAGTTGTTATACTTGATGTTGATTATCATCATGGCAATGGTACTCAAAGCATTTACTATGATCGCAAAGATGTATTTGTCATCAATGTGCACGCTGATCCTGCAAAAGTATTCCCGTATTTTGCAGGCTTTGAAGATGAGGTTGGCACTGGCGAAGGCGAAGGCTTTAACCTCAATATCATTGCCGAAAAAGATATACAAACACATGACTATGTGGAGATTTTAGAAAACAGAGTGAAACCTGCTCTTCTTAACTTCAAACCAGATGTAGTAATTGTATCACTAGGGGTGGACACAGCTGCTACCGACCCATTAGGTGATTTTGGTCTTACTGAAGACAGCTTCGAAGCTATTGGTCGATTTATTAAGTCAATTAACGTGCCAACTGTCACAGTTCAAGAAGGTGGTTATGACGTTGCTTCCATAAGCAAGTATGTACATGCATACATGACTGGCTATTTACAAGGAGAGACAGCCTAAGCTGTCATTTCCATAAAATCTGGTGCAGGTCGAGCAAAATAAAAGCCCTGCCCTAATTCAAAAGAAAGTAACTGAAGGGCTTGATGCTCTTCTTCTACTTCTACTCCCTCGGCTATGAGCTTGGCATTAGATTTTTCTGCAAATGAAACCAAGCTTTCCGCTAATGCCTGGAGCTCAGGCTCCCGATGTATATTATGAATTAAACTATGATCAAGCTTGATGAAGTCAGGCTTGAGCTGCAATATATGCCGTAAACTTGCATACCCAGCGCCTGCATCATCTATAGCAACTTTTGCACCAGACTGCCTCAAAATATTTAATCGATCATTTAATGATACATAATTTTCAATCACAGCATGCTCTGTAATCTCTATAACAAGTTGACTTAAATCTTGACCATAAAAGCATTGAAAAAATTCATGATCCAAAATAACTGAAGGGGCTAAATTCCAAGTCAAAAACTGATTACTCGGCACAGCTTTAAGAATGTATAGAACCTGTGAAAAAAGGCTTATATTAAGGGCAGTACTTAACCCAAGCATATCAATCTCAGTTAAAAAAAACTGGGGAGACTGACTATCATCCCCTTTTATTCGAAGTAAAAGTTCATGTCCGACAACTGATTCATTGTTAATATTGACAATTGGCTGCATATAATACACAAAATGATTATTAACCATGAGAGACTCATAATAATTTTTTCTTCTGTTGAAAACAGCCTGTTCCCCTCTATTTTCTTCAAGAGCTGCAGCTGCAATACTTGCAAATACACGCATTAAAGCAAGGTCTCTCGCATTCAGAGTAAAGCTAGGCAGACGACTAAAAGCACAAAAAGTACCATACACCTCACCATCGCTAAATTTAAGTGGCACGCTCACATGAGCACCAACTGGTAAGACTTGAGTAACATCAAGCTTGCAAGCTTCTTGGTTTTGACAGGCATCAGGAATAAGTTCGGGCAAGGAGCCATCTACAATTCGTTGACAATAACTTTCATCTAAAGGATCGGAATTACCCACTGAGATAATGGCATCTTTTTGTGCCGAATCAATAAATTTAAAAACTCGCCGCCCTTCTGTAAACTCAGAAACAAAAGCAACCTCCATGTGCAACTGTTCGCGAACAGACTTAAGAAGACTCTGCATGAGTTTTGAAAAAAATAAATCGCCTTGATTTAATTGATGAAAAATCGCTTCAGATAAAAACTCCGTATCAAACTGGTAAGGCACCTGATTATTCATAAACACCTCTAAGCCATATAATGCAGACTTAGGTTCAAGAGAAAAACGAAAAGCCTACATGGGATTTACTCTTATAAGAGTTAAATTAAATATGTACATTCTGGCTTTTATTATTTTATTAATTATAACATTATTCAACTAGAAACACCCAGCCCTTTCAAGGTGAAAATTT
>DJZY01000012.1 GCA_002450655.1 Gammaproteobacteria bacterium UBA6940 | reverse complement strand
AAATCACTTGCCTTGCTGAGCACATTTTAATTCGCAACAGTGCCACCAACGATTTTAGGGACGTTGCCTAGTTCCTTTAGATACATATTAAAAGATATTACAAGGACACCCACTTTTAACAAGAGTTGCAATGAGTGTCCTTCTTTATTCTAGTCATAGATACGCTGGAAGCGTTGTCTGCCTTGGTCATTCGGAGACTGAGTTGTGTTTAATTCAATAACGCGGCCATCAGCTGTATTGCCAATGACGACATTACGATCACTCGCACCACCAAGTGTAATATCCACTAGCAATGTATTTTCCACGACGAGAACATCAGTAATATCTTCATCTTGATCAAGAGGGGTGAGTTCATCATCAAGGAATACTTTACGATTGAGCGATGTACCTGTGACAGGGTTCAACTTAAAGATCGCCGATGTAGAATAACCTGGGCCGCAATCTCGTTTCTCTGTTTTCGTTGCAAGTACAGTTAACTCTCCAAGCTCTATTACTGGTTGTGTCACGATTTTAAACTCTTTAGCAAGATCATGAAGTGGAATAATCCAGCCTTGCTTTTCAGTATCAGAGGTTGTTTCAAGAGCGGACACTGACCAACCAGCACTAGTACTGATGAGTGTGAGCTCTTGCAGATCGCTTGCGCTTGCAATAGCAGCACCACGGTCATATACACCGGTTATTTGGTTGGCTGGTTCATTGGAAACAGGGTCAGTTACATTTTGACCTGTACCAATAATAACCACTAAGCCGTTACCATCAGGGTTTCGCATAACCGCAGGGCGCGTTGTAATTGGCGCGCCGCCTGTTGCATAAAGTGGTTGAGCATTTGTTTTAGTCCCAAATTTTGTTTTCCATTGGCTTGGGCGTTGGCTCGTTACATCAAAGGCGTAAAGGTTGCCATAAAAGTCGCCAGCATAAATAACGTCAACAATACCATCTTGATCTTCATCAACGAGTATAGGTTCAGCCATGCCATTGTCACGATTAAGGTTAAGAGGGTCGTTCGCTGGGCCTTTTCCTGTATTAAGCTGAGCAATGACATCGCCAGTTTCTATGTCGAGAATAATAATGGAAGACTGACCTGTTTTTGAATTGTAGCCATTACCAAAAGCAGCAACCCAGTCACCATTGGCCATGCGACCAATAGCAGCTTTGCTGTAGCTGTATCCTAGATCATCATTGACCTGACCAAGAGAGCCGTCATTCGTGTATTCCCACAGAATATTATCTTTACCGTTAACTGATTTAAATGATTCAGGGTCAGTTACATCAAGGGCAACATAACCAGATGCACCATATCTAAAGCCTGCCACAATCACTGTTCGCCATTCACCTTTACGAGGCATAAAGACATCTTCCGCTGTGATTTGGCCGTCCATGCGACTTGTATAGGCCGTATTTTCAAGAGCTATAGTGCGATTCATAAGTGCATCTGGTAGATA
The DNA here is from genome assembly GCA_002450655.1 of Gammaproteobacteria bacterium UBA6940. Classification (GTDB taxonomy): domain Bacteria; phylum Pseudomonadota; class Gammaproteobacteria; order Pseudomonadales; family UBA6940; genus UBA6940. Next base: position 18,772 of record DJZY01000012.1, on the reverse strand, counting down.
GCTGAAAACTTCCTTACCAGTCGCCATGTCGATGCCACGAAGAAGGCCACGGTTATCACCGACATAAATCATTTCTCGATTGAGGTTTTTCGCTTGTGATGCTTGGAACTCGGCATAGCCAGCTTTAACTTCATCCTGTTGATAGGTTTTCGAGCGAGATGGGTGTCCTACGTAGGTTGGATTAGAATGCACAGTTGCACCAATATCAGTAGCTTCAAGGCGAGTTAACCAGCTTTGAGTCGCACTCAGGCGATCATTACGATTGAGTGTAGGGAAGAGGGCTTGTCGCTGTGCATTTGAAAGCACGCTTGCTTCTGTTAAATGCAAGCCCTGCTGTGCGAGAGGGTTGTAACTGAACAAGTGGAATGCTCCATCTGCATAGCGATCACTGCCTTTGAGCTTTTGAGTTGACCACTGAGGCGTATCATCAAGTACGCCTGTCTCTTCATCTGTGATAAAGCGTTCAAGGACTCCCACATTAGAGTCAATATCATATTGGCTAATAATAATGCCGTTGGTTTTATCCAATCGACTTGAAGATAGTGTGCCTTTGGCACCTGCAATATTAAGCTGGCTGATTGTAGTAAAGATTGCGCTTAACTCTTCAAGGAGTACATCTGGGTTTGCATTGGATGTAAAGAAACCATTTGAGTTATAGGCTGCATGCCACAAGTCATCAATACGAGCTAAGGTGTTTTCAGGGGTGTCTGAGCGAAGTGGGTTACCCCAGTTCTCATTTGACTCAAGTGCAGGCTCTGGCCAGCAGCCTTCGGCATCTGCCTTTAGGTTACCAAAGGGGCCAAAGGTAACACCAATGGTTGACATATGCTGGTGGCTTGGGATGTCTGTGGCAATACAACGTGTACGGTTTAATGAAAAATTATCTTTTAATGCAGGTGCCAAGTCCCGTTGATAATAATAAGTAGCTATATCCGCAAGCGTTGTGCTGCCCCAAGGTCCTGAAGCCTTATCACCGTCAAGATCGCCTCTGGCTTGACCTCTGTAATAGGATTGATCGTTCCAGAAACCATCTGTCAGCATCACTGTATAATTGGCTTGGCATGATTGCTCAATAGGTGATGCTTTGCCTGACAATTTTCCTTGGAAATATTGGCCAGCCCTGTCTAGAGCAGTTGCAAGAGGTGTCCCAAGGGCTGCTTGTGGGTTGGTAAAGAGGTTTGAAAGTAAAACTGCATTATGTAAATAAGTATTGACCCCTTGCTTTGGTACTTCTAAAAACTTATTTTGTGGATTTGTAGTGAAGTCAAGGCCATATTTAAAGGAAGGAAATTGTTCAGTTAGAAATGCAACAATATTGCGCAATGCAAAACTTCTACGTCTGTGGTATTGATACCAGTTTGCAATATTTTGCTTTTCTTCTTCAATACTGCGTCCAAATGGCGCATTCCACTCCACAATTTTAGTTTGGCCATTCATGCATTTATTGTATGCGGTAGGATTAAGCCCGTCTGCAAAATAACATGTCTTGCTACTAGGGGTAAATGAATTGCTTTGAACTAAAATACCACCTTTAGAGACGCTATAAAGATCATAGTTATCCCACAGATCAACTACGTTATTAGGGGTTTGAGTTGCCTGGCCAGGTTGTGGCGAAGGGCCTCGATAACCAGCTGTATCGTGCCAGACTGCAAATTTAAAGCCAGCATTGTCTAAGTTTTGAGTGACGTTATACCCTCGTTGAGAAGGGTCGGGATGAGACCTGACTTTCGTAAAATCAGCATCTGGATAGGCAGGCCAAGGCTGGTATGTAATTTTAGGGTTATAAAAAACTTTATTAAAATCATTTGAGACTATTCGCCAGTCTGCAGTAATCATTTCAGGAACATGAAAAATAACACCATAACCACATCCAATTGAATAGGCATTATCACTGTTTCCGAATGCGTAGGTGACTGACATTAAATTGCTGCAGGTGCCCGTGTCTAAATGTGCATAATAAACACCATCGCCAGAAATTTTATAACGAGCAAGGCCATTAACGTAAGAGCCTGTACTCCATTGGCCAGATGTCATCACTTCCCAGTCTACAGAACCTGAGTCATCAACCATAAATAAAACATTTGGTTGTAAATTTTCAGTAGTTGCAACATCAGATAATGAGAGCGGGGATGCAATTAATGATGAAGAAGACATGGCTGCAATTAATGCAATCGTCATGTTTTTTATTTTTGGAAATGACGTCGATTGATTTTCAAAAGAATTATTTTGATTTGATTTTAAATTCATGCGCCTAACCTTGTTAAATGATCATCTGATAGGAATGGCACATGAATTATTAGAGTTGTATTAAATCTCTTTAAAATGGTCTATCGGAAAGTTTTAGCTAGAATAGTACGAACTCGACTAGCACCTCGTTGACCGCCATCACCACGGGCAGTTACTTGGTATAAAACTTTGCTTGGACCTGAAAAGTGATCACGTGCCTGACCTAAATCGCTACCAGAAAAATCTTCTTGATATTCCTCTACAATAGAATAGGCGGTTTGAGACTGTGTTGCCGAGTTATTACGTGAATATTTGTTTGCGTATGTTTCCCACCAGTTTTCTGGTTGGCTTGTCCAATCTAAAAGATCACCAGTTAAACGGTCTTCAGTGGCAGATAATGCATAATTATCAAGGGTTTTTTGCCAGATTTGGTTTAGTGTGAGCTGACTCTCATTCATGGCTATTTCATGAATTTGATTTGTAGTCAAAGGACGATCCAATATGGCTAAAATATCATTTTCAGTGGACTTTAAAGCAAAGTGAGACATTGATTCAGCTTGCAGTTGAGATTTAAAAGCATTGTTCGTTTTATGCTGAGTTAAAACCGCTTCAGTTAATTGGCCTGAGATAACAAAAATAAGTGCAAGTATACCTAAAATTGCTGGTAATACTGCGCCTTGTTGCTGTTGCATATTATTGTTATTGATTGTCTTTACTTTCATATTGTTCAGATCTCTTATACTGCTGTAGGCCAAAAGGTGTAAGCTAATGGCCTTAAATTAAATCTGGATTAATATTTACTTTGACTTTTATTTGCCTTGTTTTATTGGTTCTGAGCTAGGAAATATTGGTTTGTGTTCACGTAAAGGTATCTATCGTTAAAAGTAAGGTCAGAGAAACCTGTCAGTGCAATTGTTGATGTTGCATCTTCGTTTCTGATTTTGTCTTGGCTTCTTACGATAAGTTGTACTTGTACGCTCTTAATTAAATCATGACTGATACCGGCAGAAGTTGTTACTTTTGTATTGTGATTGTCACTATCTGCGGTTGTTGCGAAAGCGCGGAAGTTCATTGCAACTACTGGTGCTGCGATTAATACTGGTTCACCGTTCTTCTCGCCATTTTGGTACACTTGGCACATTAATTTTTCGTCTTCGCTGTAAAATTTGTACCATGTTTCATAGACTTGAGTTTCAGTTACTGGTGCAACGATATTACCGTTACATGCTCTTAGCGCTTTCTGGTTGTCACCTTGTAGACGAACCATCATTGATTGGTTTGTTTTAGCACCATCAATACGAATCACTTGGCCTGCAGCAAACATTTCATTCTCTGGAAATAGAATTTCTTTAGATTGAGCTGTTTGAACTTCAGTTGTATAACCAGCATGTTCAATGGCTTGGCGTAAAAGATGCATGCCATTGCGAGCCTCTGTTTGCGTATTTAATACTTCAACTGTAAGTTGTTCAGATTTTTTAGTTGAAAAATAAAGGTTAAAAGATAAAGCGAGTAGTGCAGAACCTAGTAAAATAGAAACAAGCATTTCAACAATAGAAAAACCTTGTGAACCTGCATAACGCACACGACCATACTTCATAATTGATCTCACTTTTTTATATTTATTTTTAATTTTTATAGTTTATTAAGTCGCTTATTTTCAGTCTTTTATAGCTGAATTATGTATAAGCGCTTTGTGATTCTTATTATATGGATTTTGAATTAGAGAGCAATGGTAGTTGTGTAAACTTTGCAAGCGATTTGTTCTGCTTTTGCAAATGGGCAACCTTTTTCTTGTTCTAGTTTGATAGGGCCATGCCATGCAATTGCAAGATGAAGTTCATTTGCAGTCCACCACGATTTATATTGCACTGCTGGCAGTAAATCTTTTGCTTCTTTGGCCCACTCGTGAATGTCGAGTACTGCAATTTCATCGTTAGAACAGCCAGATGTGCAATCTGGTGCTTCGGTAGGATTGAGGGTATCGGAATCAAATGTATAGGTGTTTTTATTGGTTGTTGATGCATTTACTTCTGCACGGGAAAGTATGCCGCGGGCTAAGTAATCAGCAGACATTTCAAATTTTAAACTGTTTGAGTCTTGGTTAGCAAAACTGGTCATACTTAAGATGCTGAAACCAGCAACTGAGACAAGAAGCAGGGCGACAAGAACTTCGATTAAACTCACGCCAGCGGCAGTTTTATACTTGTTTTTAAGGCTCAAATTATGCATTTCGACACGACTCACTAAACTGTGTTGAATTATGATCTTGAAGTTGAATTGTCTGTGCTTTATCAATTTCAATAACACTGTGGTAAGACTGGTTGTGGTCGCAAACTACAGCATTTGTTGTATTGGTTTTGCTGACAATAAATCCTTCACCGTTAATTATAATTTTACCTGGTTTTTCAAGGCCATTGACTTCAATTTTAACGCCAGCAGTTGTCTTTGGCTCGAAGTAACGAATGGCTTCAAGTGGCTCACTCGAGTCATGGTTTGCAGCATGAAACAGAGTCCAACCAGAGTTCCAATCTGTGCTTTGGCACTGGTCTTCAGGTGTACCTGCACAAAGAGCACTTGTTACGCTCAAGTGGCGAGCATAATCTTGACCAAATTGAATTGACTCTTGAATCATCTGTGCAGTCGCATCAATTTTTTCTCTTTGGCGCACTTCTGAATAATCAGCAGTTGCCCATGTTAAAAGAATTCCCATAATTGTAAGAGTAATAAGCAGCTCAACAAGTGTGAAACCAGTTGAGCGCTTTAAAGTGATTGTTTTTATCATTGTAATCTCTTCTTTTTATAGTTATGTATTGTCATTTTTATTATTAAGAAATCAGCATTTTTATTTTTGTTATGTTTGATTTATTGTTCTTGTTTTGATGAGCCTATGATATCAAGAAAGACTGATAAGATCCCCAGTGTTTGGTTATCTTGTGTTAAAAAGTGTTGATAATCAGCTTGTTATTAGCTAATTCGAGCGGTTGTTTAAAGTGGATTTATTCTTGATTTTTATCTCCTTATTTTTCAATTTATTAGGGGCGTGTATTTTTTTATGCTGGGTGTGGGGGAGGCCATTTGATGTTGTTTTGAATGTGCTGCGGCTGATGGCGCAGCACTATAAAGAGATCATATAAATTGTATAAAAACTAACAATAACAGTGGTTTACATGTTTGTGTATGTGTGGCATTCTTGCCTGTAACGAAATGTTAAGCATTTTTGCAACCAACGCTAGACCCTAAAAGCCTTTATGAACATAATAGGCGCTGAATTAGTTGTAGGTAGTAATGAATCCATGATTTGTCGTCGTTTAAGTCTTTGTTTTATCAGTTTTTGGCTTTTAGGTTTTAGCGCCAAGCTCTTTGCTGTCAATCTTTATGAGCAAAGCCCAGTTTTAGAAACACAGAGTAAAACGTCTGTTGCATTTAATTCTTTTCAAAACAAATTGCTTGTATTGAGTTTTATTTTTACTAACTGCCCAGAAGCATGTCCGATGCAAACTTTAAAATTAAAAAGAACCCAAGATGCATTAAATGAGACTGATTTTAATGCTGTTCATTTTGCTTCAATTTCTATAGACCCAGATCGTGACACGCCCAAAGCATTATCAGACTATGCTGCGAAATTTAATGCCAATAAAGACTATTGGACTTTTGCACGAACATCTAAAAAAGATTTAGCTTATTTTTCTAACACTATTTCTCTTGGTTTAAATAACTCAGACACACTAGATCATAAAATGCTGGTGCTGCTGATTAATAAACAAGGTGAAATACTTCAACATTATGCTGGTACAAGGTTTGACCCTAAACGCTTAGCCAGTGATATCCAATCCCTTATTTCAACTCAATAAAACAGGGTTTTTTTATGACACTTTTTAAGAAAACAGCTTTATCGCTGGGGACACTCTTATGTGTGCCATTTGTGCAAGCGAATGACACACTTGGCGCTTGGGGTGGTGTATTTGACTGGCCAATAATCCCTATTCATACGGTATTAAATCCTGATGGTTCCTTAATGACATTTGGAACAAACAACACTGGTGGCCAGGGTGCAGAATTACATTACAGTGTTTGGAACCCAGCTCTAGGCACAGGTGCAAATGCTCATACGCTTCTACCGAACGAAACACCAACCGATATTTTTTGTGCAGCGCAGGTGTTATTACCACAAACAGGGCAGGTTCTTTTAGCTGGTGGTGATAATGGCACTGGAGGTAACTGGGGCAATCCAAACACAACCATTTACTCCAGTAATACCAGTACGCTGACTGATGCAGGTTTTAGCATGGCGTATCCGCGTTGGTACCCGACAACCACAACACTCCCTAATGGCGAAATTCTGGTGCAGGGTGGCAGTGATGATGGTGTTGTTGGCAATGGTATGCTGACGCCAGAAATATATAATCCTGCCACTGGCTGGCGTAGTTTATTTGGTGCGTCTAGTGCTTATGCTTATGGCGATGACTTTTTCCGCTGGTGGTATCCACGTGCATGGGTATTACCAAATGGACGAGTGTTCGGTATTGCAGGTCCAGCCATGTTTTACTTGGACTACCAAGGTGAAGGGCATATTGAAGAAGCAGGGGCTTTTCCTGGTAATAATATTGGTGCCACTTCAACAGCTGTGATGTATCAGCCAGGTAAAATTCTGCAAGTGGGTGGCGGCCATTATGTAAATGGTGGTGGGCCATTAGCAAGTAGTGCTGCAACTCTCATTGATGTGACAGGTGATAACCCTGTTGTTACGCAAGCACAGCCAATGCATTTTCCACGCCACTGGGCAAATTCAACAATTTTACCAAACGGTCAAGTGCTGGTAACAGGTGGTTCTGATGAAAACGCAGGGCTTGGAGGTGCAGGGCCGTCACTTGCTGCAGAACTGTGGAACCCAGCCACTGGTGAGTGGACAGTGCTTGCATCTGAAGTCCACGCAAGGCTCTACCACAGCTCTGCAATCTTATTACCAGATGCAACGATTGTTTCTGGCGGTGGTGGTGCACCAGGGCCAGTGAATAATTTAAATGCGCAAATTTTCACACCACCATATTTATATGTTGGAACACAACTCGCGGCACGCCCAGTCGTTTCAAGTTCGCAAGCAGCAGTGAGCTATGGTGGCTCAATTGAATTAACAGTTAATTCAAGTAAACCAATTGCGCGCATGACATTCCTAAAAACTGGTGCAGTGACTCATTCATTTAATAATGATCAGCGTTTTGTGGAATTGAATTTTGCTCAAGCTGGCAATACTTTAACTGCACAAATTCCAGCATCTGCCAATATCGCAACCCCTGGGTATTATCTTGTGTATGCATTAGATGCAGCTGGTGTCCCTTCTATTGGACATATGGTGCATTTAGCGCCAGAGTCAGATTCTTTTGCTGGCAATCTTGTGCAAGATGGTGGTTTCGAAACACTTGTGCCGGAAGACGGTTATTGGTTAAACGTGCCTGCAGGGCAAAACCTAGGCCAATGGCAAGTGACTCAGGGCACCATTAGCGTGCATGATAATGATCATAACGGTCTTGGTTTAGGCGGTGCATCTGGTCTGCGTCATATTGATTTAAATGGCCCACCATTAGGCACTATCTCACAAACAATAAATGGATTAACTCCTGGGCAAGAGTATGTTTTAACTTTTGATTATGCGATCCATAACTTCGCTGGTGGCAGTGCAAACGCACAGGTAAGCATTGCTGATCTTGATGATACATGGACAGCCACAAACTCTGGTATCGATAACTGGATTCAAGCCTCTTATACATTTACGGCAACAGCAGCAACAGAAACATTAAGTTTTGCAGGCTCTGGTGGTAATCCATGTTGTGGTGTATTACTTGATGACGTTGCAATTGTTGCGGGAGAAAATCAAGCCGTAACCCCTGTGGTCAGTGCTTACCCATTAGAGGCTGGTGGGCTGCAATTAAATGGCAATAATTATGGTGAAATTGCGCATACAGATGCTATGAATTTAACGCAATCATTTACACTTTCTGCTCGTATTTATGCCAATAGTTTTGCAAATTGGAATGGCATTATTACAAAGGGCATTAATAATAGTCCTTATGCATTACAAGTCTGGGGTGATGGCGCATTACGTTTAGCGACGAACTGGGATATTCCAGCAGCGAATGCAAATACAACAGCTGTTGGTACTTGGAACTCAAGTCTTACCATGACAACAGGTGAGTGGCATCATGTTGCTGTTGTGTCTGATGGTCATACATTAAAGTTTTACATCGATGGCGAACTTGATCCTTACCAACCTGCAGTCACACTTTCTCTTGGGCAAAATACAGAGCCAATGATTATTGGGGCCGACCTGCCAGGTGGAGATGAGTATTTCGATGGTGCAATTGCAGATGTAGCCGTATTTAACCGCCAGTTATCTGACCAGCAAATACAAAACCTAGCCCAAGGCTCAAGCCAGCTGGTTGCAGACGTATCTGCACCAGAAGTTCATACATATAACGGCACAAGCGATGCTATATACATTCCCCATGGGGCAAACCATAACATTCAAAACGAAATAACACTTAGTGCCCGTGTGACAGTAGATGCATTCGATAATTGGGATGGTGTCATAACCAAGGGTATAAACACATCACCTTATGCACTACAACTTTGGGGTAATGGTGCCATTCGTTTTACAGCAAACTGGGGCGGGCCTGCTGGTGCAATTGGTGGTGGTTCATGGAACTCATCAACAACACTAACAGCAGGCACCACCCATGATATAGCGGTGACTTATGATGGCTACACGATTAAGTTCTATATTGATGGTGTGCTCGATTCTTACCAGCCAGCAGCGACAATACAATTTGGTCAAACTACCGAAGACTTAGTCCTTGGTTCAGATTTGCCAGGTGGAGATGAATATTTTGATGGTTCAATTGAACGAGTTAAAGTGTTTAGTCGCGCTTTAAGTTTGCAAGAGGTGCAACAACTTCGTTTTTAGTTAACGCTGTTAAGAAGTAGAGAAAGCCCAGTACAGAGATGTGCTGGGCTTTTTTAATATGTGACGCATCTCTATTTTTCCTTCCCTTTATTCCCTGTATACTTCTTGCACTGATGATCAAAACAAAAGCTGCAAGGAGTGCCTGTGAAAGTCTATATAGCTGAGAAGCCAAGTGTTGGTAAGGCTATTGTTGATGTATTACCTAAACCCCATACTCGTCATGATGGTTATATCCAAGTAGGTACAGGTGATTGCGTGACATGGTGTATAGGCCATTTGCTCGAGCAGGCTGAGCCTGATGCTTACGATGAAAAGTACAAGAAATGGCAGCTTGATCATATTCCCATAATTCCAGAGCAGTGGAAGCTACAACCTAAGAAAGAAACCAAGAAGCAATTACAGGTTGTGGTGAAGCTGATTAAGCAGGCAGATCAGATTGTGCACATGGGTGACCCTGATCGGGTCGGGCAAATTCTTGTGGATGAAGTGATTAATCACGCTAAAGTCAGTCAAAAAAAGAAACAAGCTGTTCTTCGTGGTCTTGTAAACGACATGAATCCTGCGGCTATTCAGAATACCTTGAAAAATCTTCGACAGAATACCGACTTTATACCACTAGCAACTTCAGCTTTAGCCCGTGCTCGTGCTGATTGGTTGTATGGTTTAAATATGACTCGCTTGTGTACCTTGATGGGCCAACAGGCTGGTTTTACTGGTGTGCTTTCTATCGGACGTGTGCAAACACCTGTGCTAGGTTTGGTTGTGAAGCGAGATCATGAAATAGAGCAGTTTGTGTCAAAGCCTTTTTACGAAGTAGAAGTCACACTTCATGCTGCCAAGAAAGACATTACTTATAAAGCTAAGTGGGTGCCAAGTGAGGCATGTGAACCTTATCAAGATGATGAAGGGCGAGTATTAAGCCAGAAGCTTGCAGCACTCGTGGTGTCTAAAACCCAAGGTCAAACAGGTAAGGTTAAAGCTGTCGAAAAAACAAAAGCGAGCAAAGCGCCGCCATTGCCATATAATTTATCAGCCTTACAAATTGATGCCGCCAATCGTTTTAATTTAAATGCACAAAAAACACTGGATATTTGTCAAAAATTATATGAGCGCTATAAGTTAATTACCTATCCTCGTTCAGACTGCCGTTTCTTACCAAAAGAGCATTTTAATGATCGTCATAAAGTGAGTCATGCCGTCGCGCAAACGCTGCCATATATGCAGACTTTAATGAAGAATATTGATTTAAATAAGAAGTCAAAAGCCTGGAATGACTCTAAAGTTGGTGCTCACCATGCCATAATCCCAACGCAAAAAATACAAAATGGAGAAAGCCTTGCTGCTGACGAAAAAAATATTTACGATTTAATTTGTCGGCAATATTTAATGCAGTTTGCAGATGCATTTAAAGAAGATGTTTTAAAAATTCATTCAGAAGTATCTGGTGGTTTGTTTGTGACAAATCAACGTAATACAACGTCAGAGGGTTGGAAAACCCTTGTGTTACCAAGTCGTAATGAGAAATCAAAGCAGCCACAAAACCCAAAGCTGAAAAATTTAAAAGTGAATGATGCCGTTGAATGTGTAGAAGGGCAGTTGCTTGAAAAAAACACATCACCACCGAAACGTTTTACAGATGCAACACTTTTAGCTGCTATGACTGGAATTGCACGCTTTGTCGCAAGTCCGGAGATTAAAAAAGTCTTGAAAGACACTGATGGTTTAGGCACTGAAGCAACCCGTGCTGGTATCATTGAACTTTTGTTTAAGCGCCGCTTCTTAACCAAGAAGGGCAAGGAAATACATTCAACTGATATTGGTCGTAGTTTAATAAACAGCTTGCCAGATCGTATGGCTTTACCTGATATGACGGCACACTGGGAGTCCCAGCTTGAATCAATCAGTGAGAAGCAAGCGTCCTATGGGCAGTTTATGGGCCATTTAACGGGTGATTTGCATTCATTGATTGGTGAAATTCACCCACGAGATTTTGCAGGGTTAAGAGGTAAGGGCGATAAGAAGGTTTATAGAAAGAAGCGTAGAAAATCCAGTAAGGTATAATAAAGATTCTATTAAATAGAATGACAATACCCCTAGCTTCTTCTCTTCTTTACGTATATACACAATTATTCCGACAGCATAAGCTAACCTATAAATAGGATACATTCTTATTTCAAGTTAGAGGCATCTCGTGTTGTATAGGCTTTTGAGTCAGCCATTAAAAGCATTAACTTTATTAGTAAGCTCACTATGCACATCGATTGTGGCTGCTGACGAGCTTGATTACATCTGGTTTTCTCCTGATGTAGCACAGAATATTAATATTCTCTTTGTATTAGATGCCTCATCTTCCCTTGTGGAGTCCTACAAGCTTAAGTTTAGCTTGGTGGACCCTTATTTAAACCCTTACGATCCAAATGCTGCAGCACTTTTAGCGACTAAAAATGCTATTGAGTCCAAATTAGTCAATACCGCTGTTGTCCCAATGACGTTAACTGAGTCCCATGATTCGTGGCATTGCCCAGTGGATGTGGAACTCTATGCTGAAGGCTATTATGCAGACTGTCCCGTGCCATACATGGAGCGATGGTTTTTACAACGTATTGATGTTGCTCGTACAGTTATTTCCGATGTGCTTCCTGCCTTAGTTGGTACAAATGTAGGTTTTATGCGTACTGGCTTAAATAACAAAAGCTTTTGGCGCTGGTATGCAGATGGTGGTCCAACGGGCATTAACATTCGTACAGCCTATCCTGATGCAGGCCAAACAAATAATGGTGCTTATGTTATTCAGGCAATGAAACCAATAGAGACGAACGAGGATGCTTCTGAAATTGCCTTGCGTTTAGATCAAACCTACGTCGAAAATATTTTAGATGCGAATCAAACCCCTTTAACAGAAAGTTTGTTTGAAGCCTTTTATTATTTAACAGGACAAAAATCAATTTGGAGTAAAAAAGCAGCCTTTGGTTGGCCTGATGAGCACCTCGATGATATTGATACTTCAGCCTATAAAAATGAGAACCTTAATTTAAATTACAAAGAAAATATAACGGAGTGCAGCTCTAATCATATTGTCATGGTAACTGATGGGCAGCCCACCTATGATTGGCATGCCAATAGCGAAATACAAGCTCTTACTGGTGGAAGTGTGAGCATGCCGTCATATTCAGATTCCTATCCAGAGCGAGATAGATTGCCTGAACATACACTCTTAGATGAGTTAAGTGGGTATCTAGCAACTCATGATGTAATGCCTGATCTTAATGGTGAACAATTGATAACAACGCATTTTATCTCAACTTGGTCAGAATCTGAGGCTCGTACAATTCTTGATGAAGCAGCTCTTGCCAGTGGCGGATTTCATAAAGCCCTTGATGATGTTGCAGATTTACATGAGGCATTACAAGAATTGTTAGCGGATATTAAAAATATGAGTAAGCCAGCTATTGGATATAATGTGCTGACAGCAAGCTCTTCTGGTCATCCAATAAACACGACAGATGAGGCTTTTGTTAATATCTGGGAAATGAAAGCAGGGCATTGGTTTGGAAACTTAAAAAAGTTTAAAGTCAATGAAAAGGGTGAGCTTGTTGGGAAAAATAATCAGCCCTTCCTTTCTGATGATGGCAGCGTTAACCCTAATACAACAAGTTTATGGAGTGGTGAAGTAGATGGTCATAGTCCTACAAAAGGTGGTGCACTTGATCATTTAAGCTCGTTTGGTTCAAATCGATTCTCTATTCCACAGAGTCAGTTAATTAAAAATACCACGATCAATCAAACAACCTATGTATTAGATGCAGATAACGCTCTTTTTACAAATGCCGATCTGGCCGTTGAGACTGATCAAGATCGAAAACACCTCTTAAAATGGGCGGGAGGTATGGATATTTATGATATTGACGATGATAAGATCAGCGAGGAAACCCGTCAAAGCCTAGGGGATCAGTTGAACCAAAAACCATATGTGATCAGCTATTTTAATGGTTCTAAAGCACACCCCGTTGTTTTTACTGGTAGTAATGAGGGCTATTTGCATGCATTCGATTCCTCTGATGGTGAACACCTGTATTCATTTATGCCTTTTGAGTTTTTGAAAAATATTCAATACATGGATAGCTCGAATCAAACCAAGCATTATGGTCTTGATGGCGCACTTTATTCCCACGATATTAATTCCCAATCTGGTTCAGCGAAAACAATGCTTTACTTTGGTTTAGGCCGCGGTGGTTCAAGTTTTTATGCACTTGATGTCACTGAAAGAACGCAGCCAAAATATGCTTGGTCAATCAATAATGAGTCACCTGGGTTTAATCGTTTAGGTCTAAGTGTAAGTCAAGCAGCTGTAGGAACAATTAAAAGAAGCGAGAATGATACGCAAGATATTGTTGTGTTGGGAGGTGGGCTTGATCCAAACATGCCATATTCATCAGAACAGCAGCTTGGTAATGCGCTTTATATTATGGATGCTGCAACAGGTGATTTATTATGGAGTATATCGAACGAATTCGCAGATATAAATATACCTGAAATGAAATACTCTTTAGTGTCAAAGCCAATATTAATTGATGCTAATCATGATGGGTTTATCGATACATTTTTTATTAATGATATACGAGGGCAAGTGTTCCGCTGTGACATTGTTCGTACAGCATTAAAAATACTTGATTGTGGTCGCTTGGGTGTTGCCCAGTATGAAAATGAGGATTTAGTTTTTACTAATAATATTGATGTTTCAATTTCAAGTGGATTAGGTGGTCACTCACGGTATCAGTTTATTATTGCCTTGAGTAGTGGTAACCGATTTAACCCATTGGATATAGAAGAGCAAAACCGTTTAGTTGTTTTTATAGATGATTTTATCTATCAACCACCTGAGGGATATCAATATACAAATGCAGGCAGTATTTTCCCAAATGACTTAACAAGCGTTGGTGGTGTGCTTGATAAAGGGGGGCATAGAGGCTGGTTATTTCAGATGCCACATATTGGTGAAAAGAGCTTTGCGCAAACGCTTATTTTCAACGATCAAATTTTTATGTCCACACTGACACCACCTGTAAACTCGGTGAACCCATGCGAGCCAGTGCATTTTGGTACTGCGAGCCTGTATGGCTTTAGTCTAAAAGATGGTGAGGCTCTTTCAAACGACCAGGATAGCTATTTGCTTTGGAGTGATGAAGCCCGAGGTTTACCAGGCTCACCAGATATGATTACAAGAGCTGCAAGTGCTACTTTGCAAAACTCCATTAATATTGGTGTTGATCAAACCAATATCGATTTAGACGACATTGTTCTTTTTAGAACTTACTGGTATCAATCGCGCTAACTCTAAATAACTTAAGGCTATCTTATTGCTTTTTGCAAGGGTAGACTTTTTCAAGCAGTTCATTAATAACTTTAGCTGCCCGTTCTTGCCGTTGTTCACTATCAAGTGTTTTTAAATGACGGTTTATTCTATTCCAGAGTTGAACTGCACTTACACGATCATACCCACACCATTTGATGCCTTCAGAAGCATCAGCAACACCAGCAATAAAGAAATTACCATTAATACGTTCACTATTAATTTTACTGCTCATAATAGCGCTTAGCTGCTGCGCCGTCATGTTAATCGTATTCTGCTGGATAGGGATGACCTTTGCTGAGGCTGATGTCGTAAAGATGTTGATTCCAATAGAGAATAGGATTAGAGTAAGATATTTTTTATTGAACATGCTGCACCCCTTAAATATATATTTAATGTATTGAGAGTAGCATTATTTGTTATCTGCATTCTGTAATCTTAATAGGTAAGAGATCTATGTTAAGAGCATCTATTGTTCAGTTAGTGATTGAAAGCGACCGACTTAATTTGCTTGCACCAGAAGTAAGCTATGCAGAAGAGCTTCATCTTCTTATAGAAAAATCCTTCCAGCGTCTGCATGAAACTATGCGTTGGGCCAAAGAGATGCCAAGTTTAGAGAACTTAACAGCTCACCTTAAAAAAGCTCAACAGGATTTTGAAAGTAAGGATGCCCTTAATTATCTGATTCAGGATAAAGAGTCTCAATGCATTATTGGTGTTTGTGGGTTTCCTCGTTTAGATTGGAGTATACCTAAATTTGAAATTGGCTATTGGCTTGGTACTCCCTACGAAGGGCATGGCTATATGACTGAAGCTGTAAATACTTTAACCCATTATGCAGCAGAAAATCTTGGTGCTAAGCGTATTGAAATTCAATGTGATTCTGATAACAAAGCAAGTGCTAAAGTTGCTGAAAGAGCCTGTTTTAAGCTTGAGGTGGTTTTAGAAAACCACCGTGTCAATGTACAAGAGAAAGTCTCAAACACAAGTGTGTACAAATATATTCCACACTCTTAGCCTTATTAGTTTGAATGAAGAACCTTCTTTAAGGCTTGTTCTGCTATTTTACCTTGATCAGCTCCAAATGTGTTACTCACGAGGCTTGTGAATGAGTGGAGCTGTTCTTTGGTTATGCCAACATTAAGTGATACTTGTAAATGCGAGCTTAATTGGGCTGATGTACCATGCATAGCCGCTAAAGCACCAATTGTGGCAAATTCTCGTTGTTTATAGCTTAATGTATCTCGAGCAAAAATGGCACCAAAGAGATGTTCTTTCAAATACTGATCTATAACTGGTGCTGCTTGTGCATATGGCGCTTGATTCACCGTTAAATCCGTACCAACGAGGGTGTTACGAGTAGCATTGCCCTTTGTCTGTAAGTTAATATCATTTGGAAGAGGTGTTGCTGCTTCACCTTGAATATCATCTATGCCTTGTTGTTTACGATTATTTAATACCTCAACAAATGCATTGATGCCATTTAAACTTCTTGGGAAGCCAGCATAAGCGTACATTTGTACAAGGATTTCATTGATTTCATTAATTGTAAGGCCCGCCTCAAGTCCAGCTGGTAGAGCTATTTTTAGTGATTCAATATCGCCAGAGGCTGTATAGCCTGCAATTGTAATAATACTTTGTTCTTTGTTTGTTAACACGTGTGCCTCCTTTGCTGTTGCAATCTTCATTTGCAGAAGCACAGCTCCAACAAACACGATGAGTAAGAAAATACTTTTAGTTGCTGTTGATTTCATCGGTGCTTCTCCTTGTAGTCAATTTATTTGCCGTAGTATTCTTCATCGGTGACTTTTTCTAACCATTCCACAGCTTTGCCATCTTTTGACTCCTGTAGGGCGATATGTGTCATTGATGAGTTTGGTGTTGCACCATGCCAGTGTTTCTTGTCTTTTGGGCAGAGCATAATATCGCCAGTATGAAATTCAATTTTGTCTTCACCTTCAATTTGGGTCCATCCAATACCATCTGTCACTATTAAAGTCTGACCACATGGATGCCGATGCCATGCTGTACGGGCACCTGGGGCAAAAGTGACTCGAGCACCACTAACAGTTGATGGTGCCTCATGCTGAAAATAACCTTGCACAGTAACTTCACCAGTAAAATTCTCTTTAGGTCCTTGCATTGTCTCTTGGTCTTTTAAGCGCATAACTTTCATTAGAATATCCTCGGTTTTTATCATCTGCACCATTGAAACTTATTTCGTATCCTTATATTTACTTTACAGAAGAGAGTGTTCATGTTTATGCCTGATACTCTATGATTTTTGCCTTATTATTGAGGGGGGGATGGTTTTGTTGTGAGCACTTTGTGAGTTCAATGTTATTGTTATAGTTTTTCTTGATGGGGCGAATTATTGAGATAGAGGTTTTTTAGAGGGTGAAAAATAAAAAAACCGACAGTCTGTGTCGGTGTTAATGTACAGTTATCTCTTTTAAAGGGAGTGAGAGGCACAGCAAATGAGTCGTATTAAAATAATGGCGACTCATATTAAGAAAGACTTACATAAAATTTTAGAAAAAGTTAATCCCTAATATGATGTTTTAATTCAGAAGCGAGCATTATTGTTGCGCCGATCACACCAAATGCAAAGGTTATTGGTTTTGAGCCATCTTCCATCTTGGTAGATAATTTATCAAATAATATTTCTCTCTTTTCTTGTTTTGCTAATTTGGCTCTAATATTATATTTATTAACAAGTTCAGTCGGTGCTTCGTTTATAATTTTTAAATATAATTTACTGTCCGGTTCTAAGAAACGTGCTCTTTTTAACTGTGCCTTGATAAGTTGCTCATGTTTTTCAGTGATTTGAGGCGCTTTGATGCTCCAGAAATATTTGTCATTAATAATAGAGCTTACTTTATTTGATGATTTTCCTTTTAATGCTCTATTTATCCTTTCTAAAGCGTAACTCTCTGCTAATGTTTTAAGCTCCGGTGTGTCATTTATATGAAGTTCTTTCTCAAAGCACACGAACTTAGCGAGACTTGGTTGGTTTTCTAGAATTTTGACAAGTGATTCATTTTTAAGTTTTAAAAACTCCTTTGGTAGTGTGTTGTTTGAGTGTACGAAAAAGGTAGGTAGGTCACTTTTAGAGTAATCAACTGCTCTTGGGTGCCAATAAACTCTTCTTTGGGATAATTGTTCTGTTTGGATGGCTAGCACATGTTTATATCTTTGATGTAGGGCGGCCATAAGTTCATGGTTATCTGTTTTAAAAATATTAGTATTATTAAAGTCTGGACCAAATGAGTTGTAGTTGATAAAATCATGGAGCTCTTTTTCTGCGCATGAAATCATAAAAGTGTTCTTGAACGAGTTTGTGATAGAGCCTTCAAGTATTCTGTCAAAAACACCAAGTTTAATTTCTTTTATAACTTTTTTACAGAATATGTTGTTGATTTCGTTGTTGTTATGCTTCAAGAGGCTTTCGAAATTTCCATATAACACACTGTCGTTAGTGTTTTCAAAACACTTAGCAGCAATAAGGGCTAGGCCTTCCTTAAGGTGATCTGGCGTTTCATACCTTTCAATAAACCCTCTTGCTACTCTACTGCTGATGAGAGTGTCATCAAAGTCAACATTTTTTATGTAATCATCAAAGCCTTTATTGTTGATATGGTTTAAGGTTGATTCTATATCATTTTTTATTTTTGAATGTGCTTTCTCGATTGCACGGGTAAGAGTTTTTTCTTGAGGTGAGCCTGTTACCACTTTACATTTACTAAAGTTAAAATTATTTTTGGATATTTGAAGTACAGCTCTGTGTTCTAAGGCTTCTGTGAGTTCTGGCTCTGGGGTTGTTTTAATAATGTGTTCCAGTGAGTTGTCAAAATCTCCATTTTTAATTTTTTCATTGTATACTGCCGTTGCTTCGCTTACTTTATTGGCAGAGAGTAGGTTTGTAAGATCATGCAAAGAGTTGTTGTTATCAAATATGACATCCATGGCAGCCATTCTAACTTCTTTGATTTTATGGTGTAGCAGTTTTTTAATTGTATTTTGGTTAAGCTTGAAATGTGTTATATAAGCTGAAGCTATATTTTTTGTGGTTTCTGTGTTTTGATAATTTAAGTTGTCTAAGAAAATGTGATTGGCACTTTTCTCTGGTGTAAAGTTAATCATGTACTCTTTGGCTACAGCTTTTCTGATGTTTGCATTGTTATTGTTTAGGCATTTTATATATCTTTCTTTGTTCAATAGTTCGGGGAGTTTTCGAG
>DJZY01000081.1 GCA_002450655.1 Gammaproteobacteria bacterium UBA6940 | reverse complement strand
TGCACTAACGAGTTGAATCCGCGATTATTAAAAAATGCCAATATTCTATCATTTAGATGTTGTTGCGGCTATATGCTATTTTTGCGGTTCAAATCGCAATAGCATATGTTTTGATCAAATGTATTTTAGATTTAGGCTTTTTTGGCACCATTAACTCTGATAACTTAATTCGTAAATTTCATTTGAAAAGGGAAACAAAATGCATATAGAAATACTCACATTCTGGTTTGAAGAGATTGATGAATCAAAGTGGTGGGCAAAAGATGATGCTTTCGATCAACTTCTCCGTGATAAATATGCCAAGCTACACGCAGCTGCAGCTCAAGGAGAGTTATACGAGTGGCGATCCACAGCAGAAGGGCGTCTTGCAGAAGTCATTATTCTTGATTAGTTCTCAAGAAATATATATAGAAACACACCGCAAGCCTTTGCTTATGATGGCCAAGCGCTGATGCTCGCCCAAGAAGCAATTCGAACAGGTGCAGACCAAGCACTAACCCCAGCCAAGCGCAGTTTTTTCTACCTTCCGTTTATGCACAGCGAATCAAGCAAAATACACGAAGTAGCAGTACAGCTTTATAAAGCCAATGGCATAGGCGCAAACCTTGACTTTGAAATTAAACATAAAGCCATTATCGATATCTTTGGTCGTTACCCACACCGGAATGCAATTTTAGGGCGAGAATCGACACCAGAAGAAATTGAGTTTTTAAAGCAGCCAAGTTCAGGGTTTTAAAAGCAGTAGCCAAAGTATTTCTGTGAACCTCATCACACTTTAAAGCCTTTATACACCTCTCTTTAACGCAGGAGTGCAAAATAGACTCAATGAGGAACACAAATTGAGCTACTTTAGGCTTTCTCATAAGTTTGTGTGTTGGTAGCTGGCATTTGAATATTGACCTTACAGCTAAATCTTGTATACTGTCATTAACACGACCCCTTCCTCTAGTCTAAGGTCATCCTTAGCTACGTTGGGGTTTTTTATTGCCTCACCACCAGGCTTTCCAGTCTCTAGGAATGCCTATATCATTTATAGTTCTTTTCAAATCAGAGTCTTGTAAGGGAAAATCCAGAAGTATCGTCTCAAGACTTTTATGCCATTCAGTTTGTGGCGAAATTTGCAATGTCATGTGCCTTAAAATTGCAAAAAGTAAAAAAGGCTTTGATCTAAGGTGTGGTTCGGTATTGAATGCCTGCCACCAACCACATTGTAGGCTTTTAATCATTTTTGGCTGATCTACAATATTTCTATTCCAAAGCCGACTATGGTGAGCAACGAGGTTTCTAAGGTAATTAAGAGATCTAAGCCAGCTTGCAAACACTTCAGGGTCTGATAAACCATACTTAGCTGCAATTTTAGTCTGAAAGCGCCTTAAAATAATTGAGTAAAATGTGGAAAGTGAGCCAAAGTCCCATATTTCTACAGCTATCCATATTGGCAGTTCACCTGAGTAATTTGATTGAAAGTGTTTAACAAAATCTTCTTTTGATCGACCTTCCAATCGTTTAAATGTTGATAACCATTTTGAAGATTTTGATTGACCTGTTGGTGAAACGGATAAAGCTCTTTTATTTAAAAAACCTGTTCTCAAATGTGCAAATTGATCTACTTCACCTAAAGTGTGAGCAATATCAACTTTTATTGCTACTTCAATACTTTCCAAGGCATCTAGAATATGGAGCCTGAGCTTTTTATCGAATAAATAGAGGTTAAGAGCATCTTCGAATGTTGTATTTGCATGAAAGCTATCGAGTAAAACCTGCTTATTATGAGGGGCTGTTTGTCTAAAGACATGCCAGTAAGCACTGAGGCGATAGTATCCAATAATAGAAAGTGAGGACTTGGCTTTATCATAATCATTAATAATCATACCTTTCTCTTCAAGCAAGTTGATTTGATCTGTTATTGATAGCCATGGTTTATCGTAAAATGATTTTTTATTCATTGTTGTGCTTAGGAGTAATGGTTATTTTGAAACTAAAAAAGTCTAAGTACGCATTGGGAAAATAATTCTATAGTATGAGGCACAGTGATACTAGTTATGGCTCTAATACAGTATAAAAACTGCACTAAGCGTGATCATCAATAAGCCTTTCTAAAACTGCAACAACCTGTTGCAGAATTGCCGACCCAATTATTTCCGTGAACTCCATCACACTTTAAGCCCTTTATACACCTCTCAAGACCAAGCTTCTGGCATTCTCTGAGCAATTCAGAAAAGTGCAAGAGATTTTGGTTTCATGTTTGAACTTATAAAAAGAATAAGAAAAGTAAAAGGTGCTGGCTACAGTGAGATAATGCTGGTGTTGTCGCTGATTTCCATGATCAGTGTTGCCAGCTTTAAAACCTTTGGTAATACCGCACAGCATCAAGTGTCAGGCTTATCCTATGAGTTAAGCGGGCAGACATATCAAGGGCGTAGTGGTGGCGATAGTGAGAGCGAATCAGCAACCACTGATGCAGGCTCAGGTACCAATACACAATCTCAATCAAACGGTTCAACAGCTGGGCTTGCTTCTAATTCATCAAGTACATCCTCAAGTGCTGATACAACAAACCAATCATCAAATGACCGCGTACTAATACCTGTTGCGGAGCCAAACCCTTCAGATGCTAACGCTGCCGACACTTCCATAACTACCGAAGAAAGCACCCACGCGGCAAATCAATCGTCCTCAAATTCTGCAGGCGCTACACAAGTCGGCACAACCAACCAAGAAGAAACCTTAATAGAAACACTGGCCCGCAATGTCACTGAGTTTTCATCAGGCTTTGCCACAGGCTTAAAGCAACAGGGTACCGATTTACTCAACATGTTCTTGCATCCAGTGCAAACAGTACAAGACATGGCTGCTCTTGTGACCATGCTAAAAGACGACCCCAAGCAAGTGCTCACCGCCATGCTGGAAGAGCTTGGCGAAGACGCGAAAAAACTCCTTTCAGGTGATGCCCGTAACATTGGTGAAGTGGCAGGTAAATACTTCACACCAGCGATGATCACCAAAGTTGTTACTAAGCTTAAAGCGCTTGGCAAGGCAGCGAATAAAGCATCGACCAAGGAAATAGACCGCACTCCAAGTTGCTGCTGTTTCGCCAAAGGCACACCAGTCTCAACGCCAGAAGGCTTCAAGGCCATCGACCAGCTGCGTATAGGCGATCTGGTGCAGTCGAAGAATGAATTTACAGGTGAAATGCAATCCAAACCTGTAAGTAATCTATTCCTCACCAAAGGCAAGCAGCTCTATGCGTTAACAACACTCAGCTCAAATGGTCTGAAAGAAACTGTCGAAGTCACAGATAATCACCCATACTGGGTAGATGGCGAATGGATCGAATCTGCCAAGCTAAAACAAGGCATGGTGCTGACTGATGAAGCAGGGCAGAAAGTTGAAGTTGTAGAACTTCAAGAGCTTGGTAAGACGCAAGACACCTATAATATAGAAGTAGCCGACTTCCATACCTACTTTGTCGGTGAAAGTAAGGTGCTGGTGCATAATGAGTGTTCTTGTAAGCTAAACGAATCACCAGCGCTGAAAGATTCAGATTACAACCCAGATGTTGTAGATGAGAGAAGTAAGGCTAATCAACAAGAATATGACGAAATTGAAGCGGAAGAACGAGCTAAAGACCCAAACTTTGGTCGTTACCCTTCACTTGAGTATGACCCCGCGACTAAAAGCTGGAAATCGAAAGAAGGCTTGGTTTACGGACAGGGCTCAAAGCATGGGAATAGAGTAGAGCATGTGCTAGCTCATACAAAACCTGATCCTAAAAAGCCTATACATTCAGTCTTTAATGTAGATAAGGACAAGGTTTTGGACCTTGTTGATCAAGCATGGTCCAAAAGAAAAAACAAAGTGCCTGGAGAACCTGGTGCATTTATTATTTCTATGAAAAAAGTGATAGGTGCAAATGGCGAACGTCGCATCAAAATAGTTGTTGAACCTGGTACAGATAAAGTTATTACTGCTTATCCTGTAATTTAACAAAGGAGCTTATATGTTATGTAAATTCTGTAAACAAGGTGATGTGGTTTCAGCTTTAATAAAAAAGCTCAATGAAAAAATTTGGTTGTGCGATGAGTGTGAAGCTACTTGGTTCAAGGAGTGTAATATAAACTCTTCAGACTTCATTCGTTATTCTGTTTATATGAAATCTAAAGATTTACCGCCACTTTGGGATGAGCTTGAGCTTCTCGATGAGCCTTCAAGTTAAAAATAGAGTGGTAAACGCTTAAATTATATAAGACCACTTTTATCATTCAAAAATTTTAGTGGCCTTACATTTAATGAAATATTACTTATCAGAATGCAGCTTCTAAATGCTTTTGCACAATAGCTGCTTTCTCTTCTTCAGTTTTGGCGGTTTTCAGTTCTTTTTCAACTGCATCTACAACTTCTTGTTGCTTCTCAATGCTTGGAATGTTGAATTCAAAGTCTTTCTTTTGTTCAGTCATGGTCGTTCTCTTGTATGATTTATCGGTGATTACCAAATAAAAACTATCATTTATCCATGAAAGTAACAATAAATGAGTTTAAAATGGATGTTTTATAGGCACAAGCAACCAATAGATATTAAGGGAGACCGTGTTTATAGATGCAAGAATAGTAATAATTTCTAACGTGAGTTGCACTTTTATGCTTACGGGTCAGATTTGTAAGACCTTATAATCTCGTAGCTCTTATCTTTCTCTTTTTCAATAATCCTCAGTTCTACCGCTTTTTCTTCAGTTTCAGACTTTCTTAAGAAAACTAAATGGGTATCACTGTTGTCGATAAGATATACGTTTTCATCAACACCAGTTATGGTGTAGCAGTTAAATTGGCTTGACGTTATTTTATCAAGACAAATCCCCTGAGATACATAGGCATCCAATAGCTCGTGAGCTAGGGCTGAACCTTTCTTTTGAGCATACCCAAAGATATGACCTACGCCTATAAATAGTAAAGCTCCGAGAGTAAATACCAAGAAAGGTATGATGGCAGTTTCAAAGAAATAATTTGAAATATCTGTTATTTTACCAAGCATTCTAGATTTTATGTACTCTTCTTTACTTAACAGTTTTAAGTCTTCCTTTTGTTTGAAATTAGGATATCTAAAAAAAATAATAACTAAAGGAATAACTAACGATATTATGAGCCATAAAAATGTAGCAGGCCAAATTGCATATACACTGAGCCAAGCTATTTGATATGTGCTTGAGAATAGAGGCCGGCTATAAATCTCTTGGCTTATGCCAAATTCACCTAAGAAGGCTGATTCAAAAGACCAGTAAATAATTTTTAAACATGGGTAAAAGCAAATTAAAGCAATACCTAAAGACACTTTTATATATTTAAGGTGGGTATAGTTTTTTATAAATTGTTTTATTTTAACCCATAGCTTCATCACAATGTACCTCATATTATTAAGCGATGTATTATAATGATAACTTATTGTTTTTGTGTGGTTTTTTGTTTTGGTTTCAGGAATCTGTCTATTCTTTGAGCTGGCTTTGTATTTTATGCTGTAGAATCTTGATGCTTTGATTGGGAATTGTATAAATAAACCTCATTCAACTTTTTTGGTCTATTTTTATGATCTTCATGTTTTGGTTGCAGCCAGTCTGTACACAGGTTAAGTACGCACCATGCTATTCATAAAACACATATCTGATTTTTGATTGTCTCTTTCAAATTGCGACGCAGTGGGTCGTGATTTGAGTTGGACGCATTATCGTGCCTTATCGCGTTGAGAATACCAATGCAAGGCAATGGTATTCTCAACGAATCAATTCAGCAGAGCTGGAGTGCCAGAGCCTTAGAGCGGCAGATTTGCACACTTTATTACGATCGACTTCTTTTAAGTAAAGACACACAGTTGGTGGAGCAGGAAGCACAAGACAAAACACAAGAGTTGCTAGAGTCGCCCAAAGACTATTTACGTGACCCATATATTCTCGACTTTTTGAACTTACAAGATTAAACCTATCAACAAAATGAGCTAGAACAACCCATTATTTCCGTGAACTCCGTCACACTTTAAGCCCTTTATACACCTCTTAAGACCAAGCCTCTGGCATCCTCTGAACCATTCAGAAAAGTGCAAGAGATTTTGGTTCCATGTTTGAGCTCATAAAAAGAATAAGAAAAGTGAAAGGTGCTGGTTACAGTGAGATAATGCTGGTGTTATCGCTGATTTCAATGATCAGTGTTGCCAGCTTTAAAACTTTTGGTAATACCGCGCAACATCAAGTCTCAGGCTTATCTTATGAATTAAGCGGGCAGACATATCATGGACGTAGTGATGGTGAGCGTGATAGTGAGAGCGAATCAGCAACCACTAATACAGGCTCAAGCGCCAATGCTCAGTCTCAACCAAACAGTTCAACAGCTGGGCTTGCTTCCAGTTCATCAAACTCATCCACAAGTACAGATACAACAAGCCAATCAGCAAACGACCGAGTACTAACACCTGTTGCTGAACCAAACTCTTCAGATACTAACGCTGCCGATACTTCCACAACAACACAAGAAAGCACAACAACTGCAAACCAATCCTCTTCAAATACTAGTGGCGCTACACAAGTCGGCACATCCAACCAAGAAGAAACATTAATAGAAACACTGGCTCGTAATGTAACCGAGTTTTCATCAGGCTTTGCTACAGGCTTAAAACAACAAGGTACCGATTTACTCAACATGTTCTTGCACCCAGTGCAAACAGTGCAAGACATGGCAGCACTTGTGACAATGCTGAAAGACGACCCCAAGCAAGTGCTCACTGCCATGCTGGAAGAGCTTGGCGAAGACGCGAAAAAACTCCTTTCAGGTGATGCTCGTAATATCGGTGAAGTAGCAGGTAAATACTTCACCCCTGCGATGATCACCAAAGTTGTCACCAAGCTCAAAGCACTAGGAAAGGCAGTAAATAAAGCATCGACCAAGGATATCGACCGCACCCCAAGTTGCTGCTGTTTCGCAAAAGGCACACCCGTCTCAACGCCAGAAGGCTTCAAAGCCATAGACCAGCTTCGCATAGGCGATCTGGTGCAGTCGAAAAATGAATTTACAGGTGAAATGCAATCTAAACCTGTGAGCAATTTATTCCTCACCAAAGGCAAGCAGCTCTACGCCTTAACAACGCTCAATTCAAATGGCCTGCAAGAAACTGTCGAAGTCACAGATAATCACCCATACTGGGTAGAAGGCGAATGGATTGAATCTGCCAAGCTGAAGCAAGGCATGGTACTCACTGATGAAGCCGGGCAGAAGGTTGAAGTTGTAGAACTTCAAAAGCTTGGCAAGACCGAAGACACCTATAATATAGAAGTAGCCGACTTTCATACCTACTTTGTAGGTGAGAGTAAAGTGCTGGTGCATAATGAGTGTTCTTGTAAGCTAAATGAATCACCAGCGCTCAAAGATTCAGCTTACAACCCAGATGTTGTAGATGAGAGAAGCAAGGCTAATCAACAAGAATATGACGAAATTGAAGCGGAAGAACGAGCTAAAGACCCAAACTTTGGTCGTTACCCTTCACTTGAATATGATCCAACGACTAAAAGCTGGAAATCAAAAGAAGGCCTAATTTATGGGCAGGGTTCAAAGCATGGGAATAGAGTAGAGCATGTGCTCGCTCATACAAAGCCTGATCCTAAAAAGCCTATACACTCAGTCTTTAATGTAGATAAGGACAAGGTTTTGGACCTTGTTGATCAAGCATGGTCAAAGCGAAAGGGTGAAGCTTCTAAAGTTTCAGGCGCAGATGTGTATATTGCTGCAATGAAAAAAGTAGTAGGTACTCAAGGTGAACGTCGTATCAAAATTGTAGTTGCAGCCGGTACAAAAGAAATTATTACAGCACATCCCACTTTTTAAATAGGAGCTAATATGTGGTGCCAAATCTGTGAGCAGGGTAATGTAATTCCTGCTGTTATCAAGCAATTAAAACAAAAAGTTTGGTTGTGTGACGAGTGTGAAGCAACTTGGTTTAGATTAGAAGATGTAAACAAGGAAAAAGCTTTGCTTTATGTTACATATATGAAGTCTAAAAATTTACCGCCACTATGGGATGAGCTTGAGCTTCTCGACTAATTTTAAAATTCATAATAGGAATTTGAATGCTTAAGTTTTATAAGACCACTTATACCTAGAAAGACTATTAGTGGTCTTACATTTAAATAAATACTACTTCTCAGAACTTGCAGCTTCTAAATGCTTTTGCACAATAGCAGCCTTTTCTTCTTCAGTTTTAGCGGTTTTCAGTTCTTTCTCAACTGCATCTACAATTTCTTTCTGCTTCTCAATGTTAGGAATGTTTAATTCAAATGTTTTATTGTCTTCAGACATGTTCGCTCTCTTATATGCTCTGTAGTTGCTTTCTAAGCAGAAACTACCATTTATTAAGTAAAGTAACAATAAATTGACCTAAAGTGATTATTTTATAGGCATGAAATGCTTCATATGCTGTCAACTTCAAACGTTGCTGTGCTGAGTTATGGGCGAATAGCGTGAGTACAATAAAAAACTAGATATGATAACTGTTCCCAATAGTTTATGCATTAACTACTGAGCCTTGATTCTTATTTAGACGAATATTCTCATTTCATAGCAGCACGCTTCCTTTTGCTGTAGTTTTTCCTTAGGCATAATACAGGGGGAGACGCCATGGAAACATTTTCAAAAATACTGACTAGCTTTAATGCAATCAACCCAAAATTAGCACTGCCAATTCTCTATATTGCATTTCTATTTTGGGCATCGAAAAGTGAGAAGCTGCTAAATAAGTTTACAAGGAAGGATTTTACGCGCTTTTTTTATTCCGGCGCTTTCTTAATAGCAGTTTGCGCTCTTTTGCCGGAGATTCTTGCATTTGTGACTCAAATAACCTCAAGTGTGAGTGGTGTCTTCGGTTTAGCTCTAATCGTTGCATCTTTGGTAGGGTGCTTTGTTTATTACACAAGGCATAACTCGAACCAACAAAGCAACAATAACTCTATTGATCAAGACTTCTTGCAAAGCTTTGTCCAAGAGCAAATGAGCATTAATAATCAAGCATTACAACAGTCGGCACAGGCAATGATTGATGCAGCGAGCATTCAAGCAAGCACTAGTGTTGATATTCAAGAAGCGCTTTATTTTAAAGACGATAACATGAATGACTTTGTGTCTAATGAATCAAATCAAGTTGCGGATGTATCAGAAGTTGAGGAACCACAGCCAGAAGAAAGCCCTCAGCCATTTCAATTAGACGAAGCCCTCGCATTAATTGTGACGCAGTGGCCAGATGACGCGTGTCGCTTACTTGCTGATGTTGATCCTCATCTTGTCATTAAAACACTCGAAGATCATTTGCACAGCAACGCAAGGCCCAATAATACGCAGCTCCTACCAGTGATCAAGATACTCGCATCTTATTATCAAGGCACAGGACATCTCAATAAAGCGACAGACTTATTGATGATTTGGTTGCAAGATCAAATCTCAAAACAGCAGGGCACTTATCAAGCAAAACCTGGTCAAGCCCTAACTGATCTCTAACTTGGCGCACTCGACACGCCTCTCATGTTGTGTCAAATCAGCTGAACAGCTAAAATCAAACCATTCCACAACATTCTTATAATGTGGTGAAATGCCTGCATCTACAGCGGCTATCACCACTCTCAACAGATTT
Organism: Gammaproteobacteria bacterium UBA6940; assembly: GCA_002450655.1. Taxonomy (GTDB): domain Bacteria; phylum Pseudomonadota; class Gammaproteobacteria; order Pseudomonadales; family UBA6940; genus UBA6940. The sequence goes on along the minus strand of DJZY01000081.1, from coordinate 59,154 downwards.
ACCTCCAAATAACAAGGTTTACACAAGCATGGCAATTAAGAAAAACGAACTCTATTCATCCCTCTGGGCCAGTTGCGATGAGCTTCGTGGCGGTATGGATGCCAGCCAGTACAAAGACTATGTACTCACCATGCTTTTCATGAAATATGTGTCTGACAAATACAAAGGCGATCCTTACGGCATGATCGTGATCCCTATAGGTGCCAGCTTTGATGATATGGTTAACCTCAAAGGTGATAAAGAAATTGGCGATAAAATCAACAAAATTATCAGTGCCCTTGCAGAAGAGAATGATCTAAAAGGTGTTATTGATGTTGCCGACTTTAACGATGAAGACAAGCTTGGTAAAGGTAAAGAGATGACTGATCGCCTTTCGAAGCTTGTCGGGCTTTTTGAAGGGTTGAACTTAACGGGTAACCGTGCCGATGGTGATGACTTGCTTGGTGATGCCTATGAATATTTGATGCGCCACTTTGCAACAGAGTCAGGCAAGTCAAAAGGGCAGTTCTATACACCTTCCGAAGTGTCTCGTATTCTAGCCAAAGTCATTGGTATTAATGAAAGCACCACCCAAGATAAAACGGTGTACGACCCGACTTGTGGTTCAGGTTCTTTGCTATTAAAAGCCAGTGATGAAGCACCACGAGGCTTATCTATTTTTGGTCAGGAAATGGATAATGCTACCAGCGCATTAGCTCGCATGAACATGATTCTGCATAATAATGCCACAGCAAAAATCTGGAAGGGCAATACCATTGCCGACCCGCAATGGAAAGAAGCAAATGGCCTGCTCAAAACATTCGATTTTGCCGTTGCAAACCCTCCATTTTCAAGTAAAAACTGGACAAGTGGTGTTAACCCAAACGAAGATGAGTTTGGCCGTTTTAATTGGGGCATTCCGCCAGAAAAAAACGGTGATTATGCTTTCTTACTGCATATTATTAAAAGCCTAAAAAGCACAGGTAAAGGTGCGGTGATCTTACCTCACGGTGTATTATTCCGCGGTAATGCAGAAGCGCGTATTCGTGAAAATATTATTAAGCAGGGGTATATTCAAGGCATTATAGGTTTGCCTGCAAACCTCTTTTACGGCACTGGTATTCCTGCATGTATTATTGTGATTGATAAAGAACATGCTCAATCTCGTAATGAAATCTTTATGATTGATGCCAGTAAAGGCTTTATGAAAGACGGCAATAAAAACCGCTTGCGTAGTCAGGATATCCATAAAATAGTAGATGTCTTCACCAAGCAAATAGCGCTACCTCGTTATAGCCGTATGGTGCCATTAAGTGAAATAGCCTCGAACGATTACAACCTGAATATTCCACGCTATATCGACTCCAGCGAAGCGGAAGATTTGCATGATTTAAGCGCTCATCTACAAGGTGGTATTCCTAACAAAGACATCGATGCCTTAGACCAATACTGGCAGGTGTTCCCCAGTATTCGAGCTAGTCTGTTTGCACCAGCAAGGCCGGGTTATACCAATGCACTGGTGAAAGCTGCAGATGTGAAAACGACCATTCTTGAGCATGAAGAGTTTAAAGCCTTTGCGACCGCATCTTTAGCGCCATTCAAGCAATGGTGTGAGGTGGTGAATTTAAAAGAAATTACGCCTGAAGATACACCAAAAAATATGATCTACAGCATCAGTGAAGAGCTGCTCAGCCGATATGCAGATTCAGCCCTTGTGAGCCAATACAATATCTACCAGATTTTAATGGATTACTGGGCTGATACCATGCAGGATGATGTGTATGTGCTGCTGCAAGATGGCTGGGCTGGCGGTAAAACCCTGCGCGAACTGGTAGCGAAAAAAGGTGAAAAACTGAAAGAAACGCCAGATATCGTCCTTGGTAAAACCAAATACAAAGCTGAAATTATCCCACCGTTATTGATCAAGCAGGTGTATTTCCCACAGGAAATTACTCACTTTGAACAGCTGCAATCTGAGCTTGATAGCATTACGCAAAATCTTGAAAGTACCATTGAAGAACATTCAGGTGATGATGGCTTACTCAGCGACGCCATGAATGATAAAGACAAAGTCACCAAAGCTTCAGTGACTGCAAGGCTCAAAGATGCAACAGATGCGGAAGAGAAGAAGGTGCTTAAAGCTGTTAAAACACTGTTTGATGCTGAAACACAAGCTAAAAAAGCCCTTAAGGAAGCTGAAGATGCTTTGAATTTAGCTGTTGTTAAAAAATACCCAACACTCCAAGAAGCCGAGCTGAAAAGCTTAATCGTCAATGGCAAGTGGCTGGCCACCCTTGAAACCAATATTAAAGCCGAAATTGAACGAGTGACTCAACAGCTAGCCAACCGAGTAAAAGAACTTGAAGAGCGTTATGCCGAGCCTTTACCAGAAATTACTGCCACCATTGCAAGCTACAGCGAAAAAGTAGCAGGGCATTTAAAAGCCATGGGGTTGGCACTATGACAGGGCTGGAAACACGACTGACGCTCTTGGCGGATAGCATTACTCTGCATATCCAGCAAGCTCGGGATCAGGTTAAGCGAGCAGTCAACACCGCCATGGTGCAAAGCTATTGGCAGATTGGTTGTCTGATTGTGGAAGATGAACAGCAAGGGCAGGAGCGTGCAGCCTATGGTAAGCAACAGCTCAAACACCTATCGCAAGTGCTAACAGATCGTTTGGGTAAGGGTTTTGATGTGACAAATTTGCGTAATATGCGCCGATTCTACCTTGCGTTTCCAATTCGAGAGACAGTGTCTCTCGAATTAAACTGGTCACACTATAACCTTTTGACTCGTATAGAAAATGAAGCAGCTCGCAACTGGTATATGCAAGAAACAATCAGTCAGAGTTGGAGCGTTCGTGCATTAGAGCGTCAAATCAGCACACTCTATTATGAGCGGCTCCTTTCAAGCAAAGAGAAACAGCTGGTGGAGCAGGAAGCCCAAGATAAAACCCAAGCACTAGTAGAATCGCCCAAAGATTATTTGCGCGACCCCTATATTCTCGATTTTCTGAATTTGCAGGATCAAACCTATCAGGAAAATGAGCTGGAACAAGCGATTATTTCGCACCTGCAGCAATTCTTATTGGCGCTTGGTAAAGGCTTTGCATTTGTCGAGCGGCAGCAGAGGATTCGTTTTGATGATGAAGATTTCTACATTGATTTGGTGTTTTACAACTTCAAATTAAAATGCTTTTTACTGGTGGATTTAAAACTCGGCAAACTCAAGCATCAGGATGTCGGCCAGATGGACACCTATGTGCGTCTCTATGACGAGCAACGTAAAAGCCATGATGATAACCCAACCATAGGCTTGGTGCTCTGCAGTGAAAAAAGCGAAGCCGTGGTGAAATATTCAGTGCTAGCTGATCAGCAACAATTATTTGCCGCGCAATATTTACCTTATTTACCCAGTGAAGAAGAATTAAAGCGAGTGCTGGAGCGCGAGCGGCAACAGGCGATGGTCAGGCTGCAAGCTAGGGAGTTAAGAGATGAGTAATGAAGTTGCAGAAGTAAAGCAGGAATATATGCAGCAGGGGGTGGGTGCTGTGCCTGTAGGATATAAGCAGACAGAGGTTGGGGTTATTCCTGGAGATTGGGATGTTTCTAAGCTGCAAGATGTGGCAACATTTGGTGGTGGAACAACACCTTCTAGGCAATTGCAAGATAAATACTATGTGTTAGGCATTCATCCTTGGGTTAAAACACTTGACCTTAACAATGGTATTATTGACCGGACGGAGGAGTATGTTACCAATGAAGCTTTAATTGAAACTAGCCTTAAAAAACATCCGGAAGGTTCAGTATTAGTTGCCATGTATGGTGGTTTTAACCAAATAGGACGTACTGGATTGTTAACGATAGCGGCTGCAATAAATCAAGCTTTGGTCGCAATAATTCCAAATTTAAAAAAATTAAACTCTAAATATTTATTGTATATATTAAATTATAATGTTGATTATTGGAAAGGAGTAGCTAGTAGCAGTAGAAAAGATCCAAATATAACTAGCAATGATGTTAAGAGTTTTTGCTTCCCCGTTCCTTCAGTAAAAGAACAAACACTCATCGCCAAAGCCCTCTCCGATGTCGATGCCCTGATCAGCGAACAGGAAAAACTCATCGCCAAAAAACAGGCCATTAAAACCGCCACCATGCAACAACTGCTCACCGGCCGCACCCGCTTACCACAATTTGCTCTTCGAGAAGATGGCTCGAAAAAAGGCTATAAGCAGAGTGAGTTGGGGGAAATACCGGAGGATTGGGAGGTTGAGGCAATTGGGGGCTTATGTAATTACCAAAATGGAAAAGCTCAGGAGCAATACTTCAATTCAAATGAAGGCTACAAAGTAATTTCAATTGGTAACTATTCTGAGGCTGGGACATACGTCGAGACAGGCAACTTTATAAGCAAGAGTTATCATAAGCAAGTTGAGCGCTATATTCTAAATAGCGGTGATTTAGCAATGATTTTGAATGATAAGACAGCTATTGGGACTATTATAGGGCGGGTGCTACTTGTAGATAAAGATGATACATATGTTATGAATCAGCGAACAATGAGACTTACACCAAAACAAGAAGTTAGCTCGAAATATATACAGCTATTAATTAACTCTGACTTTGTGCACAGCAGAATTGTCGGCATGGCAAAACCGGGCACTCAAATTTATGTTAACACTGATGATATTTTAAATTTTACTTTATATTTACCGATAGTTAAGGATGAGCAAGATGCTATAGCTAGTTTTCTTTTAGATTTTGAAAAAGAAGTAGCGACCCTTAACCAACGTCTCAACAAAACCCGTCAAATCAAACAGGGTATGATGCAAGAATTATTAACAGGCAAGACAAGGTTAGTTAATAGGAATTTGAAGGAAGTAGTGCATGGATGAGCAGCAAAAAAAATATACTAAAGCGCGATTTTATAAATGTGCATTACAGGTTAATACAGCTGAATATATTAAATACAGAGGGGAAGAACAAGTTCTATCTGACTCTGAATATAACCAGCAGTTACTCGATGCTGCATTAGAAGCTGGAATTGATATTATTGGCTTGGCTAGTCACGGGAGTATAAACGGTTTTGAGCAAATACGTGATTTATTCAAAGAGCATGGTATTGTAGTTTTTCCTGGATTTGAGATTGCATCAACAGAAAAAGTGCATCTTGTCTGTTTGTTTGACGAACTTACTGAGGCTGACCAAATAAAAATGCATTTAGGTGCTTTAGGTGTTGATGTTAGTAATCCTGCAGCCCCAGTTCAAAAGACTGCAATTGATATTATAGAGTATGTCAATAATAAAAATGGCTTCATTTATGCAGCACATTGTACAAATGACGATGGCGTATTAAAGCGTAGAATGAACCATGTTTGGCAGCATAAGGGGTTGCTTGCAGCACAAATTCCAGGGTCTATTGATGATTTGAAAGGTGTAGAAAGTGATTTTTACAGGCGCGTTTTTTTAAATAATGATATAAATTATAAGCGTTGTCGAGAAATGGCTGCAATTAATGCTGCCGATGTTGAAACACCTGAAAAAATTAAGAAAAAAGGAGCTTCCTGTTTAATAAAAATGACGAAACCTTGTTTTGCATCATTTAAACAAGCTTTTTTAGATGCAGGGTCAAGGGTTCGACTGAACTCAGATAAAATCGAGAATTATGCATCTGCAATTGAAGGTATTCGATTTATAGGAGGCTATTTAGATGGTGTTGATATTGAGTTTTCAGAGCATCTTAATGCAATTATTGGTGGCAGGGGGACTGGAAAATCTACCATGCTCGAATGTATCCGATATGGACTAGGGTTAGAACCAAAAACGCAAAATGCCATAAAACAGCATAAAAATATTGTAGATACCAACCTTGGAAATGAAAGAGGTATGGTTGAAATAACACTTCGATCAAGTGTCATGCACGGACGTCAATTTAAAATCAGTCGCAAATATGGAAACCAACCGGTTGTAGTTGATGATCAAAACAACATTTCACCTTACCACCCAACGGATTTGTTACCTGGACTAGAGCTCTATGGGCAAAACGAAATATATGAAATGACAAGAGATTTACATAGCCGTAATCAGCTCATAGAACGCTTCTTGGAAGGTGAGCATGAGCAATTTGATGCAGAAATTGCCAATTTGCTTGCAAAGCTGAAAGAGAATCGAGAATCCATTAAGCAAGCATTGAATCAGAAGGGTGATATTGAATCTGAGGTAGAATGCTTGCCTAAGTTATTAGATCAAGCCAAGCAGTACCAAGCTTTAGGTATTGAAGAAAAACTTAAGATTATTCCTAAGCTTGAAAAAGAGAAACAACTGAAAACCCGCGTTGAAGAAGAAGTTTTACATGTTAAAGAGGCGATTCAAACGCTTATAGACAGCGTCCCTGACACAGTTTTTTTAAGTGACAGTGCATTGAATGAATTACCAAATGCCGACTTATTTAAACAGCAGCGTGTCTTATTGGATGAATTAACAACTGCGACTAAACAATCGCTAAAGCAATTGGAGCAACTTGTACTGAACACAGACACTCAACTGGCGCCTCTTAAGCAATCTTTATTGGAGAAACATCAGTATGATGAGCAGAACCTAGAGAAAGCTTTTAAAGATATTCCTACAAGTCAAGGTAAAACTGGGCGTCAAATTGGTGCTGAGTATCAGGCATTATTGAAGCAAATAGAGCAGATCAAGCCAAAGCAAACTCAGCTACAACATCGCCTAGCGCAAATTGAAGAACTCTATATCCAGCGCAAAAAACTTTTATTAGAGTTAGACCAGCAGACGAGTGCCAGGGCAACCAGTATTTTGAAATCTGTGAAGCAATTGACCCGAAAACTTGAAAATAAGATTCGTCTTACATTACAGCCTGAAGGAAACCGCCAAGTATTTTTTAATTTTCTTAGTGAATGTAATTTAGAAGGTATAGGGGTGAAGCGTCTTGCTTGGGTGTTAGAAGGCAATTTTTCACCCAGCAATCTTGCAGCTACTGTTCGCCAAGGAGAAGAACAGTTAGCAGCTTCAAACTTTGGAATACCCAACTCGGTTGTTAAGGCGTTAACCCATTTATCAGAAGTAAAACTCTTAGAATTAGAAGAATTACAGTTGCCAGATACCCTCGCTATAGAACTTAATGTAACACATGGTGAGGTAACCCCGCTGTTTAAGTCGATTGATGATTTATCAACAGGGCAACAGTGTACAGCTGTTTTGCATTTATTACTTTTAGATAACCATGACCCTTTAATACTGGATCAGCCAGAAGATAATTTAGACAACGCATTTATTGCCGATAGAATTGTTGCTGAGCTTCGTAGAGCAAAGCTAGGTCGTCAATTTTTGTTTGCGACACATAATGCTAATATACCTATTTTTGGTGATGCAGAGTGGATTGGTGTCTTAAGTGTTGATGATAATAAAGGCAAACTTTTGCCTGAGCAGCAAGGTGCGATTGATATTCCAAAAGTACAAGAGCTGGCTGCCGATATCTTGGAAGGTGGGAAAAATGCCTTCAATCAAAGACGTGAGAAATATGGCTTTATCTAAAGATTGAGAAGCTATTGGAGTTTAAAAATGTTAAAAACAGAATTATTAGAAATAATAGCTAATGGCGAAAATTCTGGTGTTGAATTTAAAAGAGATGATATTCGACCTGAACAATTAGCAAAAGAAATAGTAGCCTTAGCTAATTTTCAAGGCGGAAAAGTTCTTCTTGGTATAGATGATGATGGTACGATTAGCGGTATACAAAGGGCTGATCTTGAAGAGTGGGTGATGAATATTTTTCAAAATAAAATTCATCCAATGATTCTGCCGTTTTACGAAGAAGTAAAAATTGATGAAAAAATAGTCGCTATCATTAGTTTTCCGATTGGAATTTCAAAACCATATGTGGTTCGACATGCTGGTAAAGAGGATATTTACATTCGTGTGGGAACTACTTCTAGGTTGGCAACAAGAGAGCAACAAATGAGGCTCTTTGAATTAGGCGGCATGTTGCACACAGAAGTTATGCCTGTGCCTCGCACTGATATAAGTTGTTTAGATGATGCACGCTTGATCAATTATATTCGTGATATTTTGCATGATCCAGAAGTTCCACAGTCTCACGAAGAGTGGCAGTCAAGATTATTAGGATTAGGTTTCTTAACTAAAGCAGCAGATAGTATTTGTTGTACCATTGCAGGTTTGGTTCTCTTTGGTAAAAGTCCGCGTCGATATTTAAAGCAAGCAGGTATAAGATTATTGTCATTCGATGCACAAGAAAAGGAATATCAAGCGGAATTAGATGAGATTCTCGATGGCCCAATGGTAGGTCGTTGGGATATCGATAAAGGTGAGAGAAATTTAGTTGATGGTGGTATTATTGAACGATTTATGGAATTAATGACGCCTTTTCTTTCTGAAGAATCTAATGAAGTCAATGAAGAGCTTCGACGTACCACTAAATGGTTTTATCCCCTTGAAGCAGTTAGAGAAGTACTCATTAATGCTCTAGCGCATCGTGATTGGACGCGTTTTGTTGAGATTGAAATAGCTAATTATTCCAACCGCCTTGAAATAATTAGCCCTGGTGCTTTACCTAATTCAATGACTGTTGAAAAAATGAAGGCAGGTCAGCGTTCACCTCGAAATACAATAGTGATGGAAGTATTAAGAGATTACGGTTATGTAGATTATCGTGGAATGGGTGTAAGAAGAAAAATAGTACCACTGACTAAAGAATTAACAGGAAAAGAGCCAGAATTCGAACTAACAGAAGATCATTTGAAAACGACTTTAATTCGCTGAGTGGTAGGGTCATTCAAATGACTGAAGTTGATTTTAATAATGGAATGGATGTTATGGGTTTCGAGGGCCTTACACCTGCCCGTGCCCTTATCGCAGATCTTGTCAGACGCTATTGGATTCTGGGTATGGAATGTAGTTTGCTTGAAATACAAAATCTAGCATGGTTTTTACAGCGGGTTATTCAATTTAAACAATTGCAGAATAATTTAAAGCTTAATTTTATCGCCAATAATTATGGGCCTTATGCAAATAATCTTGATCACTTGCTCAATGCCCTTGATGGTAGCTACCTAAAATCTGATAAGCGAATACCTGATTGTAATCCAATGGATGTTATTGCGTTTAATGATGAAAAAAAGCAACAGATTGAGCTCTATTTAAAATCAGAATGTAAAGAATATTTAGATGCATTAGAAACAGCAAATAATATTATCGATGGTTTTGAGTCACCATTTGGCATGGAATTACTGTCAACAGTTGACTGGCTTGTGGTGAAGGAAGGTTGTGAACTCACATTAGAATCCATTAAAAATGGTCTATCACGCTGGCCTGCCGGTCATAAATGGGCTGTTCGTAAAGAGAAACTTTTTAATGATCGTAGTTTGCAAATTGCGATTGATAAATTAAAGGCAGTAGAGCTTTATCATTAATATTGGCACTAAGGCTATGCGATATATCCCATGGTGGGCATCATTTGTATGACCGTTGTATGATTCTAAGGGTTGATAAATACCGTTTAAAGCTAGGTTTTGTATTTAACCAGTTGATTTTATTGTTTTAAATTGCTTGATCGTTGCTTGATTCTTAAGGTGTTTAGCCAGCTGTAAGCGTGAAAAGGTGCAACTTAATGCAACAGATATGGCCAAGGATGCCAGGAGTAAAAACATGAGTAACGTAGGCCAGCGTGAGCGCATCAGCCAAGATCGTCTTGTTAAACTATTTCAAACTGATTTGGGGTATCGCTATTTAGGCAATTGGCATGACCGCGGCAATAATAAAAATATTGAAATGGATATACTTGTTGCATGGCTGCAAAAGCGTGGTGTCAGTGAAGCTTTAATCAATCGTGCTATTCGACAGCTTGATACTCTAGCGGCCTTAGGCGAAGGTAAAAAACTCTATTATGCCAATAAAGAAGTGTATCGACTCTTACGTTACGGTGTTAAAGAGAAAGAGGGTGCTGGACAGTTAAATGAAACCGTCTGGCTGATCGATTGGCAAAACCCAGAAGCCAATGATTTTGCCATTGCTGAAGAAGTCTCCATTAAAGGCGAGAATAAAAAACGGCCAGATGTTGTGCTCTATGTTAACGGTATTGCATTAGGCGTTATTGAACTTAAACGTTCGTCTGTGTCTGCCTCAGAAGGTATACGTCAAAACCTTGATAATCAGAAAAAAGATTTTATTCGCAACTTTTTTACCACCATGCAATTGGTCATGGCCGGGAATGATACTCAGGGTATACGCTACGGTACTATTGAAACACCAGAAAAATTCTACCTTGAATGGAAAGAAGATGTACAGCATATTTATACCAATAAGCTGGATTTTCATGTGAGTCGTCTGTGCAATAAGCGACGCTTTCTGCAAATTATTCATGATTTTATCGTGTTCGATGCAGGTATTAAGAAAACCTGTCGTCATAACCAGTATTTCGGCATTGAAGCTGCTAAAAAGCATGTTTATAGGCGAGAAGGCGGTATTATCTGGCACACGCAAGGTTCTGGTAAGAGTTTAACCATGGTGTGGCTTGCCAAGTGGATACGGGAAAATGTGAAGGATTCACGGGTATTAATCGTTACTGATAGAACCGAGCTTGATGAGCAGATTGAAAAAGTGTTTTCCGGTGTCGATGAAGAGATTTACCGTGCAAAAAGCGGTGCTGATTTGGTTGCTACTTTAAACCAACCAAACCCATGGTTAGTGTGTTCTCTGGTGCATAAATTTGGACGCCAGTCAGAATCAGAAAATGATAAAGCCACAGATGAATTTATTGCAGAGCTGAAAAAGTCTTTACCAACTGATTTTAGTGTTAAGGGTGAATTATTTGTTTTTGTGGATGAGTGTCATCGTACTCAATCTGGCAAGCTCCATGAAGCCATGAAAACCATTGTGCCAGAGGCCATGTTTGTTGGTTTTACTGGTACTCCTTTAATGAAGAAAGACAAGAAAAAATCCATCGAAATTTTTGGTTCTTATATTCATACATATAAATTTGATGAAGCAGTTTCAGATGGCGTTGTGCTTGATTTGCGCTATGAAGCCCGTGATATTGACCAACATATTAAATCTCAGAAAAAGGTCGATGAATGGTTTGAAGCTAAAACCCGTGGTTTATCTCGCCTTGCTAAAACGCAGCTTAAACAAAAATGGGGCACGATGCAAAAGGTGCTCTCCAGTAAATCTCGTTTAGAGCAAATTGTGAAAGATATTTTACTGGATATGGATACAAAACCTCGACTTATGGATAGTCGTGGTAATGCGTTGCTTGTGTGTTCAAGTGTCTATCAAGCCTGCACAGCCTATGACATATTTAATAAAACAGATTTGAAAGGCAAGGTGGCAATTGTCACGAGTTATCAGCCAACTGCTTCAAGCATTAAAGGTGAGGAAACAGGTGAGGGAGCGACGGAAAAACTCTTTAAATATGATATTTATCGCAAAATGTTGGCGGATTATTATGAGCAGTCGGAAGAGGAAGCTGCAAAACGAGTTGAAGATTTTGAAAAAGAAGTTAAAAAACGCTTTATTGAAGAGCCAGGGCAAATGCGGCTGCTGATTGTCGTCGATAAGCTTTTAACAGGTTTTGATGCGCCATCTGCAACTTATCTTTATATTGATAAACAAATGGCTGACCATAACCTATTTCAAGCTATCTGCCGTGTTAACCGTTTAGATGGCGATGATAAAGAATATGGCTACATCGTCGACTATAAAGATTTGTTTAAATCACTGAATAAAGCAATTTCAGATTACACCAAAGGTGCCTTTGATGGGTATGATGAAGAAGATGTAGCTGGGCTTCTCAAAGATCGTTTAGAGCACGCAATGCTGGATTTAGAAAATGCCTTAGAAATGGTGCGAGCACTTTGTGAACCTGTCAAAGCACCACGACATACGCAAGATTATATCCATTATTTCTGTGGTGAGCATGCAATGTACATACCTGAAGATAATGTTTTATCCGAAAAGGAGTCGTTGCGCTTAACTCTGTACCAGAATGTAGCCAAACTTTTAAGAGCCTATGCAAATATTGCTAATGAAATGCCTGATGCTGGCTATTCTGCAGAAGAGATTAATGCGATTAAAGCAGAAGTGACTCATTTTGAAAAAGTCCGTGATGAAATTAAAATTGCCAGTGGTGATTTAGTGGAAATGAAGCGCTTTGAGCCTGCTATGCGACACTTACTTGATATGTATATTCGTGCGGATGATAGCGAAGTCTTGATGGACTTTGAAGAGCTAGGCTTAATTGAGTTGATTGTGGAAAAAGGCCAAGATGCCCTTGATGACTTTCCCGAAAATATTCGTAACAATCCTGAAGCTATGGCTGAGACTATTGAAAATAACGTTCGTAAAACCATTGTTGATGAGAACCCTGTTAACCCTAAATATTATGAGCAGATGTCAGTGTTACTTGATGAGCTTATTCTATTGCGTCGACAAAAAGCCTTGGATTATCAAGAGTACCTTGAAAAGATTCGTGAGCTAGCTCGTAAGGTTGTTCGCCCGAATACGACTACTTCTAGTTACCCATCTTCAATGGATACAAGTGCTAAGCGTGCTTTTTATGATAACTTTGGGCAAGATGAAGTTTTAGCAACGAAAATCGATACAGCTATACGGTACACCAAAAAAGCAGATTGGGTTGGTGACCGTTTTAAAGAGCGAGAAATTGCCAATGCTGTGCGCGAAGAAACAGCTGGTTATACAATCGATATTATTGCCGTGATGGACTTAGCAAAAGCGCAAAAAGACTATTTTTAAAGCTAGGTATAGATCAACATTATGTCTCAGATAGAAATAGGTTCAATTCAAATGCATTTGAATCGTAAGGCGATTAAAAATCTCCATATTAGTGTGCTGCCACCTGATGGCCGTGTACGTGTTTCTGCACCTGAGAATATGTCTGATACCGCCATTCGTATGGCTGTGATTAGCCGCATCCCTTGGATTAAAAAACAACAGCATGACTTTGCCAAGCAGCCTCGTCAGTCTGATCGTGAAATGGTCAGCGGGGAGTGTCATTTTATATGGGGTAAGCGCCATCGTTTAAATGTAATCGAACGTTCTGGTAAGCATGAAGTTAAGGCAAGCCCTGGTCGACTGCATCTTTATGTTAAAGAAAATACAACGACTGAAAATAAAGCACTGGTTGTGCAGCAGTACTATCGTCGTATTCTTAAAGAAAAATTAGCTGAGTTAATGTCTTATTGGGAGCACCAGATTGGGGTGACTGCTCAAGCTTGGGGCGTTAAGAAAATGAAAACCAAGTGGGGTAGCTGTAATATTCAAGCCAAACGAATCTGGGTGAATTTAGAACTTGCTAAAAAACCACCGGAATGCCTCGAGTATATTCTTGTGCATGAATTAGTCCACTTACTTGAGCGAAACCATAATGACCGCTTTAAAAAGTATATGGATACCTTTCTGCCAGATTGGCGTGAAAGAAGGCATTTGTTGAATTCAATGCCTCTAGCTTTTAATCATTGGGTTTATTAGCTATTGGGTATTTAAGTTGCTAAATGCAAAATATGCACTTAATAGATGAAATTAGGTATTTTTCGGTCTGCTATATTTAGCAAAGACTTGAATGCAAGTCGCTGATATTAACGTATTAAATGAAGAGAATAATTATATTAGCCGTACTCACTTTAGTCGGCTGTGCCGATAAAGAAGAATGGGTTTGCGTCACAACGGGAGATACGATGTTCTCCAAAAGTCAGACAGGTAAGTTTGGATCAGCTGATAAAGGCTGTTCATGTGATGAAATACGTCAGTTTGAGCTTCGAACTTTTGGTGAAGTTGATGAGGTGGCTTTGAAGTCTGATTTCGGGTGCGAATAGAATCTTTATTAAATTATGTTTATAGTGGCTGAGGATTAATAGTGTAGAGGAATATGATGATAACGAATGATTCAGTGGATGACGATCAAAAAAATACAACTATCCATATCAATACTTCTCGTGCTACGAAAAAACGTTTTAGCACTTTAGCTCGCAAGAATAATCAAAAACTCAAAGATTGGATATTAGAGGCGATGGAAGAAAAGGCCGAGTGTATAAAGAAGAGCAGGAGTAGTATTAGCTCTCTCCAATACAAATAGGGTCAAGATTTTTTGATTTAAAACCTCTCGCTCCCTTTACCCACAAAGAAGGCCCCAGCCCCAGTAAACAGCACACCTAAATTCGCTGAAACCGATCGTAATAACTTATGGTCTGAAATAATACCTATAGCTGCAAAGGCGATACCTGCTGCGGTTAACGCTGCGCCTGATGCCATAAACTTCAAGCCGTTTTCTTTTATTTGAGGAATTGGTTTATTTATTTCAGGTTTAATTTTTTTAAGTTTGCTGTTGTCTAGTGCAGCATCATCTTTGCTTTGTGGGAATGATGCTGAGCTGTTTGTTTGAATTGGGGCCGTTTGAGGCATAAGTATCTCTCTTTCTTTTACTGCTTAAAATCTTATGGTTGGCTGGCAGGCTTATCTAAAGCTAAAGGTCATGAGTTTACGGCTGCAGAATGGTTGATATATACCTGTAATAATATCAAGCCTAGTTGCTTATAAAGTGAGCTTTTCAATAAAAGTGTGACATTCGTCACAGTTCTACTTATTGCTTAAAGTCAGCGCATCCAAATACTATATGCACTAAATCGTATTATCGTAATGTAAGGTTAATTAATGAACAGAGCTCAAAAGAAACAGGCAATTTTAGATGATATTGAAAAGAACTGGTTTGAATTAAATGTGTTTTGCAGTCAAACAGTTGATGCTATGGTTAACCAATCTACACCAGAAGCCAAAAAGTGCTGGAAACAGATACAATCGAAAATGGGTGACTATAGTGGTGTTGCTTTAAATTTTTATCCCAATGCAGATGATGCTTATGCTTTAATTAAACTCTTCAAAGAGCTTGGCGGATTCGTTGCCGCTGCTGGCTGTGAAGTCATTGTAAAGCAGTATCGAGGTGTTCAGCACTTTCTTGTTAAAACTAGACCTGGGTACAGAAAGGCTATTCAAAGCAAAAGCTATTACGCAACACCAACAAGGTCATTAGATCTAACATTTACGAAGGCTGGGGCCTATAATGCAATTAGACAAGGTGCTAGGTTGGGCGTTTATTGTTCATCGATATTTAGAATTAGTGAATTTGTTTTATCTGATGAGAAATCATTAACTAGGCTTTTTGGTGGTCTAGGAATGGATTTTATAAAAATTTATTTAGCTATGCAGGGTACTGCTGCTATTGCAGCTGCGGCGGCAGGTACTACATTTTGCACAGCAGTTGCTGTTGGTCCATTTGTTGTTGTTGTAGGAGCAGGTTTTATAATTGCATTGACGCTTTATGAATTAGATAATAGATTTAATTTCACAGAAAAAGCTATTGATCTTCTTGATGATGCTGTAGATTCCTTTAAACCAAGTGTTAACGCACTTTCTTATACAATCCCTAGAGAGTTTAAAAAACTTAAAGATTCAATTTTTAATGAGTAGAAAGTAAAAGATGCAACAGATAAATAATGAAAAATTAAATTCTATATACATTGAGCGGAATTCAAAAACAATAATGCGTACAGCTGCATTTTTTGTTGCATCTTTGATTATGTTGTATTTTTCAATTAATGGGGTCTTTACCTTTCTTAAGAGTGTTGGAAGTGAATTCTTAACTGTTGATAGGGGAATTATTATTTTGTTTGGCGGTGGGGTTGCAGCATTCATAATATCTCTAGGTGACCTTATCCCGCTTTTGACTAAGAAAAGACTAAATCATACTATCGCGTTGGGTTTACTCTCAGGGATGGTCTTTGCTGTTGGCTTAATGATTCTATCTACCGCCTTAACCAATGTGATAGCTAAGCCGATATTAATGCATAAGGGTTATATCTACTGTAAAGAAGCCTCTGATACTGTTCAAATTTCAACCTATGAATATTTATATGCACGAAGTGAGAGTGGTTGTAAGACTTTGGAGTTGAAAAAAGAGGCTGATAATTAAACAGATGTGCGAATTATTATAATTTACAGATGTAGAATTTATATGAAGAAAAAAATGTTGATTTTTGGTGGCTTGTGCTTACTAGCTTTCGCTGCATATATGCACTTTATTCATTCTTTAGCAAAATCTTTAGGAATAGAGCGACATATTTTAACGTCTGCAGATATTTTAGAAGGCTTGGTTTTCAGTTTGATCGTGAGTAGTGTTCTATATGGTTTTGGGGTTGGAATAAGAAAGATTTTTAAGAGTATCTCTAAGTAATTAGGCTACAGAGTTGTCTTGATATAACTATGGTATAGGCGGTTTGTATGCGTATTATATTGGTTTTACTACTTTTTGTCTCAACTTCTCTGGCTGCGAGCGAAGATTTACTCATGGGGTATACTGAGTTTTACGAAAGCATGAGGTCGCATAATTTTTCTAATGCAGAAAAATATATATTGCCAGATACTCAAATTGGTTTTGGTCCTGATGAAATGGGGGTGAAAGGGTTTCATAATCTGGTTGTTAATAATCAAGAGTGTTTAAATGATCTCGTTTTTGCTTTGAGACAAGGCTGCAAAATAAGTGAAGACCAAGATAGTGAAATTTGTATAGCTCCGCCTCAGAGTGATGATGACAGTGTTTTGTACTTGGGTGCACGTGTGGGGTTTAAAAGGCAGGTTGATGGTCCTGTAAGTGTTCAATATATTATATGTGGTGGCGATTAATTAAAATATGGTGTTTTACTTTTACTGCAAAAATATTGGTGAAGCGGGTTCAGTTCAATGGAAATGAAGTCTAAAATTTTGTTTGTATCCTTGTTATTCTTATTAACATCTTGCGCAAGCACACAAACAATGCATGATGTGTATGTTGAAGACTTCTATACAGAGGATAGCAATGTTTGTAAACCGTCTGATGTTGATTTAGATAATCATGAGGCTGAAATATTCTTTCTAAAGTCGAGGCGGGTCGATCATAAAATAATTCATCATCATTATAATGTTGCGCCCTGTTATATTGAAGGTCTGCTAACTTTAAATACCCAAGTATGCCGATGGAAAATTCAAGCATCATCTATTGGTAGTATAGAGTGTGATGATGAAGTGGTTTATTACGTTTGTGATACCTGTCAAAAGCTCTTTGAATAAGTATTAATAGTGTATTTCTTACGATCAGAGTTTTTTGTATGAAAATCAATTTTCCTTGTTTATGCAGGCCATACCTTCGATATACTTGCATCCATAAGCATCTCAATAGTAAGTGGTTTAAGCTCACTCCCTTTCAATAGATACCGTATTAGTGCAACAGGGTTGATACCTTTCTCTTCACCAAAGTAGCTCTTAAATGCAAAGTTCGTTAAATCAACATTGAATGTTTCAGCATACGCTTGCATAAATTCAAGCGCATCATCTCCATCAAGTCCTAAATCATGATTAACTCTCGTTGTTGGTTTTAATACTTTTTGAGTTTTTGTATGCTGTTTGATAAATTGAAGCAAGTTCTTATGCATGGGTGACTCTTTTATGATCAGTAAAATATTTTTGTTGCTTTTCTCGTGCTGGTATTAAGCATAATAATGTAATACATCGGTTGATGATAGATTTTTTTCTTATATAGAAATTTTTCTACATATTATTGTTATTAACTGTATTTCTTACCTGTTTTTCAGATGTGCCGCTGTTTGGTGGTTAAAATATAATCATCGTTAAAAATTATGTGAACTACTTCACACTTTTTGTGGGGAGGTTGTATTTTGATCAAATTTTAGATAAGAATGATGTTAGAATCCTGTTGTATCAGTACTTAGATGAGACCTTTTTTAAGAATTTTTATGATTATGTACTCGGTTCGAGGATAAAGCCTTTGATTAACCATGATAATGGTTTTTTGAAAAAATACCCATGTCGAAAACCCACCATAGAAGAAAAAATGCAATATGTTAAATGGAGAGGGATTTTAGAGGCGGCTGAATCAGTTCAAGGTATACCATTTTTATCAAAAACAAATATGCCTGATGCTGTTGCTGCATATAGGCACTTTATGGAGGGGAGTGGTACTACTCGTGATGTTAAGTTCGAACGCTATTTCAGGGATGATCCTTCTGGTCGCCATACATTTAGAACTATTTGTATGGAAGTAAGAGATGCAGCATATAAGTTTTATATGTCGAACTATAATGGTCTTGATGCAAGCTTTAACTTTACAAGTAGGGTGAAAAAAGCGAAGAATGAAAGTAATTTAGATGTACTTTCTAACACTAGGATTTATCCACATCCAGTAACAGAAAACTGGACCAAAACTCTAGGTGTTTTTAGTTTTTGGGTAGAATGCCGTGTTGATGTAAGTTGCATAGATAAAATTCCTCACTTTCAACTCGAATTGAGTATTCATGTTGAAGATATGTATAATTTTAATCCATATCAGGTTGATATTGCCACAGGAATAAAAGATGAAGAAAATGGTGTTTTTGAAATTACTGGTCTTGCAAGACAATATTTAAATGTAGGTATTGCCAAAGGGGTTTTGAAATGGAAAGGTCGTCCTATGTTTGCAAGTGCGCCATACCCAAAGAGTAATCTAGGTTCTTAAAGTCTAATATTAAAATAATGTAATGGTTTATTGGTTTGGAGTTTTTTCGTGTTTAATTTTTTAAATATAAAATTATTGCATAAAATTTTATTATGCTTTTTGATTTTTGGTCTCTCAGCTTGTGATGATATGGAGAAAAAAAATAAAGCTGCTCTTCACCCCGTAACTGAAGTTGAAAAAGTTGTTCATTTTATGGAGATACCTATAGAGGTTACTACAGCTTCATCTTCTTCAATTCCTTTGTCGTATAATGATTATCAGCATTTTGCTGTCATTAAAACCACTGCAGAAGAAAAGGATAAGCTTTATAAGTTGATGGATGAAGGTGGTGCAGTACACTTCAAAAAAGAAGGTACCCTTGGAATATTTGTGCCCCCATGGTTTGATTTAAAGATGCTTCCTGAGGGTTATAAAAAAAAACCACGGGTTGACTCAGTGGGTTTTGATGTGTATACAGTTTCCGGTAATTTTGTATCAAGCACTGAAATATTTAGAGGGTTTGATAGTTATGTGGTGCAACTGAAAGAGCCAAACACACTTCTAATCTTAAACTATACTTATTAGCTTGGAACGTTCTAGGTCTCAATAGTTGAGAGGCCTTTGTTCATTTAATTAATCCTGTTTCTTATACTTTGCGATGAGTGTCTTTAAAACTGCACTTACAATCATGAGAAGGGCGATTGTATCGAATATCATTCGTGGGTATTCGTATTTTGGCGTTAGATAAAGCCAAGAAAGCCCTGCACAGACTAGACCTGTAATAATTAATAAAATTCGATCTTTAATATATTCTTTTTTTGTCATCACTTTTTACCACTTTCATTATTATGGTGCCACATTAATGAATTCCGTTCTGCTGTGCAATCAGGGAAGGGTACTATTTGATCGAAACAGACTCTTTTTATTCAATTATGTGACGTCCGTCACAGTTTTAATCAACACCCTAGTGCTGGAAGTACCTATGATATGTGATTATGTAACATCTTATGCTTGATCACCCTTGTTAAGCCCATGCTCTGCAATACTCAATAAGACTTGTGTTGCTCAAATATTGAACTTAAACCCTGTGCTTGATTGAAATGGCTGGTTTGGCTTTGGTGGTTTTGGTATTTTGCAATGTTGTATTTCGCATTCACCATTTTATAGCGAGCTGTGCCTCACCTTGAATGCGCTCATGATTGATCAAATAAGGGAGTTCCATGGCTGAGCAATCCTCTTCAAAGGTAGCATTAAGCATTAGTGTTGCTGAAAAAATTAATTATGCCTGTCATCAATCTTCATTTTCCATTCTACGAGATATTGCCATTGATAATGTCTCGGAAGATGTTATTTCAGATTTAAAACTCACAATGACGTGTTCACCAGCGTTTGTGAAAAAAAAGAGTTGGACAATAGATCGCATTGCGCCAAATGGTTTAATTCATATTAAAGATCGCGATGTAACCCTTGATGGCGGTTTTTTACTAAGTCTGAATGAGGCGATGAAAGGCGAGTTAACTTTTACCCTTGTACATGGTGAAGATGTACTTGTTACCCAAGAGGTGCCAGTTCAATTATTGGCTGCCAGCGAATGGGGTGGCTTTGGTTATATGCCTGAACTTTTGGCGGCATTTGTGACGCCCAATGATCCTGCTGTTGATCGTGTGTTAGGGCGTGCTGCACAAGTCCTTCGTAAAGCCAATAAGCCAGATGCCATTGATGGGTATAATTCAGGTTCCCGTGAGCGAGTATGGTCTTTAGCGGCTGCCATCTATGTGGCTATTGCTGAAATGCAAAGTGCGTATGCGTTACCCCCTACAAGCTTTGAAGAGAATGGCCAGAAAATTCGTTTACCAAGTAAAATTGAAGAGGCAAAGGTCGCAACCTGTTTAGACACTACGCTCTTATTTGCTGCTGCTTTTGAACAGGCTGGGCTTAATCCATTTATTGTATCCACTAAAGGCCATGCATGCGTTGGTTTATGGCTACAGCCAGATGAGTTTTCCAGCGTGCTTGTTGATAGTGCCGAAGGTATACGCCAGCGTTTACCTCTTCATGAATTATTGCTTATAGAAACAACTTACGTCACCAACCATCCGCTCGTGCCTTTCAGTCGCGCAGTTAAAAAGGGCGCAGAGCAGGTGAGCCTCGATATGGATGCAGATTTTGTCTTTGCTGTAGATGTAAAGCGTGCACGGGCGCATAGTATTGCGCCTTTAAGTTTGTATTCAAATCAAATAAGTTCAGTTGATGGTGATGCATCTGAGGGTAATACAGCAGAAATGCATATTGCTCTAGAAGAAGCACCAAACCTGCCAGATTTTACGAGCCTTGAAGGTGAGCTTATTGATGCTTCAACACCCGCAGGGCGTTTAGATCGGTGGCAGCGTAAGTTGCTTGATCTTTCTGCTCGAAATCCACTTTTAAATCATAAGCCAGGTCGTAAGAGCCTTACCTTTATTTGCCCAGACCCAGGTGAGCTGGAAGATATGCTAGCCTCTGGTGAAAAAATTACCATTGCATCACTGCCCAAGCTTTCGTCTCATGCGCAAGACGATGATGTGCATGAACAGCGTACAGGACAAGATATTACCGATAATTACGCAAGAGATGCGCTGCAGAAAAAGCAACTACTCGTTAAAACCACGCCAGAGCAACTTGATAAAAGCGTTGTTGAAATTTACAGGCAAGCGCAAACGGCATTAAAAGAAAGTGGTTCCAATACGCTCTTTTTAGCCATTGGTTTTTTGCAGTGGCAGCCTGCAGATAAAAGTGATGCTCGATATGCTGCGCCACTCATTTTAATGCCAGTGACTTTAGAGCGTAAGTCCGTTAAAAACGGCGTGAAGATGACGTCCAATGATGATGAACCGCGTTTTAATACAACGTTATTGGAGCTGCTGAAAAAAGATTTTGCCATCGATATTCAAGGGCTCAGTGGTGCGTTACCCCAAGATGAAAGTGGAATTGATGTTGCTTTAATTTGGAATCACGTCCGTCATGCTGTAAAAGATGTACCAGGTTTTGAAGTGACGGAAGACGTTGTTTTAGGTCATTTTTCCTTTGCTAAATACCTTATGTGGCGGGATTTAATCGATCGTTCCGACAAGTTGCAAGACAATTTAGTCGTTAAACATTTATTGGAAACGCCAAGAGAATCCTATGATTCAAATGTAGATTTTGTCTCAACACAAAGCTTAGATAAGCAATTTGCACCTTCAGATTTACTCACGCCTTTACCTGCTGATTCCTCTCAAATGGCCGCCATAGCCACAGCAGATCGTGGAAAAGATTTTGTTATTATAGGGCCGCCGGGAACAGGTAAAAGCCAAACTATTGCGAACCTCATTGCTCATATGCTTGGCAAAGGCAAGAAAATTTTATTTGTATCGGAAAAAACAGCAGCCTTAGAAGTTGTACATCGCCGCTTAAAAGATATTGGCTTGGGTAATTTCTGTTTAGAGCTTCATTCAAATAAAGCCAAAAAAGCAGATGTTTTGCATCAGTTAAAAGCCTCTTGGGAAAACTCCGCAGGTCGAAGTGTTTCTCAATGGCATTCTGAGGCGCAAAAGTTAAAGGGGTTAAGAGATCAACTCAATAGAGTTGTTGATGCGCTGCATAAGCCTCATCCAAATGGTTTATCTGCACATTATGCGATTGGTATCAAAGTGCGAGATGCTCACTTAGCAGAAAAAGTAAAACTCAACTGGCCTTTAAATTCTGCATATCAACAGGCAAGTTTAGATCAGTTAAAAGAAGTGATTAAGCTGTTAAGTATTAATGCCAAAAATGTCGGTGCTTTAAAGGAGCATCCCTTAAGTATTATCAGTGAAGTAGAGTGGGCACCTGTTTGGCAAGAGCAACTTTTAACAACAACTCAATCTTTCAAATTGGCTATTAAAAAGCTTGAGCGACATCTTACAGCTTTAGCAACAGCCCTGCAGTTAGATTTCGGTCTACTGAGCTTTAAGAAAATAGACCAAGTATCCAAGTTAGCTGCATTACTGAAAGACACGGTAAAACATAAGCCTGCTTTTGCCTTACAAGCGGATGCGAATGATCAACTCGAAGCCTTAGAAGAAGCAGTTGAAATCTTAAAGCAATACATTGAGGCTCAGTCGCAGTTAAGCTGTAGCTATAAGCCTTTAGCATGGCAGCAGATTGATCCACTGCAAGTAGAGTCTGACTGGAAGCTTGCCAATGAAACTTGGTGGCCTAAGAAAGTTTTTGCCAAGAAAAAAATCCTTAAAGTATTAATGGCTAATGGTGCTTTAGATAAACCTGATGTTGAGAAAGATATTCCTGTTTTAAAGCAATGGAAATCCACTGGGGAAACGATTGAGAAGCTTGATGCTATTTTATCAAGCCTGAAAATATGGCATTCCCATGAATCAAACCCAGAAGATATTGATCATTTGAAAGTGCTTGGTTTACGTACAAAAGCAATCGCGCGAAGCCTTGGTGATAATCCAGAGCATTTAGCACATATACGTGAGAAGCTTGCACTGGTTATTGCTCAAGCAGATGATTTGCTCGAAGATGGTGGTGCTCTTGCCGGTGCTATCGATGATGTTCTTGAAAGCTATAGTGCATTTACATCCCTTAAAGAGAGTTTTGAAACGCAAGCTGGAGCATCACTTGATGAGGCTTTAGAAGATGAAACAAATGTCTTAACCGCTTTAGAGGGTTTATGTGAGCGTATTGATTCACATCACTATGGCTTAAAAGAGTGGTGCGCATGGGTTCGTCGACGCAATGAAGCTATCGATTTGCAGCTGATTTCCTGTGTTGAGGCATTAGAAGCAGGTGCTGTTTTACCAGAAGAACTTGAAGATGTTTTTGAAGCTGCTTATTGCACATGGTGGTCGAGCGCTATTCTTGGTGAAGATGACTATCTCAGACGATTCTCGTCTTCAGAACACAGTGCGACTATTGACGAATTTAAATTGCTTGATGATCAGTTTAGTGATTTAACTTCAAAATATATTGCTGCAAAATTAGCTGGAAATGTCCCAGCGCAAGATGAAGTGAAAAAGAGCGATTCGTGGGGTGTGCTTCGTCATGAATTGCAAAAGAAAACTCGTCATAAACCTGTTAGACAATTATTAGAAGAAGTACCAAATGTCATGACATCATTAGCACCTTGCATGATGATGTCGCCATTATCCGTTGCTCAATTCCTATCAACTGATCACACATTATTTGATGTGGTTATTTTTGATGAAGCTTCTCAAATTACAGTTTGGGATGCCATTGGTGCTTTAGCCCGTGGCAAGCAAGTGATTGTGGCAGGTGACCCTAAACAAATGCCACCAACAAATTTCTTTGCAAGAGCCGACCACAACGACGACCCTGATGTAGAAGGGGATTTAGAAAGTATTTTAGATGAATTGATCGGTGCAAGTATTCCTCAGTGTTATCTGAATCTGCATTACCGATCTCGCCGTGAAAGTTTAATTGCCTTTTCTAATACAAAATATTATGACAATAACTTAATTACTTTCCCTGCACCTGTACACCCAGATATGGGCGTTAGCTTGCGTAAAGTTGATGGTTTTTATGCTAAAGGGAAAGCAAGGCATAATCAGGCAGAAGCAAAAGCAATTGTTAATGAAGTTATTGCTCGCCTGACATCAAGCGACTCTATCATTCGTAATCAATCTATCGGTGTTGTTACTTTCAATAGTGAACAACAAAAACTCATTGAAGACTTATTAGATAAAGCTCGTGGTGAAAACCCTAATATTGAGTGGGCATTTGCGGAAGATAATTTAGAATCTGTCTTTGTAAAAAATCTCGAATCAGTTCAGGGTGACGAGCGAGATGTCATTCTCTTTAGTATTGCTTACGGCCCTGATGAGAGTGGCCATATGTCCATGAATTTTGGTCCACTTAATCGACAGGGGGGGGAGCGAAGGCTTAACGTGGCTATGACACGGGCGCGAACTGAAATGGTTGTGTTTTCCACCTTAACGCCAGATCGTATCGATTTATCTCGTACACAGGCACGAGCTGTAGCTGATTTAAAACATTTCCTTGAATATGCAGAACGTGGGCCTGCAGCATTAGCTTCAGCAGTACAGGGCTCACTTGGTGACTTTGAGTCTCCATTTGAAATTGCGGTAGCAAGAGCACTTCAAGAGAAAGGTTGGGTTGTGCATCCGCAAATAGGTGTGTCTGCTTATCGAATTGATCTAGGTGTTGTGCATCCTGATAAGCCAGGTATTTACATGGCTGGCGTTGAGTGTGATGGCGCCATGTACCACAGTTCTGCGGTTGCCCGAGAAAGGGATAAAATTAGGCAAGGTGTGTTAGAAGGCCTTGGGTGGACTCTCTTTAGAATCTGGTCAACAGATTGGTGGACCCATAAACAAAAAGCACTTGAAGATATTGATTCGCTTTTGCATGCACATTTAGATGCTTTACGGGAAGCTGATCGTATCGCTGAAGAAAGAGCAGCGAGCTTTGTGGAAGAGGTTGATGCCGATAAAATTGAGGCACCAGTTGAAGACAGACAATCTCTGTCAGAAGTACGGCTTGCTTCAAATGTGGTAGCCTCAAGGGAGCCATCTGCTGAGTTTCATACGGATGCAGTTTTAAGTGAATACGTTAAAGCAAATTTGGAAGAGTTTAACCCTAATCCAGATCACTTTTACAATGATGAATATGCGCCAAACTTATCAAAGATGATTACGCATATTATTGAAACTGAATCACCTATTCATGAGGATATTTTAATTCGTCGAATTGCAAAAGCCCATGGCTTTGCTCGTGCTGGTCGACAAATAAGAGAAACAGTCTTTCAATTAATTGACTCGAAGGTGCCTGAAACGAAAGAAGAGGCAGGTCGTTTTTTATGGTCATCTTCTGGCACGCTCCAGGCAAGAACAATGAATAGGGACGACGAGCTTAAAAAGTTTGATTATATATGCGCAGAAGAAATTCAGCAGATGCTGAAAGCGACGCAAGATAAAGGTGAATACAGTGAGCTGCTTAAAGCCTTGGGCATTGGTCGTTTAACGCAGCAGATGAAAGCAAGGCTTGAGTCTGTTCGGTTAAATAATAATATATGACAGGGGTTGAGGTAGGAATAAGATTAATGATTAAGAAGAAGTACTTAATAGCAACTCTATTATTGCAGTTAAGTTTGTCGTTTATAGGGTGTAGTGACAATAATGCAAAGGATACCGCCAATGCCCCAATGTACTCTTCTATGGAAAAAATTGTTCAATCCTTGAATATTCCTGTTGAGATTACTATGGCATCTTATACATCTATACCAATTGGTTATGTTGATCACCAATTTTTTGCTGTTCTTGAAATGAATGATAAAACTAAAGAAAAACTCTTTTCTTTTATTGCTACTCAGAATAAGGAAGAGCAGTTATCAGACCATCGAGTTCGTGTTTTTGTGCCTAAGTGGTTTGATATAAACTTACTTCCAGAGGGTACTGAAAAGAGGCCGCCAAGTAAGTTAAATGATTTTGATGTGTATTCAGTGCCAAATGGTGCTTATGTTGAAACAGAAATTTTTGATGCCCCTCGTACGACTGTAATTCAATTAAGCAACCCTAATGCTGTTTTATTGGTTTACAGTACACAGTAAGTAGGTTTTGTTTAGTGTAAGCATATTTTATAAAACTCCAACAACTTGTTGGAGTTTTAACTTAAATTAAAACCTCTCACTGCCTTTCCCTACAAAGAAAGCCCCAGCTCCTGTAAACAGCACACCCAAATTCGCTGAAACCGATCGTAATAACTTATGGTCTGAAACAATCCCAATAGCTGCAAAGGCGATACCTGCTGCGGTTAACGCTGCGCCTGATGCCATAAACTTTAAGCCGTTTTCTTTGATTTGCGGAATTGGTTTATTTAGTTCAGGTTTAATTTTTTTAAGTTTACTGTTGTCTAAAGCTGTATCATCTTTGCTTTGTGGGAATGATGCTGAACTGTTTGTTTGTATTGGGGCCGTTTGTGGCATAAGTATCTCTCTTTCTGTTACTGCTTAAAATGATGATGTTTATAACGGGTTTTTAAAGCCTTTCGCTGCCGCGGCCGATGAGTACGCCGCCAATACCTGCAAGTACAACACCTATGCTTGCTGAAACAGACCCTAGAATCTTGTGTTGCGACACAATACCAATCGCTGCAAAAGCAATAGCAGCACCTTCAACTGCAATACCGCCAGCGATATGTCTATAGGCGCTGGTTTTAAGCTTAGGAACTTGTATGTGCTGGCTTTCCACTTGGTTTATATTGCGCAAGTTGTTGCCCATTTCATAACCTGGGCTTTGTTGAAAATGAGCTTGGCTTGGTGATTGTAAAGATGGTGGTTGTGGCATGAGTTTTTCTCTTTGAATAGATACACAATGCCAGCTATTGTATGAAGAAGCGCAGGTGAGTGCTAGTCATCTCTTATTGAATTAATCGCTAGTGGTTATACAAAAGCCCAGCCTATTGGGAGTAAGGCTGGGCTTTAAGGTCAATTAATGTAGAGTATGTATGTTTCATTAAGCAAGATTGGCAACATAAGAGTTGCTTGCTCTTGTTTGGCCTGTGAGCTTTTTATAAAGCAGGTTATCTACTGCAAAGCTGCCAGCACCTTGTAGAGTCAGTGAAACTGTCACAGCAAGAAGTGCTAGAGCATATTCATAGCCATTATTACTCATAAATAAGCCATTACTAATATGAGCGCTGAAGATTGCGACTAACATGGTGAATGCTGTGACTGCCGCTGCTGGCCTTGTGAGTAGGCCAAGTATGAGTGCCAAACCACCAAAAAATTCTGCACTGCCAGCCAGTAACGCCATTAAAAAGCCTGGCTCTAAACCAATGCTCGCCATCCATTGGCCTGTGCCTTCAAGGCCGTAACCGCCAAACCAGCCAAAGAGTTTTTGTGAACCATGGGCGGCTAAAATAATGCCCACTGGTACGCGTAGAACAAGTGCTGCTAAACCTGCGTTGGATTTCAATACCTTAGTGTATTTAGATGTGCTCATAATCTGCTCCTGATAAATCTGGTTGCTTAGAAGTCTGTCTCGCTAAGCTCTATGTTTAGGTTACTAACAACAGATTGATAGATAAATGGTATATTTATGGAGTAACTATCAATGAAATGTTGGTAATGACTAAATTTAAACGAATATAACGAGGCAGCTATGGATCAAATCGAGACTTTAAAAGCCTTTGTGGCTGTGGCGCAGGAAGGTGGCTTTACTCAAGCGGCCAACAAATTAGGGCTTTCCAATCAGCTTGTGAGTAAATATGTAAACCGTTTAGAAGAGCAGTTAGGTGGTCGCTTATTTAATCGAACTACACGCAAAGTGCATCTCACTGAAGCAGGTGAGCAGTGTTTGCAGTATGCCAAGCATATTCTCGATACAGTGAATGAAATGCAGGGTTTTGTTGGTCATCAAAATCAAGAAGCGCAAGGTATTTTAAGAATAAGTGCCCCCACAAGCTTTGCGACTATGCATCTATCAACATTAATTGGTGATTTTAAAAAAATGCATCCAAAGGTGGGAATTAATCTGCAATTGAATGATCGCAAGGTTGATCTATTAGATGAAGGTTATGATTTAGCATTGAGAATAGGGCATTTAAAAAGCTCGTCTTTAGTTGCTAAAAAAATAGCGCCAATACGCCGAGTTATTTGTGCATCAGCGGACTATTTATCGAAAAAAGGTGAGCCGCAACATCCTGATGAATTAATCCCTGAAGATTATTTAAAATATTCTTACATGGAGTATCCGCAAATAAACTCGCCCTTATTAAATGCCTTGCGCCTTATTGCTCAAAAGCAGCAATCCACTATTGAAGCCAATAATGGTGAGCTATTACGAGATGCTGCTATTGATGGGGAAGGCTATGTCTTACAACCCACATTTATAGTTGGCGATGCTTTAAAGCAAGGCAAGCTTATTCATATTTTAAAAGACTATGAGCCTGAACCTGCTGGATTGTATGTGGTGTATCCCCATCGGCAATTAATGCCGTCAAAATTGCGTGTGTTCTTAGACTTTGTGCAAGATTATTATGGGGATGTGCCTTATTGGGATGAGTTTGCTTAAATAATCAGTTGCAACCGCAAGGTTTGTCAATATTTGTTCAACTCTACCACCACTTGTGATGTCAAGGCACTTTACCCATGTGTTTTAAGTGTCTTGTATTTCTGTATTTTCACTTTCTTTCTGTTTAAATTTATCATTAAGAATATAAGGGATAACAGGGTAGATAATACTCCAAGTATAGATAAGTTTAATTGCTAAAGGGTTGTCGTAAAAAAAGAATCGCCAGAGGGCAAATACAGTGTAAAACACGTAAAGATGTATGTAGGTTCTTTCATCAGCAAAAGCCGTCGACACATATATTTTAAGATGATGGTGGTTTCGAGCAATGAGAAGCAAGCCAATTAAATAATTGGTATGGATGCTGAATTGAAGGTCGTGCATATCTCGTTGATCGCTCCAGATTTCAATCAGTGGTTGCGATACGAAATAGAGTAGAAAGCCAAAACAGCAGAGGCTAAAAATACGTCTTAACATAAAAATGAATCTCTTTTCAAATAAGGCATTATTATATTTTTCTGGTTATTGTCTGCCAAGATTTAAAAATGAGAACTAGGTCACACTTTTGTAGTATTGGTTAAATATACAGCGTTTTAGTCTGTTGAAATTGATATTATGTCGACTTAAGTGGCCTTAAGGCTTTGAAGAAATTAACGCATATGAACTGGAATAGAATATGAAAATTGCTTTGGTTATTTCTTTATGTATAGGTGTGTTTTTGATCAGTGTTTTTTTTGGTGTCTCTCAACAGCAGAGCGATGTTGAAAATTTAGGGTGGGTGCATGGTTCATGCATTGCAATAAAAAACAAAACTCTAAAGCCTGGAGATTCATTCACTTTATTTGTTCTTGATGAAACTACTTTTATCGATAGCAAAATTATTGATAAACCCGCTTCTGCAATATCTGGATGCTTTGCTTTAATGGAGGAAAGAAGAGGTATGAATGAAAACGCAGGCTATAGTTTTTATAGTATCAAGCCTGGTGTGAATAATAATTTTGCAATTGGATTTATGAATTTCGAAGAACAAAGTAAGGGGTTCTTGTCGTTTTCATCATGTTCGACCTCAGAAGGCATTAAATTCTCTGTTCATGATATGCATTCGAAAATTTGGCAGGGGTATTATTCTTTAGGTTATGACATCACTGCTACTTGTGAAGAGTAATACAAGCTCATCGCCTTCTAATTGCCTAGAAAGTCAGCCGACCACAAGAGTAAGCTGACGTATTTTTTAAACTGCACTTGTATCTCGAGAAACACTTGCCAATTCTACAGATGGCTCGGTATTTTCGGTTGGTTGTGCGTTGCCATTTCTATTATTCACTTGAGTTGCAATTGCTTTACCAGAGATCACCGCCCCTGTTAAGAAAGCTACACTACCAAGAATAACAGCGCAGCCTGTAGCGCCGATTGCTGCATTCGTTGCAATTGATGGTTGGCCTGCATAGGTCATAAGTTTGCTGCCTAATGCGCTATTGGCTGAATCGATGCCAACTTGTGCGAGTGTGTGAATAAGCAAGGGTAACTTCGCAACCTGGCTGTTATTGGTATTTGCTGCATAGTAACTGCCGCTAAAAAGAATCGCGTTTGGCAAAGAGGTAAAGACACTGCCTGCTGCTGTTTGAAATCCTGAGAGTAGGCTAGACGCATAAGGATTATGATTGGCGACAATTTTGGTGCCAATCATGCCGCTAATACCTGATGCCATAATTCGACCGAGCGCATAAGGAAAAATAGTTCGAGCAGATGTGTCTGCGTGCCGTGCTCTTGTCATAAGTACCTGTGGCCGTACTACAGGTGGTAGGTTTGTAAGGTCGAGCACTGGTGGTGTTGCCACTTCATCTTCAGCTGGGGTAGCGCCTATTTTGGTGAGTTTTGAGGCTGTTGTAGTTGGTGTGCGACACTCTGGGCAAGTCCTACTGTTTTGAGCCTCTGATTCAAGCCAAGGCTGGACGCATGGTTGGTGATAGGTATGCTGGCATGGTTCTATTTTAATAAGCGTGCTACTGTTTTCTAATACTTTTTCTGATAAGCAAATGGAGCAATCCCCTAAGCTGCGAGGGGGATTGAGCTGAGCTGCTGTTGAATCACCAATCATGTGGAAACCTTTCTTATTAATTGATCTGCAAAAGCGTTAATCTAATGCCTTTGTGATACTGCTTCAATGTTTGTAAAAAAGTTTAAGACGATAAAACCACTGAATTAATGTGTCTTCTTGTTGGTAAAACAGCTAAGGGGTACCTGATTGCTTGAGCATTCACACTGAACCTTTTATGCTGTTCAACCGTTTAGATTAAAAAGGCACATAAGCTGGCGCATATAAGGAACAAGCATGAAATTCCTCCACACTTCCGATTGGCATATAGGTCGCACACTTTATGGCCGCAAACGCTATGATGAATTTAAAGCATTTTTAGAGTGGGTGTCGGACACAATTGTGAAGGAGCATGTAGATGTATTATTAGTGGCTGGCGATATCTTTGATACCAGCACCCCAAGCAACAAAGCCCAGCAGCTGTATTATGAGTTTCTCTGCAAGGTTGCTAATTCGTGCTGCCGTCATGTGGTCATTATTGGTGGTAATCATGATTCACCGTCGTTTCTTAACGCGCCACAAGCCTTATTAAAAGCCCTGCATGTGCATGTAGTCGGCGCAATGAGCCAGAGTCTTGAAGATGAAATTATTGTGCTTGGTGATCTCCCTGAAGCTGTAATTTGTGCTGTGCCTTACCTGCGAGATAAAGATATTCGTACCCTTGAAGCTGGTGAAACCATCGACAGTAAAAATGCCAAGCTGGTTGCTGGTCTGCACCAACATTATAAAGCGGTGTGTGAACTGGCAGAAGAAAAGCGTCTGAGCTTTATCAACCAAGATATTCCAGTGATCGGTATGGGGCATCTATTTGCTGCTGGTGGTCAAACAATGGAAGGGGATGGGGTGCGAGACTTATACGTTGGCTCTCTGGCCCATGTGGGGGCGGATTTATTCCCAAATACTTTAGATTACGTCGCGCTTGGCCATTTGCATGTACCACAAAAAGTCGCAGGGGAAGACAGGGTTCGCTATTCAGGCTCGCCAATTCCAATGGGCTATGGTGAAGCTAACCAACGAAAAATTGTGTGTCTTGTGGAATTTGAACCTGCAAGCAAAACGCCAATTGTGTCTGAAGTCGAAGTGCCTTGCTTTCAAAGGCTAGTGCGCATTTCTGGTGATCAAGCAACAATTATGAGCAAAGTTGAAGCCTTAAAAGAGACGAATGCTTGGCTTGAAATTGAATACACAGGTGAAGATGTTGTTGGCCGTTTACGTGAAGATTTAGACGAGCTTATTCAAGACACTGAGCTTGAAATTCTTCGAGTTAAAAATAAGCGAATGGCGCAGCGTGTCATGCAGGTTGATACAGAAGAAACGCTTGAAGATTTAAACCCACATGATGTGTTTGATCGTGTTTTAAATGCCTTTGAGGTGCCGGAAGATAATCGACCAGAGTTAATAAGCGCTTATAATACTGTGTTGCAGTCTATGAATGATGAAGATAAAAGAGCTGATTAAACAGGCTCATTTATCTTTTTTATTATTTTTTTTAACGCATATGTTTTTGCATAATAGCCTCTAAGGGCACCACGTATACATCTTCCATATAGTCTTCTGGAATTTTTGAAAAATGTGTGCGAGGTGTGCTTTGATTAAATCCTGTACCAACCACTTTTGGTGTACCGTCTTTACTTGTGGAGTGATATATGGCGGTATGAATAAAATGGCTGTTGTCTAGAGCGTAGAGCATCACCACATCCCCAGGCTTCACTTTATTTTTCGCTTGCTGCCAGGGAATACGCTGCTCTGCACAAAGGTTTGCTTCTTGGTTATCAATATCTTTTAAAGCACTCATTTGAAAAATGCCAGACTGGAATAACACATGTTGCACTAACTGGCTGCAATTTAAATATAAATCTGGGTCTTGCTTCATGCGCTTTAAAAAAATCCCATCCATTGATGATGGAGCATAAGCAAAAGATAATAGCGTGTTTGGCGCAATTTTCTTTAATTCATTATCAAAACAATGGTCATTCAGTGCTGGTAAGTTGACTAGGATATCTTGTTTGGCTGCTTCTTCTGCTGAGATACCATATTTTTCACGCATGCCTTGCACTAAACCACGTAATTGCGATTGCCTTTCTGCTGCAGGCCAATTGCTGATGAGCGATTTAAGGCTTACTGGTTTACTCATATCATCATGGGTGTATGGTTGGTCGAATTCATTCTCTACAGCATCACCTTGGTAGCCCGTAAATTGCAACTCAACACCGTTATAAGCCTGCTCAACATGATTGCCCCAGAAGTGCTTGCCAATATTGGCTTCCATCTCCTTAACCACACGTTGGCGAATCTCTTTCATAGTGCCTTGAGCAGGTTTTGGCATATATAAGGCTTTAGCTTCTTGTAAGCGCGTTTTGTCTTGTTGGCTTTTAAGATCTGACTTGCCTTGGGTTACTTTGGGTTGAGCATAACTGGCTTGCGCTTGACTGGTTCTTGAAAGCTTTGAGTTGCCTGAGATATCAACAGATTGAGGGCGTGTTGACGTGTTGAGCGGGCGATGAGGTAGAGATGTTGGCTTCATAAATCATCCAGTCTATTCAATGAATTGCAATTTAATTGCTGGCATTTTATCACTGAAGCGCTGGCTTTGATTGTTTTTTAGGCAAATGCTTACAGTGTCATGAAGGGGAAGGACAGACTTCCAGTGATGAGTCTGGATACTGTGTTACTCTTTCAGCACTTCTGATGAATACTCGCGAACGGATGCTGTTTTGAAAATACTTGAATTGAAACTCAAAAACCTCAACTCCCTTTATGGTGAATGGACAATCGACTTCACTGATCCTGAATACACTGCCAATGGCATTTTTGCGCTGACAGGACCAACGGGCTCAGGCAAGTCCACCATTTTGGATGCCATTTGTTTAGCCCTTTATGGCGCTACCCCAAGGCTTGGGCGTATTACCAAAAGCAGTAATGAAATAATGTCTCGCCAAACAGGTGAGTGTTATGCAGAGGTTGTATTTGAGTGCCAGTCTGGTCAGTACCGTTGCCATTGGGAGCAGCGTCGAGCTCGAAAATCACCAGATGGTAATTTGCAAGATCAAGAACACACCATAGGTTATGCCTATGGCGAGCAAAAGATTATTGAGAGTAAGAAAAGTAAAGTGCTTGGCGTTATTGAAGACAAAACAGGCATGGATTTCGACCGTTTCACTCGATCAATATTATTGGCACAAGGCAGCTTCGATACCTTTCTCAAAGCGGATACGGAAGATAAATCTCGTATTTTGGAGCAGATAACAGGTACTGAAATTTACACTGATATTTCTCGACGAGTGCATGAGCGTCATCGAGAAGAAATGGAGGCTCTAAAAGTTCTGGAAGGGGATTTAGCTGGTATTAAACTTTTGGAGCCAGAAGCTTTAGAGGCTATTCAATCAGAATTACAGCAAAAGCAAACTCAGTCGCAAGAATTGAATCAGTCTCGAATCCAGTTTGAAAAAGGGATTCAATGGTTACAGCAAATAGAGCAAGTGGGGCAGCACCTTCAGGCTATTCGTCAAAGCCAAGTTGAATTACAAGCCAAGCAAGATGCCTTTAAACCAGACCAAATACGTTTAGATAGAGCCTTGGAAGTTGTAAGCCTCGATGGTGATTATGCCACTTTAAAAGGCTTGCAACAGCAACAGGAAAAAGAGCAGCAAGCCCTCTTGGATGATCAGCAAAAACTGCCAGATCAAGAAAAGTTAGTGGCACAGCATCAGGCTACTGTTGATCAAACTCAACAGCAGCTCCAAGCCGCTAAAAGTGCACTGCAAACACAATCGCCTGTTTTAAAACAAGTGCGAGCGCTGGATATTCAGATTCAGAATCAGCAAGCAGCTCTCAGCAAAAGTCAGCAACAGCAAAGTTTAGTGCAGCAGCAAATTCAACAAAAAAACCAAACTATAGAACAACAGCAAATCATGATTGATCAGCAACAAAATACACTTGCTGATATAGGACGTTATCTAGAGGGACACCAACAAGATGAATGGTTAGTAACAGGTTTAGCAGGGGTAGAGGCGCAGTTGCAGCAGCTTGTGTCTTATGAGTCTCAAGCTCATCAGTTGAAGATGGCATTAGATGACCTCGCTGAAAAAAGTAAATCTGATAAAAGCCCGCAAGCACAGACGTTACAAGTGCAAGCCGAGCTTGATAAGGTCATATCACAACAAAAGGCATTCCAACTTGAGGATGATGCTTTGCAATCGAAAAAAGAGGCGCTGCTGCAAGGTAAGTTACTCAGGGAATATCACGCTGAGCGTGATAGTGCTTTTCGTGAAATGACGTTGGTTCGAAAAATAGAATCCCTCGAAGAAGAGCGTCTGCATTTGGTTGATGGGCAGCCATGCCCGTTATGTGGTGCGGAAGAGCATCCATATGCAGCAGATGTACCTGTCTCTAATGCTTTAGAAGATAAGATTCAGAAGTTAGATGCACTGATTGGGCAAGTGGATGCGCTTGAAGCTGAGCGAGTAGAGCTTCAACAGAAAAAAGAGAAATTAACCGAGCAAGCTTATGGGCTACAACAGCAGTTAGTTCAGTTGGAGTTTGATCTAAAGCAGCTTGCTTCAGAAACGACTCGAATAGAGCAGCAACAGCATGAGTTGCAAGAGTATATTGATACTTTAAAGGTAAAACTCCAAGAGCAATTAAAAGACCATCTGCAAGATGATATCTCAAATCCCCAAGCTGTATTGCAAGCATTAAAAGCAAAAGCAGCCCAGTGGCAGGTACAGCAAAAAGCTTTGCATGAAGCAGAAAAGCAATTGGCTCAATTACAGGCAAATCAAAAAGAAGCAGCTGCAAGTCAAGGGCCATTGGAAGCACAGTTGCATGAATTAGCAGAATCAGTGCAACAACTTGAAAAAAGTATTTCACAACAACAAGAGCAGCGCTTTGAATTATTTGGCGAGCAAAATCCAGATAACATTGAAAGCCAATTACAAGCTGATATTGAAAAAGCGGAAAAGTCCCTGCAAGCACTGCAAGGTGTATTACAACAGTCACAGCAGGTGCTCAGTGGGCTTTTGCAGCAAATCGACTACTATGAGCAGCAAATTGCAGCAAGAGCGCCAGAATTACAGGAATTACAGCAGGCTTTTGAAAAGGCCTTAGATGCATTTGAGCTTGATGAGCCAGGCTATTTGCAGGCTCGTTTAGCACCTCCTGAAAGGGTCGCTTTACAGGAACAGGCGAGAAAACTTCAGCAACAGCAGATTGCGCTAGATTCAAAGGCGCACGATCGAACAGCTGAATTAGTCCAACTGAAAGAGCAGCAGCTTACAGATCGGTCTATGGATCTAATACAGGCAGATCTTGCGGATACTCAAAATAAACAGCAAATTTTAGTTGAAAATATATCTGAGTTAAATCTTCAAATAAAACAACATGAAGAGGCGTTAATTCAAGTGGCAGCCCGTAAGGATGCTATTGACTCACAGAAAATTGAGTGCGATCGTTGGACTAAGCTCCATGAATTAATTGGTTCTGCAGATGGTAAAAAATTTAGAAATTTTGCTCAAGGATTAACCTTCGAGTTAATGGTCGCGCAAGCGAATAAGCAATTAGCCAAAATGTCAGATCGGTATGTGCTTACGCGAAGTATTGCCGCACCCTTAGAGCTTAATGTGATTGATCAGTATCAAGCGGGTGATATTCGATCAACCAAGAACTTATCTGGGGGCGAGAGTTTTATTGTAAGCTTGACTTTAGCCTTAGGGCTCTCGAAAATGTCCAGTCGTAAGGTGCGTGTTGATTCGCTATTTCTCGATGAAGGGTTTGGAACCTTGGACGAAGACACCTTGGACACGGCACTTGATGTGCTGTCAAGCTTGCACCAAGAAGGCAAGGTAATAGGTATTATTTCTCATATATCCGCGCTGAAAGAACGTATTCGAACCCAAGTACAAGTCATGCCGGGGTTTGCAGGTAAAAGTGTTTTAAATGGGCCTGGTTGTTCTGCAGCTGTATAAAAATTAACGATGTGTCTTGTGGCACAGAGGTTTCTATGAAAACGCTTTTATTTGCATTTGTTTTACTGGCTGCATCAAATACTATGGCTGCTTTACTGGTTGTAAATTCAGATGGCAAGCTAACAGGGGCGCAGAATGTTGATGTTGGTGGTGTTTTATACGATATGGAGTTTGTTGTAGGCACTGGTAACGATGTTTTTTGGAATAGCGCAACGAATAATTATGATTTAGATGCAACACCTGACAACGGTGAGCTTTTTGCTAATGCAATTTTAGATCAAGTTTGGGTTGGTATTTATGATAATCAACCGGAGCTCACATTTGGCTGTCAATATTCTTGGGGTTGTGATGTTGAAACGCCTATGGCGGTTTTTGATGATTGGGGCTCTAATGTATTTAGTGTGATTCGTGCGAATAACTTTGAAGGTGGCGGAGGTTTTGTTGATTTAACAACCAATGCAACTGAAGGTTTTACAAGCCTTTGGGTTGATTGGACCTTAGCAGGCTCAACACCAGTAGATCCTGATGATGGTAATGACGGTGTTGGCGTTAATGAGCCGACAAGTTATTTATTATTTCTTTTAGCTTTTGTGGGTCGCTGGTTTCGACTTCGGTACAAAAAAAGCTAGACTCTATTTATTTCGAATCTTATTAACATTTAAAAAAGGAATTTAAAATGTTAAGACCTTTTCTTTGCGCAGCATCACTGTTGCTTATTAATCAGTCTTTTGCTGCACAACTTATTTTAGATAATAATAGATTGCTTGGCGCTCATAATATTGAAATTAATGACACGCTTTACAATGTTGAGTTTGTTGATGGTGTAGGCCGTGATTTTTTTGGTGATGATGGCTTACTTTTTTTAGATGATATGGTGGCTCAACCAGCTTTGTTTGCTCAAGCCTTATTATCACAGGTTTTTATTAATGAATTTGATCTACGACCAGATCTGACTTATGGTTGCGCAACAGGAGTTCAGCATTGCTTAACTTTTATGCCGTATCAAGTCTATGGTGATGATCAGCGCTATCGCTCAGTTGGTGCTCTTAATCGAAACGATTTAAGCGGTATTCCTGATAGTATTTTTACTAGTACTAGCCTTTGGCAAAGCGACGATACCAGTTTATTTTACGATGATATAAATTATGCGGTTTGGAGCTTGGCAGTTAGTAATCCAAGTTCACCTGGAGCAAATCCTGAGCCAGACGTTAACGTAACTGAACCGACTTCTATTTTACTGCTTTCTTTAGGTCTTGCAGGTTTTGCTGCAAGACGTCGTCAAAAGCATAAGTAATGCATCAGGGGAATAAAGACGAATTATTCATCTTTATTCTCTATGGATTTTTCTTCTGCTAATTTCAAATGCTGATGCACTGACTCAGTTTCTATCGTATTAAACTCACGAATAAAAATCTCCCAGAAAGCCATAAAGAGTGCAGCAATCAACGGGCCAAGAACAAAGCCATTCATACCAAATAATGAGAAGCCACCAAGTGTGGAAAGCAGCACTATATAGTCAGGGAGCTTAGTATCTCTGCCAACGAGAATAGGGCGCAGCACATTATCTGCAAGTCCGATGACACCTGCACCAAAGGCTACAAGAATAAGCCCTTGAGTCACATCACCTATAGCGAATAAATAGATTGCCACTGGTGCCCAAATTAAGCCAGCTCCAACCACAGGGATCATTGACAAGAGTGTCATGACTACACCCCAAAGCAAGGCGCCTTTAATATCTAAAGCCCAGAAAATAAAACCACCAAGCATACCTTGAACAGCTGCAACTAACAGATTACCTTTGACAGTTGCACGTACAACTTCTGCTAGCTTTTTAAAGAGCAAGCGCTCACGTTCATCGCCTAAAGGAAGGGCTCGTACAAGTAGGTCTACAAGTTGTGGGCCATCACGTAGCATAAAGAAGGCAACATAGAGCATCAAACCAAGGCTCATGAAAAATTGCAGTGTACCTTGGCCAAGTTGCAGTGCGTTTTGCGCAATAAAGCCACTAGATGTTAAAGCAAAGTCTGATAACTGTGACTGGATATGGCTTAAATCAATATTGAAACGGGCAAGAAAGTCTTTTATCACTGGAAAAGCATTTTGCACCTGCTCAATACGTGCCCCTATATCAAAATCACCACTTTTGACACTTTGATAAAAGTTCGCGCCTTCATTAAAAAACGAAATAATAATAAAGAGAGCAGGCAAAATACCGAGCACTAAACAAATCAAGAGGGATATAACTGCTGAAACATTGGGTTTGGGGGAACCAACTTTAAGTAGCTTTTGATAGAGTGGCGCAAATATAAGCCCAAGTGTACAAGCCCAAAATATAGCCCCCCAAAAAGGCTGAAGTAGGGCTAAAAATGCAATGCTCACAATAACGAGGGTGAGAAGAAATGTATTGCGTTCGAGTTTGGCATGTTCTGGTTTATCAAGAACAGGTTTCTGATCCATGATGGGGGAGTATCCTTTCCTGTAGTGGTATTCAATGAATTGGCTTGGTTCTTTATTCCGAGGCTATCTTAAGCCAATAACTATCATAATCTTGTGAGTCTACAATAGCAAAAAGGCCTAAAGTTAGGTTTTTATTAGAGGGCACTTGAATAAATATTCTAGAGAAGCGAATAATTTAGGTATATTGTACTAATGGCCATATCTAGCTATTTTGCACCATTTAGATACAATGAAGTCATGGTTATGGTTTAAAGAGGATTTAACATACATGGCTGAGACAATAAATGAGCTTCAAGGACAAAGGCTCTACACATCCGTACGATTAACTGGTTTGCTGGTTGGTCTCTTTCTATTAATTATGCCTTTTATTTTTCCTGCTCCAGAAGGTTTGTCAGACGCTGGTTGGAAAGTAATGGGTGTCACAGGCTTAATGGCTGTATGGTGGGTAACAGGGCCTGTTAATATTACAGTGACTGCTCTTGTACCCTTAGTGGCTTTTCCCTTTTTAGGTGTTGCTGATTTCAAAGCGGCGGCAGCCCCATATTCCCATCCAACTGTTTATTTGTTTTTTGGCGGCTTTCTTATTGCAAGAGCATTGCAGCGCTGGAATTTGCATAAACGAATAGCGCTTATTATTGCATCGAGCGTAGGCACGCGCCCAGATATGCTTATACTTGGCTTTATGATTGCTGTAGCTTTTTTGAGTATGTGGGTTTCTAATACTGCAACAGCAGTTATGATGCTACCTGTGGCCGCATCAGTTATTTCCTACATTTCTGGTCCTGACGGTGATGCAAACCCAGCCAATAATCGTATTGGTACGGCAATGATGCTTGGTATTGCTTATGCAGCATCAATCGGTGGTATCGGAACTTTGGTTGGTACACCGCCAAACGCATTTATGGCTGCATTCCTTTCCGCTGAACCATATAATTATGAGATTTCTTTTGTGGGTTGGATGGCGCTTGCTGTGCCCCTTGTTATTATCATGCTACCACTATGCTGGTTTATTTTAACGCATATTATGTTCCGTGAATGTTTAAGTCCAGAACTGCGAAAGTCTGGTGCAGAAGGGCGTAAAGCCGTTCGTGAAGCATTAAAAGAGCTTGGTCCAATGAAAACTGCAGAGTGGCGTGTTGGTGGTGTGTTCCTGTTTGTTGCGCTTGCTTGGATGTTTAGACCGCTTTTAAGCAGTTTACCTGGCTTAGAGACGATCAATGATAGTTCGATCGGTGTGCTTGGTGGTTTATTAATGTTTTTAATGCCTGCAGGCACACTAAAGGATGGTTTAAAAGTAAGGCTTTTATCTTGGGAAGATGCAGAAAAATTGCCGTGGGGTGTTCTCATTCTCTTTGGTGGTGGCTTGTCTATGGCTGCCCTCATCAGCCAAACAGGAGCCTCTGACTGGATTGGCTCAGGCTTATCGAGCTTTGAAACAATGCCACTATTATTAATGACCCTTTGCATTACTGGGACTATTTTATTGCTGACCGAGTTAACAAGTAATGTGACAACAACAGCAGCCTTATTACCTGTTATTGCAGCCCTTGGTACATCTGCTGGCATTGATCCAATCCTGCTTGCGGTGCCTGCTGCTTTAGCTGCAAGCTGTGCATTTATGTTACCAGTAGCAACACCGCCTAATGCTGTGGTATTTGCCTCTGGTTATATTACTATTCCGCAAATGATTAAAGCAGGTGTCTTGGTGAACTTGGTTGCAATTGGTGTTATTACCTTGGCAGCTTATTTCTATCTCCCTGTATTTTTTTAGAATAATAATATAGAGGGAGTAGTGAGACTCCGAGCTTATTCTGCTCGAAGTCTCACTTGTTCTAGGGAGTCTTCAACTAAAAGCACACCATTTCTATACACTGGAATCAACACCTGATCGCCATTTAAGTCACTTCTTGCAATTGTATTATATTCACCATTCTCGTTAATTAATGCGAGTCTACCTTTTTTAGAACGCTTGCCTTGATCTGTAATAGGGTCTTTATAGACATCGTGCCACTGGCCTTTAATACAAATAGCGGATGCTTTCATGGCAAATTTTTGAGTATCACGATTTACTTTTTGTAAAAGCTCGCCACCCATGCCAAAGGCAATGTTATCAGCGCTTAATTTGCGTTTTTTCATTTCAAATAAAATGGCTTCAATTGAAGCTGCACAAACACCATCACCTTGAATAACTCGTACACAGTCAGGCAATACTTTATAGCCTTTCGAATTAAGCTGGTGACCAAAGCGTGCCATTAAACGCTCAATAACTTGGGGGACGATCTCGACAGGTTCGCCTGAATCTGGTCTTACAACTAATGTGCCGCCCATTGATTGCACTTCTAGTTTTAACTCATCACCCCAAATATTATCTATTGCATTCCAAATATCATAAGAGTCACTTACGACAGCAACAAGCTTGTCTTTACCGCCAAATTGTTCAAGCATGTTGCCATAGGCTTTCGATTCATTATCACGACCCCAACTTGTAATGGTGCTGTGTTCAGCGGCAGGAATAGAGAAACCAGCCATATCTGCATTGTAGAAACGGCGCGCTGCAACAATTGCCGACATGCTGTCTGTGCCCATGAAGTTGACAAGGTGCGCTAAACCGCCAATAGCAACTGTTTCTTCAGAGCTTGCGCCTCGTGCACCAAAGTCATGCAGCTTGAATGCTAAGCCAGTTAAATCATCTGCAGTTTCAGTAAGGTATTTTTGAATAATTGTTTTGCAGGCTTTTGATACTGTTGCAACTGTTGTTGGATACCATATTGCTCGAAGGAGTGCAGTTTCAATATAACTGGTAAGCCATGCACATTTAGGGTCGGTGTTGATGACTTGAACAAGTACATTGCCTATTGGTATTTCGGTGCCTTCAGGAACCGCTTCAATCTCAAGTGGAAGCAGACCATTATGCTCTTCTAAAATATAGACCCAGCCTTCACGGTTAAATGGTAGGCCATGGGCTGTAAAGATAATTTCAGCTTCATCAATATCTGAGAGTGTAATAGGTTTTGTTAGATATTGCTTGATAAACATCTGTAAACCAAAAAATGTAGTTTTAGAATAGATGCCACCACGAGATTCGATATAGCTTGAGATGTATTCAGCACCATGAGGGTACTGTTTATAGTGTGATGCTTTGTA
Organism: Gammaproteobacteria bacterium UBA6940; assembly: GCA_002450655.1. Lineage (GTDB taxonomy): Bacteria > Pseudomonadota > Gammaproteobacteria > Pseudomonadales > UBA6940 > UBA6940. The sequence continues at coordinate 16,882 of DJZY01000081.1, read as the reverse complement.
AGAGTCAGTATTCAGAATAATATTTGTCATGATGGAAATCCTCCAGTCATTAATAGGGAAGAGCTTTGGTCTATCCGTTGCTCTCTTTTTATTTTGATCTACAGTTCCTGCAGCTCATGTTTATATATTGGCCTAAAGACACTTAATGTGTCAAGAGATATATTGGCTTTATGACAATAAATTAATGGTTGTTTGGTTTTTTTATGTTAAGTGTTTGATATTTTTGGTTTTACTGGTGTACTTGATGCTGTTACACAGCACCAAGTAAGTCTTGAATAATAAAATAATGATCTTCGAACATATCTTGCGGGTTAAGTTCGCTTAATGGCATCCATTTGGCGTGTTTCGCATCATCACTGCCTTTTACTTTAGGCAGCTGTGAGCTAGGCTCTAGCTCTATATAGAATGCATGAGTCAGAGTACGTCCTCTGGCAGAGCGGTGAGGGTCGTCATAGACCTGGCTACGCTTAATTGAACCTTTAAGTACAGGTGTGGGTACTTTGAGCTTGGTTTCTTCACGAAGCTCCCGTAGGCAGGCGTCCACAAGGCGTTCATTTTGATCGAGAAAACCGCCAGGCAGTGCCCATAAGCCCTTGCCAGGATTGGCTTTTCTTTGAATTAAGAGGACGTGACCCGATTGCACCACAACAGAGTCAACAGTGACAAAGGTTGGCGCATATGGTGCAGCTTGCCATGCTTGTTTGTATTTATTGACGAAAATAATTTCTTGCTGGACCTGTTTGAAGCCATCTGTATTAATAAAGCTGCTAAGATAGTGTGTCACATGTGTTGGCAATAGGGTCTGTAATTGCTTTAAATGATCCGATTCAGCTAAAAAATATAATTCTCGTAAAGGTGTTGCGCTAATTGCTTGATAGTTTTCTAAACTAATATTATGCCATTGCGGAAATAAACTTAAATAAAAACCTGTTTCATCTTTTTGATGTCCAATTAAAGCAATACTTGCAGGCTTATGTGGTGTAGAATAGTGCGCGGTCACTAAACCATTTACAGTTGACTGAACGTTTCGGACCCATATTTCATCATTGTATGGTACATCCATCAAAGGTAAACACAATAGGCGAGCATTATCCTCTTCGCTTAAACAAGATCGAATCATCTCCTCTCGCTCTTGGTGTGTCCATGGATTGCGCGGGTTGCGAGGTTGCCATGCAGAGCCTATAAGAATAATTAGTGTATCTGCTTGTTTTAAGCCTTCTTGAACTACTTTAAGATGGCCCATATGAAATGGTTGGAAGCGGCCAATAAAGACTGTGAAATCATAGGTTTTCATATAGCAAGTTCCTTGCTGATGTGGGAATTATATTCCTAAAGTCTATCTTCAGGAATGATAAGGAAGCATTGAATAGAGCTTCTTTAATATTGAATATAAGAATATTCAATGCATCTATAATATTATTGGCTTAATGCCACTTAATATGCAAGCTTTAATTTGTAATTTTAAGAACAACGGATGTGCTCATGACTACTCAACAGAAAAAATACACCAGCGAGAAAGAATATCTAAAAGGCTATGATATTAAAGATTATGATAGTTTTTTAGTGACAGTAGACGTGTCTATTTTTACGCTTGTTGATAATGAGCTGCATGTTTTATTGGTAAAACGTGGCGATTATCCACAAAAGGGCAAATGGGCATTGCCTGGTGGCTTTATCCAGCAGGGCAAAGATAAAAACTTGCATGATGCAGCATTACGTAAGCTGTTAGAAAAAACAGGTGTTAAAACATTTCACTTGGAGCAGGTGAGTACATTTGGCGATGCCAAGCGTGATCCGCGAGGCTGGTCTATTTCTACATTATATATGGGGCTCATTCCGCACGTACCCACAGCAGAAACCTCAGACTCAATTGAAGAGGCGAAATGGTGGCCTTACGAAGAAGCGCTTCGCAAGAAAATGGCCTATGACCATAAGAAGCTTATGCAAGAAGCTCGTGAGCGCTTAAAAGCGAAGAGCGGTTATACGGTATTACCAATGTATCTTCTAAAAGCACCATTTACTTTAACGCAGCTGCAGCAGGCTTTTGAAGAGCTTATGGATACAACGATTGAGAAGAAATCTTTCCGTCGTCGTATTCAAGCAGCAGATTTGTTGGAAGAGGTTGGCGAAGGTTTGCCTGAAGGTGGTCGAGGCCGAATGGCTGCACTTTTCAAGCCGAAGAAGGGCAGCTGTCGACATGCATTTGTAAGACGATTTGGTTCTGAAGAGTAAAACTTTCGTCTTATGTATATGCAATAAAAAAGAGAGCCAAAGCTCTCTTTTTTATTGCATGTGTTTTTATTTAGCCATGGACTGAGCGTAATGAGTAAATAAGGCTTTCTATTTCGCCAGACAGTTTCTCTTCTTCACTGGCAAGGCAAATGTATTCTGCAAATACCAAGTGATTCTCAAGGTAAAGCCACCAGCTCAGAATAACTTCGTCTTCTGCTTCTTCACGATTGCAAATACCATGGAGGTATTCAAGGTTGGTTGGCTGATAGCTTTCCAGCTCAAACATCTCGACCACTTCTTCTTCTGTCACATGACCATCTTCTTTAAAGTAATCGCTGATATGAAGAGAGCGATTCTCATCTGGGCTGTAGAAGGAGATGCAATCTTCGTCTGATTTATCAACACTCCAGTTTTTTGGGATATCAATGGACCATGATTCGTGGTTGTACTTTTTCATAGAAAGCTCGTCTATTTAAGTGGGTGGAAACGTGAGTTGAATATACAAGGTGCCAGCTTAAATCTCAAGAAAAGGAACTTTGTCACTATTCTTGTCACTATAGCGTTGAAAAATGGCGCGATTTGTCACTATAGTCTCCTAAAAATGGCGCGATTAAGAGAATCGCGCCATAATGGTGACAGGAATCATGCCAAATCGCGCCATATTAGAAGGAATGAGAAAGGATGAGTGCATCCATTGAAAGTGTTTACCAGGTCATTGAAAATGCAAAATTAGGTATATCTGTTTCTGAATTAATGGACTTTTTTCCGAGTTCATCGAAAAGAACGATGCAGCGTCACATTGCTAAACTTATTGAAACGAATCGAATTCAAGCTCAAGGCAATGCTCGAGCACGTCGATATTTTGCGATATATTCTAATCAAAAACAGATTCAGAGTTTTTCTACACAAAAATCAATAAACTTTCCCGAAAACATTCCACTATCAGCCGATAGCAAAGATATTCTGAACTATATTGAACAGCCGCCTTCAGCTCGACATCCAGTTGGATACCAGCTTGAATTTTTAGACTCATATGAGCCCAATAAAACATATTATTTGCCAGAACCGACTCGACGCCATTTACATAAAATAGGGAAAACACCAAATCTACAAGCGCCAGCTGGCACTTATTCAAGAGCTATTCTAAATCGTCTACTCATTGATTTATCTTGGGCTTCTAGCCACTTGGAAGGGAATACATACTCAAGGCTTGATACACGCGAGTTAATTGAACAAGGGCGAGTTGCTCAGGGAAAAGATTTCTTTGAAACTCAAATGATCATGAATCATAAAGTCGCAATAGAGTTTATTGTTGATAATATAGATACTGTTGGATTTAATGCGTATACGTTAATGAACTTGCACAGTGTATTATCTGAAAACTTATTGCAAAACCCTTCGGATGAAGGCCGTATTAGGCGTCATGCTGTCGATATTGGCTTAAGTGTATATCGCCCTTTATCTACACCTCAGCAAATTGAGGAAATTTTCAGTAGCATTCTGTGTAAAGTAAATTTAATTCATGATCCATTTGAACAGTCATTCTTTATAATGGTGCATTTACCATACTTACAGCCTTTTGCCGATATTAATAAGCGTACTTCTCGAATTATTGCAAATTTGCCTTTATTTCAACATAACTTATGCCCATTAACTTTTTTGGATGTGCCTGAAGAAGCATATAGCAGAGCTGTGCTAGGTGTTTATGAAATGACTCGGGTGGAGCTTTTGCGGGATTTATATGTTTGGGCATACGAGCGCTCAACTCAAGAATATATCTCTATTAAACAGAACTTGGCTGAGCCAGACCCTTTACGTTTAATATGGCGAAGCTTTATTAAAGAGACAGTTCAGCATATTGTGTTAAACCCTGAACTTGAGCCACTTTCTTATATTGAAAAGCAAGTCGCTACTGAAGTGGATACTCATGATAGAAGTAATGTAGAAGCGCTTATTATTGATGAGCTTCGCAGAATTCACGAAGGTGTATTGGCACGTTATGGTTTAAGGCCTTCGCAGTTCCTTAAATGGAAAGCAGTACACATGCCGTAGCAGTGCGTTAAATCGTCATAAAATCTCTTCAGCATGTTTCAAAAAGCCAAAATAGCTCAAGTTTCGACCCTATACTGTTTGCATAGAAGTTAAAACAGGATAAGAGTATGGACTTATTGCAGTTAGACCCAACCATTATGTTTTTGGGTGTGTTCTTTAGTTTGGTTGGCTTTGGGTATTACCGTTATGGAAAGAAGCAAGAAAATAAAGTGGCTAAATACACAGGCGTAGCCCTTATGATTTACCCATACTTTGTTGTGCAGTTTTTTCCACTTGTGTTGATCGGTATTCTGCTTATGATCATGCCATCGATCATTAAGCAAGATTAGAGGTTAGATATTAGTTATGATTAGCGACGCGATCTGCAAAGTAGGCATTACGCTCACCAAGAGGTAAATCATCACCAATGGTCGTGTCATAGGATGTTTGATGCTCCATCTCTGAATTAATTTCAGCCCCAAGTAAAATAATATAGGCTGTAAGTAAGAGCCAGAGCAGCATAATAATCACTGCAGCAAAAGAGCCGTAGGTCTTGTTATACCCACCAAAATTATCCACATAATATGAAAAGCCAATAGACCCGGCAATCCATAGACTTGTGGCAATTGCAGCACCAAAACCAACCCACTGGATACGAGCATTGCGTCGATGTGGAGCGACTTTATAAAAAATAGAAAGACCAGTAGCAATAATAACCGCTAGCAGTGGCCAACGTAAAAAACTAAGTGCTTCCGTTAAGGGCGCTGGTAACCCAATCTGCTCAATGAGAAGTGGAAAAACAACCACAAGTGAAATGCTGACTGCACCCATCACCATAATGCCGATTGTGAAAAGGTAAGTAAGGCCATACTTCACAAGAAAATGGCGTTTATCTAGTTCGTTATAGGCAATATTAATACCCTCGAAGAGTGCTGTAACACCTTTGCGAGCAGACCATAAACTCAGTAATAAACTAATTGCAAAACTAAGCCCTAAGCCTTTATCTGGTTGGCTTGTGAGGTTTCGCAAGAAATCTTCAATCATTGTTGCTGCATCGTGTGGCAGAAAGTTCGTGAGCTGTTGGATATCTTCAACAGCTTCAGCCGGTGCTGAAACTAAGCCATACATGGACACAAGTGCAGATAAGAAAGGAAAAATAGCTAAGAAAAAGTAGAAGGCAACACCACCCGCAACCACTTGAACGTGATCTGCCTCAAGTTGGTTTTTCACCCGCATGATGATTTGAATCCAACCTTTAAATGGAATATGAAAAGGGGATTGGGCGTAGACGCCAGGTGTTTTAGTGTTGCAAAATTCTTGAGCCATGAAGAGAGTTCCGTCCAATGGGTGTTGACGCAAGTATAGCCCTTAGCAAGCCTTCTTTTCGTCAACAACCTAAGGGTAGAGAGGGACGCTTATGGTGCTAAGCGATCGCCCCAGTCACCGCCATTCATCACTTCACAGTTTTCTTCTGTGTCGTACTTAATTTGGCGGCCTGTATCTGCAATAGGCGCTTCTACAGCACCAAGGCCTTTTTGAATTTTGTCGTTAAAGGCGCGTTGGTGATTTTTCATAAATTCTTTTAAGTTTGCGTTTGTATCGAAAACGCAGATAACTTTCAAACTCTTAGGAAAGCGAGAGTAATCAACGCGATGTGTTAGCCATTCAAAACCTTCATATAAATCAAGCGCTTCATCGCAGAGGTCTGTCAGCACTTGGCGAATGGCATTTTCACGTTTTTTGTCAGTCTTTTTCATGATAGGTCTCAAATCTGATTGATGGAGTGGGGCATATACTAGCATGAAATGGCCTTGAGCTGAACTGGTTATACGAAGCGCCTTTATGGACACACATAACCGGTCTATAAGTGCTGAACCTTTGACTCGAGGGAATTTTTAAACGAAAGCTTATTGGGCTCAGTCATTGGGCAGTAGCCTTCAAGGTGGCAGAGTAGGACGAGATTTTTTCTAAGCTGCGCAAGATCTTTAAGGCTAAATTGACCAAGTGCAAAGTTGTCCGTTTGGTTTTGAGAGAATTGACTTGTAAACTCCTCTTGATCAATCTGGAGCGACTTATTCCATGTGCGGCGAATATCTCTCAAATTATCGCAGTAGCGTTGCATCGAATTGATAATATAAATGGATGTAGGGGCGTGGGTATCATTTTGTGCTGCTTGTAGTGCTATGGTATCCAGTATGGAAATAAGCGATCCATTCATGGATGAAATGTTTTCATCGTAATGAAAATAAAGTAGAACAGGATAGACTCGAGCTTTATAAGACTCTTCAACACAATTTCCAACGGCATCCATAATCTTTTGTTGAAAGAGTGATTTATCTTCACCATCGAATATAATTTCAAAATCTTGTGTCGCTGCTCTCAAGGAGTCCAGTTGTGTAATAACGACCCTTCGAGATACCACTGCACTCAGCACAGGAACGATGTATGAGATAGCAGCGCTAGTAATCACAGAAATGATAAAGGCGCCAAAGGTGGTTGCTAGAGTCCATGGAAACCCATTAGGGGTGTAATCACCGAGCCCTAGAGTACTAAAGGTAGACCCCACATAATAAAAGATATCCAAAAGGCCTATATCAGGATCGTTTGAATTTTTAATAGAAAATTCATTCTGGCTAAACAAGAAAAACCAGCAGATATTGAGCAAGCCATACCATATAAAAAAGATAAGGACCAACATGACAGGGCCTACTTTTTTAATAAGCCATTGATTATGCTTCTTATAGTGAACCCAAAGAGATAATCGCCAAAGGTGTTTCGACCAGAAGCCTGTGACTGGGCCAGAGCCCTTAGTGCTTAAAACAGTTTTAAATACATCGTAAAGGACAAAAGAAATAAGACATAAAAGAGTAAGGTAAATGATAAGTGTCATAGCTGAGTCCTTTCGTGGCGTAACTTCACGATTGTCACACAGTGAATGTTGATATGGTGTATATGCTGATCAGGAAATAAGAGCTGAAGAAAGTATTTAGGGAGGGCTGTCAGAGCACGTCAGAATATTGCCTTTGTATTACTTTTTGTCTGGAGTCCACAATAGTCTCGTACAGATAGCTATAGGCATCAGAGTTTGCATCATGAGCTATTTGCAGCCATTTTTCACTTGCTTTGAAGACTTGATGATTAGATTCTGATGGTGGTGCTTCATAAAAAGCAGCGCATGATTCGTCAAAGTAGGAGAGATAGAGACTTGCAAGCGTTGTATAAAGTGATGCGGCAAAAAATGGAGTTAGTTGAGCATTCGGGTCATGACGTTTTGATTCTAGGTAAATATGAACAATTTTAATTGGGTTAATGTCTTTTATACCATTATCTTCTAGCTCAAGGTGGTTAACTACAAAGTGGCAGGCATTATGGTACGTCAGTAGTGATTGCTGTACATAGGTTTTGATATAGCGCTGGTTTATATTTTTATGCCCAAGTATACGTTTGAGCAAATATTGAATATCACTAAGTATGCGGTCATAGGAAAGCACAATTTTTCGATTCACCACGCCTGAATACTTATGAGCAAGGAACCCTTGTTCATAAACATGCAAAATACGGGATGTGTAGTGCGTAGCGTCATGCTGTTGCGACATTGAAATCCAATCCTATTGATTTGAAATGCAGAGAGAGTAGCTAAGCTGTTGTGTTTCTTATCATAAATATAGGTTGATTATAGTTGTTTCGCCATTTTGTGTAATCAAGATAAGTCGGGAATAGGTGAGTAGAAGGCAAGATAAGATGATCCTGATGACTACGAAGATCATCTTATAAAAAGGTGTTTACTAAAAGCTTAGAGTGCTAACTGAACAAGCATACGAACGCCAGTAAAGAGCAATACGATAGCAAACACTTTCTTCAGTTTTGCTGCATCTAACTTAGCTGCTAGCGAAGCACCGACAGGTGCAAATAGAACAGTTAAAGGCACGATGCAAATAAAGCCAATTAAGTTCACCAAGCCATAAGTGCCAACAGGGGCATCAGCTGGAGTGCTGCCTAGAGCAAGCATTGTTAAAGCGCCTGGCAAGGAAATAATAAGTCCAATTGCAGCAGCTGTTCCAACTGCTTTATGTGCAGGGTAGTTGTAGATGGTTAAAAGCGGAACTGAAATTGTGCCACCTCCAATACCAACCATTGAGCTGAAGAAGCCAATACAAATACCCATTACTGTTTGGCCTGCTTTACCTGGTAGCTGTTGAAAGAGTGCAGACTTACCAGTTCTGAACAGCATATTAAGTGCAGAAAGTGTTGCAATAATACCGAATAATGCTGTTAAGAGCGTGCCGTCAACTCTGGTTACAAGCCAGCTTCCAGCCATAACGCCGATAAAAATAAAGGCAGCCCAACGCTTCAGAAGTGCGAAATCGACATTACCTTTTTTATTATGAGAGCGAATAGAGCTGATTGATGTTGGGATAATTGTGGCAAGAGATGTAGCTGTTGCAACAACCATGGCAGACTCTGGTGATACACCAAAACTTTGGAATAAGAAAAAGAGCACAGGCACAATGACAATACCGCCGCCAACACCTAAGAGTCCGGCAAGTACACCAGCAAAAACACCAGTGCCAACTAATGCCAAAAATGTGGACATATTATTTGATATAAATTCAATGATATTCATAAAACAACTTCAATAAAAAGGGGGGCTAGTGCCCCCTCAAATTTAAACTGCTTGTGATTAAGCTTTTGCTTTTTCAGCAAGTTCTTTTCTTACAATTTCAGCACCAGCTGCAAGCGCATCAAGCTTACCCCGTGCAACATGACGTGCAAGTGGAGCCATACCGCAGTTTGTGCAAGGCAGTAGTTTGTCAGCATCAACATATTGAAGCGCTTTACGGATTGTTTCTGCTACTTCTTCTGGTGTTTCAACTTTGTCACTTGCAACATCAATTGCACCAACCATTACTTTTTTACCACGTACAAGCTCGATAAGCTCGATTGGCACGTGTGAGTTATGGCACTCTAGTGAGATAATATCGATGTTGGATTTTTGAAGCTGTGGGAATAGTTCTTCGTATTGTCTCCACTCGTTACCAAGTGTCTTCTTCCAGTCTGTGTTTGCTTTAATGCCGTAGCCATAGCAAATATGCACAGCAGTTTCGCACTTAAGACCTTCGATCGCTCTTTCAAGACACTTGATGCCCCATTCTTTAACTTCATCAAAGAATACGTTAAATGCAGGCTCGTCGAATTGAATGATGTTAACACCAGCAGCTTCAAGTTCTTTTGCTTCTTGGTTAAGAAGACCAGCAAATTCCCAAGCAAGTTTTTCGCGGCTCTTGTAATGTGCATCATAAAGTGTATCAACCATTGTCATAGGTCCTGGAAGGGCCCATTTGATTGGCTTGTCTGTTTGTGAACGAAGGAATTTTGCGTCTTCAACAAACACTGATTTAGGGCGGCTTACTGGACCAATAACTGTTGGTACGCTTGCTTCATAACGGTCACGAATTTTAACAGTTTCGCGTTTTTCAAAGTCAACACCATCAAGATGCTCAATAAATGTTGTTACGAAATGCTGACGAGTTTGCTCACCATCGCTCACGATATCTGTATCTTTTTGCTCTTGAAGAGAAACACGAAGAGCGTCTTGTTTTCCATCAAGAAGTTCTTGGCCTTCAAGTTTCCACGGGGACCAGAGTTTTTCTGGCTCAGCAATCCAAGATGGTTTCGGTAAGCTTCCAGCTGTAGCAGTAGGGAATAATTTTTTCATTTTAAATAGAGTCCTTTTTGTCTAATCTTGGTGTTTGCTTAAGACGCGTAGTTTGCAGACCACTCTTCAAGCACAGACTTATATGGCTTGATGAATTTTTCTTCAGCGAACTGGCCTTGTTTAACTGCTAGTTGACTACGCTCAACACGATCATAGACGATCTGAGTTAATGAGTGGTCAGAGTTTTTCAAGTTTGGCTGATACTGGTGGCCAGCAGCAGCATTCGCATTGTAAATTTCTGGTCTATAGATTTTTTGGAATGTTTCCATTGTACTAATTGTACTGATTAACTCTAGGTTTGAGTAGTCAGACAATAGATCACCAATAAAGTAGAACGCCAGTGGTGCTACGGCTTTTGGAGGCATGAAATAACGAACTTCAAAGCCCATCTTCTTGAAATATTGCTCAGTCAAAGAAGACTCGTTTGGTAGATACTCAACACCTAGCACGGGGTGCTTGTTTGATGTTTGCGTATAAATTTTGTTGTCAGAAACACTGAGGCAAATAACAGGAAGTTTGTTAAAGTTTTCTTTATATGTATCAGATGCAAGAAAATCTTTGAACAGATTGCCGTGCAGCTGACCAAAAGTTTCTGGGATGCTGAACTGCTCTTTATCTTTATTGTGTTCACGAAGAAGAACGCTGAAATCATAATCACGAACATAAGAAGAGAAGTTATTACCAACGATACCTTCAATACGCTTATTCGTTTTGTGATCGTTAATGTATGTTTTTAGAATTTCAATGGAAGGGAAGAACTCACCACTGCCGTCAACATCAACGTCGACAGAAATAATTTCAAGGTCAAGAGAATAACGATCAGCTTTTGGGTTATCCCAGCTTGCCATTGCGTTAAAACGGCTATTGATCATTTGTAATGCGTTGCGCAGATTCGACTGGCGGCTTTCACCACGAGCTAAGTTAGCAAAGTTGGTTGTTGTGCGAGTGCTATCTTTTGGTTCATAGTTCTCGTCAAAACGAATGCTTTTAATTGTGTATGTAAAACCGTTGCTCATTTTGGCTTGTATCCTGTGTTGTCGATCAAATCTAAATATCTTTAGCCGCTTCCAGTGGAATTGCTGGAAGTCATGTCAACTTTATACCTTTATTTTCACATGAATGAAATTGATTTTATTTCATGAATTGATGAGAATCACTCATGAATGACGTTTATGGCTAAAAAAAAATCGCTCAATAGCCCTAATAACCGTACTTTATGAGTAATGCTGCCTAGTAATGAGCTTAAGGCCAGATCTATAGGGGTTTAGTCGAATTGTTAATAAGGTTTGTTCGATATCTGCTATGAATAGGATGCATGAGTAAAATTAATGAATTGTTGAAAATTAATCATTTTAATTCATGTGAGAAGTGTTTTATTCTAGATATAGTTGAGTATTACAGTTTTTAAAAAATGGTAACTAGATCGCACTAAAACAGATAAGCTTTATTTGTTTTAATAGTGGTAAGATTCCCCAGCAAGAGATATTGATTATGAGTAAAGTGGCCGGTGATACAGAAAAGCGCCCAGTTGTTTCATTAGATTGCAAAGTTGTAGATGTCCAAAACCTAAGTGAAGAAACATTTCAAATCTTATTTGAAGCACCTGAAGGCACACAGCTTCAGTATCATGCAGGGCAGTATCTACAGCTTGAGCTTGATCTAAACAATGATGGTCAATTCCAGTCATTGTTTTACACAATCGCCAATAGCTGTGACCCAGTTCATCCTCGTCGATTAGAGCTTTTTATCCATAATGCAAGCGAGTTTTCAGGCAAAATTATTCAGCACTTAGCGCAGCTTTCTGAAGCTGGTGCATTTGCGAAGATTAATCTAGCCATGGGTAATGCTTATTTGCAAACAGATGTTTCACTTCCTCATGTTTTAATTGCAGCTGGCTCTGGTATTTCTAAAATTAAATGTGTGACTGAAGAAATTCTGAGACGTAATCCCGATGCTGACGTTAATATTTACTGGTCCAATAAAAGTGCTTCAGATTTTTACTTTTTAGAAGAATTTAACCAGTGGGTTCAGCAACATAAAAACTTAAATTTTACGCCAATAGTAGAGGCTGCAAATGACAATTGGACAGGTCGTTCCGGCTATATTTATGAAGTAGTTGATAAGGATTTTGCCTCCTTAGACGGAGCTCAAGTGTACTTATGCGGCTCCCCGAGAATGGTATATGGCACTATCGATCAGCTTGAATCTAAAGGCTTAAATGAAGAAAACTGCTACTCAGATGTTTTTGAATATGCCCCTCGGGAGAAAAAGCAAGCAGTTTAAAAAAAAGAGCAAAAAGGCGATGTAATCACAGAGGTGCTCTGATGGTTGCATCGCCTTTTTTTGTTTTTGAAACTGAATTTTTTATGAATAAAATGTAACAAAAGGGCGTAAGCGTTCTAGAAAATAGTGTAATAAAGATGTTTATCTTTAATTATCTCGATTTAAAGGGTGTTTAATATCTTAACGGGTATTAAAAAGTTATTTAAAGAGGTGTATTTCAAGTAGACATTTTATTGATGCATTATATGGAGAACAATCATGCCTGGAGTTAATAATTCAATATCTCGTGCAAGCACAATTTACACTCAAGAGTGCGGTATTTGTAATACAGCACTTATGACTGGTCGAATTATTGAACTTAAAAAGTTCGAGCCTTGCAGTCATACTTTTCATACAGCTTGTGTTGATCAAAAGCCAGATATGAGAAATTGCCCAGAAAATGGCTGTAATAAAGTGATTGAATCGGTTCAGCCTAAAATGATCTTTGCTGGTGAGACAGTGCCTCGTTAATTTGAGTGGCCTATAAATGCAATTTTTATAGGTCTATATGCTTTTTTATTTCTGCTTTTTTCTCTCTTTCTTTCAACCTAAGGTGTCTGCAGATTCTCTTTTTTGTAGTACGCATTTTTATAGAAGCAGAATGGTACCGCTATCTGTACTACTAAAATTATGAGTCAAAGTGAAAAAATGAGATTGGTTTTGCTGTAAGTAATTGATTTGTATGGGGGTGGGGAAGTAATTGAAAGGTTTTAAAAAGCATTTGGTGGAGACGGCGGGAATCGAACCCGCGTCCGCTAATGCTACGCCAGGAGCTCTACATGCTTAGCTAGTTTATTAAGTTAACCTACAGACGACCCAACTAGCAGGGTTGTCTTAAGGCGATCTCAGTTAAATTTAGCGATGATGTCCTGAGCTGTCATCAAAGCGATCCCTGTATAATATGACAGTCTGTTTCCTCGCCTACGGGCAAACAAGGGAGACTGGATGGAGATGGGTTATTAAGCCATCTCGATTGGTCTGTTGACCCTAACTGCTTACGCAGCTAGAGAAGCAGTACCCCAATCAGCATCATTCATAGGTACATTTTCTGCAACTATTTTAAATTGAAGCAACTAATTTACGAGATTTGCAACAGAACTCGACATGCACCCAAGGTTTCACGACCAGCGTCGAAGCCATGTCGTCCCCTTAGAGGTTTGACTATCAACTCTACTATTAATAGCATCGTAAGGCAAGTCTTTTATTGAAAACATTTTTTTAATTGTAGCCACTGAGATACAAAAAAAGGGTGTTTTTTAGTTATCATTCACTTGTTGCGCATAGGGCCGTTCAGTATACTCCGCACAGATATACCTTAAGCGTTTTTGGTATACACCGCAGGTTTTATTCAGCATTAACCTGAGGTGAATTTCCCTCTATTTTATAAAAAGAAGGTTGTGCGTGTGAGTAAAGTTGTTTTAAAAATTTCCAGTTGGTTTGTATGTCTATTAACTTTTGCTGTTATCAGTGGTTGTGCTAATCCAGATGTATCAGTTGGTGCGGGTGAGGGTGGCTCTCTTGGAGGTGACCCAGCTGAACAAGTTGAAGAATTAACACTTGTACAATCAATTGCTGCAAATCCTAATTACAGCTTTTTTTCCGATGGCTTAGAGTACACTCAGCTTAATGAGCTTTTAAATGACGGTGCCTACGAATATACAGCTACAGTGCCAACGAATGCGGCATTTGAATCTCTGACTGATAATCAGCGTGAAACACTTCTTCAAAATCGTGGTACTTTCCGTAACTTGCTTCTTCGACATATTACTTTAGGTCGTGTTTCCAGTGCTGATTTAACAGCAAATGGTGCAACAATGCTTGATGGTTCCGATCGTTTATTTCCTTCAGGCCAATTTGTTGAAACCGATGTGGATGCGACAGATGGTGTTTTACATGGTGTAAATGTTGTGTTCTCTGGTCCTACAACGGCGCCAGGTGAAGAGACAATTCTTGATGTACTTTCAAATGATGCTCGTTTCTCTGGTCTAGTCGCTGCGATGAGTATTACTGATCTTTCAACAACGTTGGATGCAGCTGGTAATTACACATTCTTCGCACCAACAAATGATGCATTTGTTAAGCTTGGCGTCACACGAGTTCGTCAATTATATTCCAACCTAGATGAACTTAATTCTCTTTTATCTCATCATACAGTACCTGGAGCCTCTTTGAGCCCTCAAGATTTTGGTGATGAAAATGGCCGTATTGTGCCAACACTAGCTGCAGATACTTTAAGGTTGGCTAGTATTGGTGGCGATTTGTTAGTCAATAATGTGCCTGCTCGTATTGATTCTATTGCAACATCAAACGGTATTATCTACATTATTGATACTGTTTTAGATGATCAATAATAAAACAGCATTAAATAAGAATAATGGTTCAATAATGTGCAGGCTAAAAAGAAGTAGAAGCCTGCTTTTCTAGGCTGGCCATTGTATGTATTAATCGTTAGCGTTGTGGTGTTGAAAGAATAATGGGTGACCCGAGAGTTAAAGTAAGAGTAAAGGTAAAGGTACATAAGCCATTCTGGCAGCGGCATCCACTTTGGTTTGCAGGTATGCTGGCTGGTTTTGTTGCTTTTATGGCAGCAGTTGCAGTTATTTTCTTTTCAGACAATAAGGCAAGTGAAGATATAATTAATGCTGGCCAGCGTAACAGCTTAGTTACTCTTCCATTAGATGACGGTCCCCATGATGTTATGACTGAATGGTGGTATTATTCAGGCCATTTAGAGACTGCAACAGGTCGTCAGTTTAGTTATCATTACACTATTTTTGCACACAGAGCTTTAGCAAATCATACGATTATTCATGCAACGTTATTAGATCAAGAAACTGGTATCACCTATGCGTATGAGAATCGCATCCCAGGTTTTTATACTCAGCCACTTGGTCGTGATGGTGTGCAGATCAACCAAGGTCAATGGAAAATGAAGATCATCAATGGTATTGATACCTTGATGGGGAAAGCAGAAAACTTTTCTTTCGATCTTGACTTAAATGATCAGCATGGTCCTGTAATGCAAGACGGTGATGGCCTAGCAGACTTTAAAGTTGCTGGTGAGAGCTATTACTATTCACGTCCACGAATGAAAACAAGTGGACAAGTTATGGTTGATGGGCAGGTCTATACAGTATCTGGTTCATCTTGGTTTGACCATCAATGGGGTGAGTTCAGAGCAGGTGTTCTTGATTGGGAATGGTTTGCACTACAGCTTGACAATGGCGCAGATGTAATGCTATTTCAGCTGAAAGATCACCAAGGTGAAAGCGTTTATCTTGGAGGTACTTACAGTCAGGATGGTCGTCATCACCAATTAAAAGAAGAAGATTTTACTTTAACGGCTTTAGATGAGTTTTACAGTGAAAAAACACGTACGACTTATCAAAATGCTTGGAGAATAGAAATTCCTGAGTACGGAGTTGATCTTCAAGCAAAAGCAGTTAAAGCAAACAGTGAGTTTGATGCTCGAAAGAGTTCATACAGCCTTTACTGGGAGGGCCCATTGGCAATCTCTGGAAGTCATACCGGTAAAGCATTTTTAGAAGTGAGTAAGTCAAGTTCAGCAGCTGCAAAGCAGTTTCTGCCTTGATCACGAGTTGATTGTTTTTCGCAAGCAATGACTGTTGAATAGCAAGCAGCAACCGTATTGTTCTAATACGGTTGCCTGACCATTATTCCCCCGCACATGCCCATGAAAAGTCGTTAATTTGTTTAACAATGATGTTTGTTTTACCTATTTTCAACTATTTACTGAGGGTTTTTCTATGTTGAAGAAAACTGGTGTTTTGGTGTTTGGTCTTATGGTGCTTGCACCTACAGCTCATGCCGCTTATTTAACTGATATTAGTTTAAGTGGAAACTTTGCTCTATCAGGTTTTAATCCTTATATCGATACTGATTCAAATCAATTTACCTACAATCTTATTCTATCGGATTTGACAGGTTATGCTCATGTACAAATTCCAGCTGCATCTGAAACCGTTTCATGGGTGTCAAGTGGCAGCTTCTCTGCAATTGCTGGTCCAAACTCAATTATTCCTTTAACAACTTGGAGTAATGAAGCCTTTAATCTTGAAGATTTTGGCAGTGTTGCCCCAGGTAATTATACATTTGATTTCTCTAGCCAAGAATATACAACGACATCTGGTAGCTCATCATTAAGCCTTACATCTGTGAACCATTTGCTTGCAGGTGTAGATTCATTAATTAATGTTGACTATCAAATTACAGCATTAGATGCAGATGGTATTTTAAATGACGTGGTTGTTTCTTTCCTAGAAGTGCCAAATGATCCGGTTTTGAATCTTTCTAATTTGATCAATTATTTCGACTCACTACCAACAAGTGGTCAGCCAGGTTCGATTGACGGTACATTTACATTCAACTTATTGGCAGAATCAGTGTCTAATGACGTGAGTGAGCCAATGACAATGAGTTTGATTGGGTTCGGTCTTGTAGGTTTGATAGGCGTTCGTCGTCGAAAAAATACATAAAATATCTTGATTATTTTATAGACACGACCTAATATCAACAACTTAAAAAGGAGCTAAGGCTCCTTTTTTGTTTGCCCAGCAAAGC
>DJZY01000039.1 GCA_002450655.1 Gammaproteobacteria bacterium UBA6940 | reverse complement strand
TTAAATCACCGTGCAACAAGGCCCATTTGGATAACATTTCGCAAACGCAGTGCCACACAAATATCATTTTATTTTGGCATACTGATCCTATCAGCTCAGAGCTGATTTAAAAAGCAGACATCGAGGAGTGTTGTTTGTGAGGGCATTTTCTGGTGTAAGTTGATAGGATATCGCAAGGACAGGACGTCCAGCTTACACTGAATGAGAAGCCTATTGCATGGATGCAGCGCTTAAGGATGAGTTGCTGCTTCATGATTCTATAGTATCTATAGATTATATGTGAGTGTAATTGACTTTTATGGCTTTTATGGCTTTTCTTTAATTGTCGTTATGTTTACAAATATATGTCATATCATCTCCTGTTTACTATTCTTTAAAATAGGTCTTCACAGTAAATATACATTTTACTTTCAAAATAATGACAATAATTGAAGTTTAAAATTGCAATATAAAGGTGTTGCCTAAAATATACGATTATAATTTGCAATGAGACTTTATTCATGCCACTTGCACTAGATTTTAGTAATGATGAGCTGTTTGATCAAGCCCCTTTAGCACGGGAAACAATTGAACGATTGTTGTTTGAGTTACCTGAAGAGATAGTTAAAATAATTAGCTTATTGAGATTGGTTCGATTTTATTTGTGTCAATCAGGCTTGGAAAATCAAACAGTCTTTTTGGAAGAGTTACCTTCAATTTTAGATAAGGCTGGAATGCCGCCTCTTCTATTAGAGCATTCTATGGTTATTCTCTATTGGGTTTTACCTGGTGAGCTTAGCATTACATCAGAAAGAGTAGAGTCTCTTGAACATCAAGTAATTCACGATTACTTTCGTTAAAAACCCCTCTCTTCATTTTTAAATGGTTTTAAAGCCATTTAATGTATTCGGTTTATTGGTTTTGCAGCTAAGCTAAATATTTTTTTGTTATGTTGTTTACATTAGATTAACAATAAATTGCTTAATTTGGACATTTCGAACGGTTAGGGCTGGTACTTTGTTATTAAATACATGAAAGAGGAAGAACGCATGCAGTCGAGTTTTGACCAATTTGAATTAGATTCTATTTACCAGAATCAAATTGGCTTTGAGACCGTTGAAAAAATGTTGCCGTATTTGCCTGCAATGTCTGTTTCAGCAATTAATATATTTCGATTTATTCGTCACTATCTTGTTGAAGGCGGCATGGGCGCAACAGACGTTCCTGTGACAGAAATAGCATTGCATTTGGAAAGGGCTGGTTTACCACTGCTTATTGCAGGGCAAATAGAGTCTCTTTTTGAAACACAATTTCCGGCTATATACTGTATTAATTTTAATGTATTAGAAGAAATGGAACTTGTGCTTATTAAAAAGCATATATTTGAAGAAATGTTGGATAAAATAGAGTCAATTTAAATTTAATAATAATTTAAAAAAATTAATTAATTTATATAAAATGAGGAGAGTACTATGGCGTGGGCAGCTAATGAAGTAGGTCGTCAAGATGTTCAAGGTTTTTCTGTTGGCGAGTATGATGCAGATCAGAACAGCGATAATGAAATTGATATAGATGAATTTAAAGACTTTGCCAAAGAAAAGTACGATCTTGATGAAAATGCCGCAACGCTTATTTTTAGCCGTGAAAACTTCGAAGAGAATGGTCTTTTTGATGAAGGTGGTTTAAATGAAGAGCAGTTTGCTGATGTGAATGAAAATTTAGCAGCATTTAAAGATATTGCTGAAAAGTTCGACCTTAAAGGCATGGATAAAGAAGTTGCTATAATGCTTGTCGGTGATAAAGACGGGAAAATGGCAACTGAAAATGTTCAGAAACTTATAGATGATAAGATCATTGAAGTAACAGATGAAGGACAAATGAAGTTCACTGAAGAAGGTGAAAAATTTAACGAATACCTCCATAATGAAGTTAATATTTTTGCTAAAGATATTCCTGAACATTATGAGGATTTTAAGTCAGGTACTGGCGGTTGGGAAGCAAATGAAGTTGGAGCCCAAGATGTTGAAGGTATGCAAGACTTAGCAGAAGGTGCTGCTGAAGTTGCAAGTGAATCGATCGCAGAATTAAACTTGCAGGAAAAAGAAGGCAAGCCAGGTACGTACACTCGTGAAGGTTACGATGGTGAATATACTTTAAGAGATGATGGTAGTATTCTATACTCTGGAGATGATAAATTTGTACCTCAAACCTATAAGGATGGTGAATGGACTGCTGTAGAAGCTCAAGGTGGTTGGGAGGCTAATGAAGTTGGAGCCCAAGATGTTGAGGATATGCAGGATAATGCCGAAGGTGCAGCAGCGTAAGCCATAAAAAAAGCCCTTGAATTAAATCAAGGGCTTTTTTGTATTTAAGGCAGTAAACTTTGTGTTGCCTGAATGTTTGGACTTGGCAGCATTAAAATATCTGAAAGTAATGGATACATTTGTGCTTCAAAAGCCGCTACAACTTTATCTACTTTATTGAATGGCCCGTTTTCAATTAATGCATCAAGCATACGTACATTCGTCTCGTGGAAAATGCTGTTTGTATCAGCTTTTTCAAGATATTCTGCTTTAATCCTATTCATTTCTCGACCCCAAATTTTTGGTTTCGGTAAGATTTTAGACAGGTTTGCTTCAATACGTCTTTTCAAATTCGTGTCGCGATCAACAACAGGGTCTTCTGGTTGCTTAGACTTGTCTGCTGTTAAAATACCAATCTGCTCACCAACGTGAATGGCTAGATCATTCTTAAGAAGTGCTACGTCTTTTTTGATTAAGCGTGAATAGCCTTTGTCTGGCTCTGGTTTTTTCTCCGCAGCATAAATCATACTCACGTCAGTTTCATCTTTATTGCCTTTAAGGTCTGTGGCAATATAATAAACCGCTCGCTCACCAGCATTACTAATGACTCTTGAAATGTCATTTTTTTCAACGAAAACTCTTGGGTTATGTTCTACAAGGCTGTTTGTTACAATCTTACGAAGAGCATTAAAGCGTTTTTCTGGCGAACCACCGTATGATACAACACCTGTATCATGAAGAGGTTTGTTAACTTCACCTGTTTTAGCAACAGCAAAGTCACCAGTCACAAGTGGATGCAGTAATCCGTAACGTACAGCGTTATTGGCACCTTCTTCACCACCATGTTTCATGCCCATTTTGCGAAGCTGAGCAACGATTTCATCTGGTACAGATTTGGCTGCCAGTTCAAATGCATTATCAAGGAATTCATTCTCAAGCTCTATGGAGTCATACGCATATTGAATTGAATCAGAACCCTTCAGGTGTGGACGTGTTGCTTCAATGTATTTGTGCACTGTTGAAAAAATTGATTTTGCATTTAGCTCAACAGACTTATCATATCCATTCATTTGAATAGCGGCATTATGAGCAGAAAGCAATTTCATTGTTACGTTGCCAGTGTGCACACCAACATCGTTCATATTCTTTTTAATTGCTAATAATTTATCAAGAGCTTCAAGTGGTGCTAGTGCATAAGAAATTGAGCGCATACGGCATGGATCTTGAGTGCCACCAAAAACAGCACTTAACGTTAATTGATAGTTTGGGTTGGCAATAAAGTTACTGGCTTGTTTCGCGATACTAAGTAATTCATCGCTTGCATTTTTTGTCATATGTTTCATGTCAACATAAGTAGTATCAGACATTGCTCTTACAGCTTGTGAAATACCTTTACTGATAACATCCTTTTTAAAGTAATCAATTGGATGTTCTGTAATAATAAGCTTTAAATGATTTTCAAGTTGGCTTTGCAATTCTAAGTGAGGTGATGGTTTATCTGTATTTTCAGCGTTTTTATTCGGCGCTAAAGTACCATCTTTAATCATATTGCTAATAACATTTTCTGCTATTGAAACTGCAGCTGTATTTGGGTTGTCAGTACCAATATTAAGCTCCGCATAGCGAGCAATTAGTCCAGAAGTGTGTAATCCATTAACCGCAGGTATTGAACTTACCATAATTCACCTTTTTTATTGAAATGCAGAAAGCATTTTTTTAGAAATACTTTTTAATTTAAACCTTTATAACGAATTTTTTGATTAAAATTGAGGGCCTTATTCCCTTTTTAATTAAATGTCAAAAAAGCATCAATGATGCGAAATGGATGTTATGAGAATTCTATAGTGGAGTCAATAGAATGGCATATCGTCAAAACAGTTTTTCAGGAAATTGCTTGAAATATGAGCAAATTAGGTTTTTTATATTGATAAAATCGATGGTTGAAATGTAACCAATCGACGCTATCGTTAAAATGTGGCGTCAAATCAGTTAGATAGTTTGATTCTTATCGGATTTCTAGAAATATTGTCTGTACTATTCATGTTCATACTTAAGATAGTCTAGCCTAAATTCTAAGGCAAATAGAAGCTGATTGCTTTACAAGGATTCATTTAGTTGTTCAAAGGGTTATTATTAATCAGCTAAGATACCATGCATCACCTATTTGATTCTAATCGCTACAGCTGCCATTGTTATCCAGTAACATTAATACGACACTATGTTGCTTTGCCTAAACATCATAGGTGAGAAGAAAGTGTATTATTTTATACAAGTGATCAATAAGGAAGACATTATGCAATCTACATTTGACCAATTTGATTTAGAAGCTCTTTATCAAAATCAAATTGGGTTAGAAACGGTTGAAAGAATGCTGCCAGAATTACCAGAAGTTTTTGTGAAAGCAATTAATATCTTTCGATTAGTAAGGCATTATATGCTTAAAGGAGGTATCGAAGCTATTGATGTTCCTGTGACTGAAATTTCACTCCGTTTGGAGGATTCGGGTTTTGCGCCTCATCTTGCAAATCAAGTGCAAGCACTCTTTTCGGAACAATTTCCGAATCTCTACAGTATTAATTTTAATGTGCTAGAGGAGTTGGAACTGGCACTTATAAAAAAACATATCTTAGACACAATGTTAGAAGACAAACAATAAATTTTAGACTACATAAGAGGTAAGTATTATGGCATGGGCAGCTAATGAAGTAAGTCATCAAGATGTACAAGGTTTATCTGTTGGCGGGTACGATGCGGACAAAAACGGTGATGACTCAATTGATATCGATGAGTTTAAAGACTTTGCTAAAGAAAAGTATGGTCTAGATGAAAATGCCGCAACGCTTATTTTTAGCCGTGAAAATATGGAAGAAAATGGCCTTTTTGATGAAGGTGGCCTCAATGAGGAGCAATTTGCTGATACCAATGAAAATTTAGCAGCCTTTAAAGATATTAGTGATGAGTTTGAACTGAAAGGCATGGACAAAGAAGTTGCCATGATGCTCGTCGGTGATAAAGACGGTAAAATGTCCACTGAGAATGTTCAGAAGCTTATTGATGATAAGATCATTGAGGTAACTGATGAAGGTCAAATGAAGTTCACTGAAGAAGGTGAAAAGTTTAACGATTACCTCCATAATGACACTGATCTTTTCTCAAAAGACATTCCAGAGCATTATGAAGATTTTAAGTCTGGCGGTAATGGTGATAAATCTCCTGTTGAAGAGCTGAACTTGACTAACAATGAGGATCTTCCAGGCACGTTTAAGCGTGAAGGGTATGATGGAACATACGTTTCTCTTGGGGAAGAACGGGTGTTCTACTCTGGTGACGAAAATGGTTATGATCCACAGGTCTTCGAAGATGGTGAATGGAGAGCACCTACACCGGAAGAGAAGCAATCCGCGGATATTATCACACAACGATTAGCTTACGCAGAACATGCAAGAGATAACGAAAATTGGTTATTCTAACAGCTGAAATTTGTAAGTAAATAATCCTGCCTTGTTTGCACAAATTGAAAAAGCCCTTCATTTATGGAAGGGCTTTCTTTTTGTGAAAATAGCATTAAAGAGCGGTGGGGTGAATTTTAACGTATCTGCCAACTTCTAGGATGCACAAAGGCAAAAACACCTTCATGACCAAGGGTAGAACCAAGACCTGATTGCTTTCGACCAGTCCAGGGTACATATGGGCTGACACGATCACAAACGTTGATATAGGCTGTACCAGTTTTAAGAGGCTTCAAGATATCACGAGCTCGTTGTTGATCTTGGCAAAAGACACCAGCTGTTAAGCCATATTCTGTATCAGCCATAAGGCGCTGTGCTTCTTCGTCAGATTCAACAGTCATAATGCCAATAATAGGGCCGAAAGACTCTTCCTGCATAACAGACATGCCATGATTCACATGTGTCAGCACTGTTGGCTGGAAGAAGCCTGTACGTGCATCTGCTTCGCCACCGCAAATTACTGTCGCACCTTTTTCTACTGCATCTTGCACCTGAGCTTGTAGTACTTCAATCTGCGCAGCTCGTGTAAGAGGGCCTAGATATGTTGAATCATCCTGCGGGTCGCCAAATTTAAAGCATTCAACTTCTGCTTTGAAGTGGGAGATAAACTCTTCAGCAATGGATTGGTGTACATAGATACGCTCTACAGCACAGCAGCTTTGGCCCGCATTATAGAATGCGCCATCTGCAAGCCCTTGAGCTACGGCTTTCACGTCAACATTTTCAGTCACATAGCTTGGGTCTTTACCGCCAAGCTCCATTTGAACTTTCACCATACGGCCAGCCATTTGTTTGGCGATTGCAGTACCAGTAGCGCTTGAGCCTGTAAAGAAAACACCGTTAATGTCTTGCTCTAAGAGCATTTGGCCTTCTTTACCGCCGCCTTGCACAAGAATGAATTGATCACGGCTGAAACCCGAATCCCAAAGCTGCTCGGCAATAAGTTCAGCTGTTAATGGGCAGAACTCACTGGCTTTATAGAGCACTGCATTGCCAGCCAGTAGTGCAGGGACAATCACATTTAGGCCGATAAAGAATGGGTAATTCCATGCAGAAATATTGGCTACAACACCAAGTGGTTGATATGATTTTTCTTCTTGGGTTGCACCTTCCGTTACAGTCGTTGCTTGAATCAATGCTGGAACCTGTTCCATAAAGTAAGCAATACGGGCATCGCTGGCTTGAATTTCCCCACGAGCTTGGCTGACAGGTTTACCAGTTTGAGATGCAAGCAAGCTGGCGGCTTTCTCAATGTCATCTTGGAAGCGTGTTCTAAAACGAGCCATGGCTTCAAGGCGTTCTTCAAGATCGTCTGTGGCTTCAGCTGGTATAAAAGCTTTTGCTGTCGCAATTTTGGCTTTAATTGTATCGAGGGTGTCGTATTGGACTTCGCCAACAACGCTTTGGTCGAATGGATTAATCACTTGTTGCATGTGTAATTCCTTTTAATAGCGCGAGCAGCTTAAAGTCGGTCAGCTGCTGCTTTGAGTAAATCTTCAAGAATTGGCCCAGGGCTCAACAGCGCGCGCTCTTCGTCGCTGGCGTTTGGTCGTTGAAACTCCGGGTGCCACTGAATGCCACGAATATAATGGTTTGGATAATGCTCTGGGCTAGCACTTACTGCTTCAATCACATTGTCATCTGGGCAATAAGCATCCATCACTAGGCTTGGCGCCAGTTGATCGATTGCCTGGTGATGAACTGTATTTGTGCGGCAAGCTGTAATACCAGGGTAGAGCTTTTGTAAAGACGAGCCTTCAACCAGAACTGTGTTTTGGTAGAGCTTTTCATACATTTCTTGCGAGCGGTGCACGAGAGCATCTGGTTTTTGAGTGCAAGTATCTTGATACAGTGTGCCGCCAAGCGCGACGTTAATCACTTGGTGACCACGGCAAATACCAACCACTGGCTTATTTTTTTCAAGACAAAGCTTAAACAGTGTCAGCTCGTATTGATCACGAATCCAATCACCAGACCATTCTGGTCTAAGTGGAGTCTGGCCATAGCTTTCAGGCGCCATATCAACACCACCATGGATTACAAGGCAATCAATCGAATCCATCATGTCAGACATGACTTGCAGGATATAGTCTGCTTCTGGATGGTCTCCAATTTTTTCACCAACTTTCAAGTCATAAAAACCTAAAGGTGGTGGAAGCATCAAAGGAATGCCGCCGTAGCGGCTGATCCAGTCAGGCATACCATATTCAACATAAGCAAGAGGACGCCCGTTAAAAACGGGGATACGCTCTTCTGATCTCGATGCCTTTAAAATACAGGCACTGATACCGACTTTGATTTTGGACATTAAAGGGCCTCTTCAAATATCTTGATAAAGTCTTCGCGGGAGACTTTGCGTGGGTTGGAGTTATGGCAGCCATCAGCAAGTGAAAGATCAACCAATTGATCTGTGATATTGATGCCGTGATGCTGTAAACCCATTGGTACATCGACTTTTTGTGCTAGATCAAGGTACCAGTTGATGAATGCTTCGGCGGAATGCGTTTGTAAGCCTACTGCCTGTGCAAGGCGCTCAAACTTTTCAGGCACAGCTTCGGCATTAAACTTCATGCAAGCTGGGAACATAATGGCGTTTGCTAAGCCGTGGTGTGTATTGAACACTGCTGACATGGCATGGGCACAAGAATGAGTGACACCTAGACCTTTTTGGAAAGCAACACTACCCATCATGGCAGCGTGTAGCATTTTTTCACGAGCTTGAATGTCTGAACCATTTTGCACTGCTGTTACAAGGGCTTGGCTGACTAAGCGAACGCCCTCAAGCGCAATACCATCACACATTGGGTGCTCCATTGGTGTGAGGAAGGCTTCAACGCAATGTGTTAATGCATCAATACCTGTTGTTGCAGTGACGAAGGAAGGCAGGCCAACAGTGAGAAGCGGATCTGCAATGACAAGCTTTGGTAAAAGTTGTGGATCAAAAATAATCTTCTTTGTGTGTGTTTTATCATCAGAAATAACGGATGAGCGGCCAACTTCACTGCCAGTGCCTGCAGTTGTTGGAATAGCAACAATAAATGGCAAAGCATTGAGTACTGGCAAAGCACCTGGTTTTTCATCTTCATAGTCAAAAAGAGTGCCTGCATTTGTCGCCATAAGGGCAATGGCTTTACCAACGTCTAAAGCTGCGCCACCTCCAATCAGCACGCATGAATCACAGTTGTTTTTTTTATAGTGCTTTACCCCTGCATTGACGTGAGACTCTAATGGGTTGCCTGAAAAGTCTGAGAATACTGCAGGCTCTAGGCCGGCAAGTTGTAGTTTGCTCATAAGGATTGTAAACATTTCAAGACCAGCGATGCCTGAGTCAGTCACGATTTGGGGGCGAATAATTGATTTAGCTTGTAGTTGTGCTGCTAATAGGTCTGCTGCACCTTCACCTATCATGATACGAGTCGGGAAATTATAGGTTTTAATAGTCATCGAATCTTGCTCCTTGTGTGTATATCCTTACCACTTTTATAAGTCTTAATACCTGTGATGGCGTAATGATCGTGATTGCAACTAATCAACTTAAAAAAGATGTGCTCTATCGTGTTTAAAGGAAATAAAAGGGGATTGCAAGCAATTGACTGTGTTTTTTTGCAGGGTTTTTATAAGGCTCTCAGCCATTTGTCGTTGTTTTTATTATGGTGGAGCATAGCAGACTCATCTGTACTTCTTTAGTGCATTCTGTTTTATAACTTGCACAAGTCTATCTGTGTGATTTTGTTAATAATGCTGGTGGTGGCATAGTGCATTCAGTAGAATCCCTTCATCATATTTATCATTTTAAAAACCGACCTTGTTTTGGTCCAATGTTGAGAGTTGTTTGTGTCAAATTCTATTGTTCCCGCAGCTGATCTACCTTCGAGCTTTTCAAGATCGTCAGGTAGCTCTACGTCTTTAAGTTCAATTGATTCGACCTTGTCGTCGATCTCAACAGATACGCAATCATCAACTCAATCAACGGATACGATTAAACCAAGAGCTAAAGGGATCTATGGTGGTGAGTGGGACTTGCGATTGCCAGCAAATAACCCAAAAGAATTACTTGATTATTCGTATAACTATGATATTGCAGACCATAGCGGTGTCGCTATTGCTGTTGAGTCGAGTGATGATGAGAGTGATGCGAGAAGAGGTCCGCCTACTGACAAAGAAATTGCAAAGCGTAAAAAAGAGTATGAAGGGAGTATTTTAACGCATTATGCGTCACAATTTATCACCACGCCTGATGACGTGACTGAAATGCATTTTAAAGAAGGGAGCATTGAGCAGATTAAAGCTGATACTGATGCTTATAGTGCTTACTTGCAAGATGCATTAAAAATAAAAAATAAAGGCGGTACCGATATTATTGGTGCTCGTGAGTTGCCTAACCATGGTTTGCACTTTCATGTTGACATTGAAAATACATTTCATTCAGATAAGAGCTTAGGCCGCTTTTTTGTTGTTTTATTTAATGTGACAGGCACTCTCGCCAATGCATCTCGTGTGAATGAGAATACTCTTGTTCGAAGAGCTTTAAGTGAAAAACAAATAAAACAAGCTCAAGCTTTTTTAGATGAAATTGCAAATCCTGATGAAGAAAAATTAAAGCGCATTGATGTCATGCCGCAGTTAAAAGATGCTATTTACAATGAATCTTTGGATGCAAAATTTTATGATGTCAATTTAGAACACTCACATTTTGGAAATGAAGGCACCATTGAAATTCGTGCTTTGCAAAGTCCTGCTCGACCAAAGGATATTCATACTTTAGCAAGCCTTATTGATAAGATGGTTGCGTTTGCAAAAGATAACCCAGGGCATGAAGTGACCAAAACAATTAAGCCTGAGTCATATTCGAATATCTATGCAGTATTGGATTTATTCTGCGGCGATGATTTAAAGCTAAGACAAGAATTACAATCTTATTTTGAGGCTCTTGATGCGAAGCCAGTTGCTCATGTTGGTTATGGGCCAGAACACCCGCAGACGTTACTTGAGTTTGCTTGCAAGAAAAATGATCTTGACCAAGTTGAAGCCTTAATAACAGCTAACAAGGTATTAAATTTCACAATTGATGGTGCTGATCCATTTGCATTTGCACAGCATAAAGGTTTCACGGATCTGCATGGATTGCTCGAAAAGCACGGGGTTAAAGGCCATGTAGACGCAGACATCCATAGATCTTTTTATACTCAAGTCGAACAGCTCTCTGGTAAAGGGCTAGATAAGCTGCATATCGCCAGACTTATGCGACATCCTGATCCTATTCGAACAAAAGTCATCAATGCCATTGTTGATGGAGCATCTGTTGAAAAAGCTCAAGATTTATTGCGCAAACCACAAGCAGCTCTAACTCTGCATGATCGTTTGCTCAGTCTTGGATTTTCACCAAAAGAAGCCCTTAATCAATTACCACATAATCTAAAGCGACAAGCTCGTTTGCATTTGCTAATAGACACTGGTTTTTCAAAAGGTGAAATAGAATCCATTGAGGCTCATGTTGATTATCCTGAACATGAGTTTAATGCCATCTTAAAATGCAAAAAAGCTGGTTTAAGCCTAAGTGATATTCATCGAATAGTGCCTCACCATGTTGAGAATACCGATGCGCTTATTGAGGCTTTGCATCATGGTTTTAACTCATATGAAGTGACTTGGTTGCTCTGCAGTGCTGAATTGCCAAAAATTCAAAGCGCTATTCAAATTAGGCAACAAGGTTTTTCAGGACAGAATGCAATTGATATGGCAGAAAAGTTTAATTCGAGTCAACTTGAAAAGGCCTTCAAATATAAACAATACGGTATGTCTGATCAGATGTGCATGGCTTTGGCGACTGAAAAACTAAAGCTGTCTGATGTTCCTGTTGTAAATGCATATCTTCAAAAAGAATTTAAAGAGTATGATGCTATCCGCGCTACTCGAATGAATGGAGATCAGCAAGCTTTGGTCGAAAGCCTTGTCAAACTTCAATTGGCACCATCTCATGCAGTTCGAATTATTGAGTTAAAACCTGAGCAGCAAGCAAAAGCTGTAGAAGCCGCTAAAGCAGGCTACCCTGGCGCCATTTGCATTGCTATTGCCAAAGGCAACTTAAATAAAAAACAGCAAGAGAGCGCCCATCTTTTACTTGATTCAGGTGTTCGGCCTCAAATGATTTTGCATTTCGTGCGTGAGTATGAGTCTGAAGATATGGCATTAATAATAAAAGCTAAAAAAGCTGGCATGAGCGAAGACGCAATAGAGACTGCTATGTCCGATGGTGCTAATGAGCTTGAAGATGCTCTCGCTGAATTATTAAAGTCTAAAGAGGTGTCGTTATGATTGACTCTATTTCTTCTATTTCAAATTTAAGCATTAATGTTCCAAAAGTAAAATCAACTCCTTTTAATGGGGTTGAGCCTATTCAAGATAAGCCCTTAGGTCGATATGGCTTTGAATGGGATTTAAAAGTATCCCCTACAAACATAAAAGTGACCATCGATAATGCAAAAGTGACTGTCTTTACACAGGCAAGTGCTCGACAACAAAATCAGCAAAATGGAGTTGCTCTGACCAATTCGCCGTTAAATCATGCCGCATCTACTTTGAGTGCGGTTATGGATGATTGTATAGAAATGCATGTGAAAGAGGGCACTTTACAGGAACTGGAAGCACGAACATCTAGCTATGATTCATATTTGCAAACGCAGTTTAAATCATCCAACATTGGTGGTGCAGGTGTTGAAAAACGCGGTTTGCATATTCATGTGGATATTAAAGACAGCTTTAAAGATATTAAAAGCCAAGGTCGCTTTATTAATGCCATTTTTAACCTTGCTCCGGTGCTTATGTCTCATTCCCGGGCTGGAGGTATTCAAGGTAATTGTAGGCTTGCAAGCGATAGTGAAATTCGAGCAATAAACGATTTTACGAAGAGGCGCTTGTGCTCAATTACTCTTCCTGAGAAGGTGATGGCTCAGCTGCAAAGTGAGCTAGGGCCGCAGTATGATAAATCTGTTGCGATTAATTTGGAGCATTCTCACTTTGGTCAGGCAGGTACTTACGAGTTGCGCTTTTTACAAAGCCCAGATAATCCTAAACAGGTGTATTCCCTGGTGAAGCTGGTTGATGCAATTGTTCAACAAGCAAATTCTGAATGTTCTTCTCAGCTTTTCAAGCAAGTAAACCCAATGGCCTATTCAAATCTTGAGTCTGTGCTGGCAATGCTTGCAAACGGAGATGCTCAGCTTAAAGCAGAGTGGTCTGGACTATTTGTCAATAAACCACGTCCTGTAACGACTGTTGAGCGTTCACCTTTAGACCCACGCAGTCAGCTTGCATCACTTGTTAAAGGTGGAAATGATGAAGAGCTGGCAAATATGCTTGGTAAGACAGGTATTCAAAACTTCGATATACATGGTGAAGACCCTGTAGACTATGCCAAAAACCAAGGGTTAGATCATATTATCCCTGTGCTGCAACACTATGGTGTAAAGCCTTTAGAGGCGAAGCTTAAAATGCATAATGCTGAGTTTTATCAATTAATAGAGCGTGCGCAGCAGCTCAAATTAAGCCCAGGTCAAATTTTAAAACTCTTTAATCACTTTAGTGAGCCAGCAATTGCTCGTGCTTTAAGTGCAAAAGCGAAACGAGCCAAAGATGAAGACTGCGATAAAATTTTGCAACTCTCACCTAAGCAGCAACGTGAATACGACAAGCTTACAGCTTCATGTGTTGGTCCTGCATTAGCACTAAAAAGTGTTGCAAGGATTAGATAATACTTGTTATGAATTTGATTAAGAGTTAATTTGGACATATTTTATGTTTAGTTTTATTACGCCTAAATCCTTAGGGACCTTTAAGGACCCTTGTGGTATCTGTTATGACAATTTTAAAGTTGGTGATGTAGTTCGCCATCATATAAGTTCGAACTTAGATCACATGCACCCAATTCATGTGGAGTGTCCGAATATGAGTGGGCTTTATTCAAATGCACAATGTCCTACATGTCGCTCACCATATTTATCAGCAAGAGAACAAAAAGAAGTTGATCTCAAAAAAATATGTGATAAAAATCCAAGTGATGTTAATTTTAGTAAAATTAACAAAGGTGAGTTTGGCTTAAGTGAATTACTTGAGCTTCGAAAAAACGAAATATACAAAGAAGCAGCTACCCTTTATATCAACTCCAGATTGAATGACTATCCTGTAAGTTTTCTACAGCAGCTGCGAGAAGAACCAGATTTTAAATCTGATGCGACACAGCTAATACGTAACAGGATTAGCCAAGGCATGCTGAGTTATGGGGAGTTG
The DNA here is from genome assembly GCA_002450655.1 of Gammaproteobacteria bacterium UBA6940. GTDB lineage: Bacteria > Pseudomonadota > Gammaproteobacteria > Pseudomonadales > UBA6940 > UBA6940. The sequence continues at coordinate 9,075 of DJZY01000039.1, read as the reverse complement.
CAAGATTTAAGAGGTATTCCTGACTTTCAGCAAGAAATGCGAGATAGCACAAGGATCGGATAATCCTTGTGCATCTCTCATATTTATTAGTCTCGTCTGAGGTGGTCTGAAATAGCAATAGGGGTAGGGTATTTCAGGATCACTAAATATGATGAAATGATAAAAGTAAAAATGGTGGTCAGCTGGATAAAGTGAGAGGCTTCGTTACTGATCAATTGGCTTTGAAAAGCTAAAAATGCAATTAATAGCGAAAACTCTGAGACTTGCCCTAAACGATAGCCAATCTCTTTACTCGTGCCTGCTTCTTCACCTGCTTTTCTTAATAAGACCTGATACATAAATGGTTTTAAGAAGGTTAATACCGCTGCCATAATTGCTGCTGGGATAAGCACAACTGTCAGCATATCGAGATTAAAGCCTGCACCTAAGCTAAAGAAGAATAAGATTAAAAAGAAATCTCGAATTGGTTTAAGTGCATTGACCACATAATGACAAATAGCACTTTGCGTTAAACTTAAGCCTGCCAAAAATGCACCAATCTCATAAGATAAGCCAATGCTGTGTGCAAGATGTGCAACCCCTAAACACCAACCTAAAGCACATAAAAATATAAATTCCTGAAAACGTTCAAATTGACGAATTAAAGGAATAATCACAAATTTTACGCCAAAATAAGCAAAAGCCATTAAGCCAGGTAAGCCAACTAAAGGTACGAGCCATGTCATCATGCTGCTGGCTTCCTCAGTCTCAACCGCTGTGCCGCCCATGGTGTTGAGCACAACCAAGGCGATAATCGCAAATAAGTCTTGAACCAGAAGTAAAGCAACCAAAAGTTCACCAGTGTGTTTGTGATGCAGTACAGTTGTTGGAAGTAGCTTTACACCAATAATCGTACTTGAATAGATAAAGCTCATGCTTATGAGAAGGGCGGTTGTCCATGAATAATCAAAGGCGTACACGAGAGGTGTACTGATTAATATAATCCCGAGGCTTGCAAAAGGCACAACCATAAAAGCCGTTTTAAATGACTGAAGAATATTTCGCGGGCGTAAATCTAAGCCAATTAAAAACAGCAAAAAGACAATACCGACATGAGCAAGGCTTGAAATAATTTCAGTACTTTTAAACACATTCATGCCTGAAGGCCCTAAAAGGACACCCAACAGAATATAGGCGACTAAAAGTGGCTGTCTTGTGTAGAGTACTAGTGATGCAATTACAGTTGCGCCGGAAAATATCCAAAAAAAAGCGTGTAGAAAATGGTCTTGCACATGAGCCTCCTTGCTCTGACAGGGCCATTGGCCGGTTTTTTATAAGACATAAAAAAAGGGTGAGTTGTGGGTATAACTACAACTCACCCTTTTCTCGAAATTGATATTTACATCAATTATTTTTTCTAGCTCAGCTTACTTATGCTGGCTCAGCCTCAAGTGCTTTGTTTTCTTTCGTCGCTGGGTTGTTCACCGCAGGTTGGTAAACATGGCTGAAAGAATTCAATGCTTTTTGGCAGTTTTCAATGTTTTGATCATGGCGAGGCACGATAACATCGAAGCCGCAGCGCCAGAAGAAGTACACTTGGTCTTGCAGTACATCTCCAATAGCAGCAAGTTTGCCATTAAACCATTCTGCACGCTTTAAAAGGCGCGCAAGAGAGTATCCGCGACCATCAGTAAAGACAGGGAAGTCAATGAAGATTACTTCAGGTGCTTGGCCTGCAGCTCCAATGGCAGCTTCAATGTCTGCAACTTCAGCATCACCGCTTACAAGAAGATTTTTCTTTTCTGCAGCCGTTGCCCAAGTTTCAAGTGTTTGCAGTGTGCTTGTTGCAGAGGCGTCTGCAACTTGAAGCTGTGTTTGTTCAGCTAAGCGAGTTGTCTGCTCAGCTGCTTCTGGTGCAATTGACCATTGGTTGTTTTCAATGGTAGAACCATTAAGATGCTGGTTTGGCATATACTCGCTCCTTCATTTCTGCTGTGCCGATTCTCTCTAGAGTGCTGAGGAAGTCTTCACCTTCATGACGTTGTTCAACATACACATCGATGACTTTCTTCACTGCGCCTGCAATATCTTCACGAGAGATAGAAGGGCCAAGAATCTTACCAATGCTTGCATTGTCTTTTGAAGAGCCGCCAACAGAAAGCTGGTAGAATTCTTCACCTTTTTTATCAACACCTAAGATACCGATATGACCTACGTGGTGATGACCACACGCATTCATACAACCAGAGATGTTTAAATCAAGAGGGCCTAGATCGTAGATGTAATCTTGGTCGTCAAAGACTTGCTGAATATCAGCAGCAACAGGAATTGATTTTGCGTTTGCAAGAGCACAGAAATCACCGCCTGGGCAGCAGATAATATCAGTAATATAACCAGTGTTTGCTGTTGCAAGCTTTAATGGCACAAGCTTGCTGTAAAGCGCTTTAAGCTGATCTTCTTGTACATCAGTCAAAACCATATTTTGGAAGTGAGTTGTACGAATTTGACCTTTGCTGAACTCGTCTGCAAGATCTGCAATAGCATCAAGCTGATCGTCAGATACATCTCCTGGCGGAATGTCTGTGCACTTAAGTGAAAGCGTCACGTTTGCATAGCCATCAAGTTTATGAGGGCGAACATTACGTTGTACCCAGTTTGCAAACGCTGGATCAGCAGCCTTATCAGCTTCTAGCGTTGCTTTAACTGAAGACAGTGTATCAGCTGTTAATGGCTCAACAAGAAGCTTGAAGAAGCTTTCATAGTACTCAAGCTTTTCTTGAGAAGTATGAAGGTCGCCATCTTTAATGATCTCAAATTCTTGCTGTACACGCTCTGCAAATACTTCAGGTGTCAGTGCTTTAACAAGGATTTTGATACGTGCTTTATATTTATTGTCACGACGGCCGTAACGGTTATAAATACGGAGGATCGCTTCTAGATATGGAAGAAGGAATTCACCTTCAAGCTTTTCTTTAATAAGAGAGCCGATCATAGGCGTACGACCAAGGCCGCCACCCACATAAATGTCGTAGCCAATTTTGCCGTCATCACGACGTACTTTTATGCCGATATCGTGAACCTTAACGCCTGCACGATCTTCAGCATCAGCGCTCACAGCAATTTTAAACTTACGTGGCAAGAAAGCGAATTCTGGGTGGAATGTTGACCATTGGCGAAGCATTTCACACACAGCACGTGGATCTGTAACTTCGTCATGAGCAACACCAGCAAATTGGTCTGTTGTCACGTTTCGGATACAGTTGCCAGATGTTTGGATGGCGTGCATTTCAACTTCAGCAAGTTCTTCAAGGATGTCTGGCACTTGCTCTAGTGCTGGCCAGTTAAACTGCATGTTTTGACGTGTACTAATATGGGCGTAGCCTTTATCGTATTCACGAGCGATATGGGCAAGCTTACGTACTTGCGCAGAGTTCAAAAGACCGTATGGGATAGCAACACGCAGCATTGGTGCGTGGCGTTGAACATAGAGGCCATTTTGCAGTCTTAATGGAAGGTACTCTGCAAGAGGCAGTTCGCCATTGATGAATCGCTGGGTCTGATCTCTAAATTGAGCAACCCTTTCCTTGATTACTTGGTGGTCAACCTGATTATATTGATACATAACTTTTATTAAGCCCTTGATTCATGGGATTTGTCCTATATATCCAAACAGCTATGGATATATTATCGACAATAATGTCTTGCAGTGAGGTTACAACTCTAAACCTATGTGGTCTAGGTGCTTTTTTCGATATTCCTTATTGTTCGTGGCGCAAAAAATGCTATTTAGAACCAAAAAGGTGCACGTCTATATCGTTGTAGTAGCTGAAATATTGGGCTTTTCAGCGGTTTTTCGATATAACGATTTATGTAGTATAGAAGAGGTTAAAAAAAAAGGCGCCCTGTTACAATAGGTGTTTGTAACAGGGCGCCTTTTTTATGTTCTGATTGAGTGATCAGGTATAGCTAAAGAGGCTACGACTGCGTCACTCGTTTATTAGAACAGTACGCGAGTACGGATTGTACCTTTAACAGCTTGAAGTTTCTGGATTGCTTCTTCACTTGATGCAGCAGATACTTCGATAACAACATAACCGATCTTGTCGTCTGTTTGCAGGTACTGACCAAGGATGTTGATCTCTGCTTCAGAGAAGATGTTGTTGATTTCACTCAAAACACCAGGGATGTTGTTATGGATGTGAAGTAGACGGTGAGCGCCTTGCTGCTGCGGTAGACCAACTTCTGGGAAGTTAACAGCGCCAAGTGTTGAACCGTTATCAGAATAACGAACAAACTTATCAGCAACTTCAAGACCAATATTCGCTTGCGCTTCAAGCGTGCTACCACCAATGTGTGGTGTTAGGATCACGTTATCGAACTTGCGAAGTGGTGAAATGAACTCGTCATTGTTTGATTTTGGCTCAACAGGGAATACGTCAATTGCAGCGCCACGGCATTTGCCAGACTCAAGTGCAGCTTCAAGTGCAGGAATGTCGATAACAGTGCCACGAGATGCGTTGATAAGAGCAGCGCCTTCTTTCATTGCTGCAAATTCTTTTTCACCAAACATGTTTTTCGTGTCTGGTGTTTCTGGAACATGAAGTGTTACAACATCTGCACGCTCTAGTAGCTCGTCCATTGTTGCAACTTGGTCTGCATTACCAAGTGGGAGCTTTGTTAGAACATCAAAGAAGATCACTTGCATGCCAAGCGCTTCTGCAAGGATGCTGAGCTGAGAACCAATGTTGCCGTAACCAATGATACCAAGCGTTTTGCCACGGATTTCGAAGCTGTTCTTCGCATCTTTTCTCCACTCACCACGGTGAGCTGCAGCGTTACGCTCAGGAATACCGCGCATAAGCAGAATAGCTTGTCCAAGTACAAGTTCAGCTACAGAGCGTGTATTTGAGTATGGTGCGTTAAAAACTGGGATACCAGCAGCTTGAGCTGCTTTTAAATTGACTTGGTTTGTGCCGATACAGAAACAGCCAATACCGATAAGCTTTTTAGCAGCAGCAAGAACTTCTTCAGTGATTTGAGTTCTTGAACGGATGCCAACGAAGTGAGCATCAGCAATAGCTTTTAGAAGTTCCTCTTCTGGAAGTGCAGATTTATGGTACTCAACATTAGTGTAGCCATTTTGCTCAAGAAGCTTTACAGCTTTCTCGTGTACACCTTCAAGAAGTAGAAACTTGATTTTGTCTTTTGATAGGGACTGTTTGTCAGACATATTTTGCTTACCTGTATCTATGGCTTGTGTGACTGGTCTTAATCCAGTTTTTTTCAGGCGGCTGATTCTGCCATTAAGAGGATGAATCAGTTCTGAATAAACGCTTGCAGAGCTTTCTTAGAAATGGCATCTGCAACCAAACAATTACACGCTGTGGTTTCGCTACTTCTTGATGATACGAAGACTCATAAAGTCTCGAAAATCATAAAGAATAGTCACGAAAGTCTTCTGTTAAGTGATTGGTATGATATCATAGGCCAAAATTTATTAATGATAAACCCCTGGATACGCTATTGCAGGGGAGATTTCCGTTTTTCGTTATAACTTGAGGAGTTAGCAATGTTCCCCTGGGTTGAAGCTTTAAAGTCTGTTTTGCCTGCTGTTTGTTTCCGTGATTCCGATGATGATAAAGCATCATTTGGTCGCGACTGGACTAAGCATCATGAGCCAGCACCATCAGTTGTTGTGCTACCAGGTAGTGTTGAAGAAGTACAAGCAGTAATGCGTGTCGCTTATGAACACGAAGTTGCTGTTGTGCCTTCAGGTGGTCGTACAGGTTTAAGTGGTGGTGCTGTCGCAGCAAATGGTGAAATCGTCCTTGCACTCGATCGTATGAACCAAATCCTTGATTACAATGCTATTGATCGTCAGGTACGTGTTCAAGCTGGTGTGGTCACTCAAGCGCTTCAAGAGTTTGCCGAGCAGCAAGGTCTTTTTTATCCTGTTGATTTTGCATCAGCTGGTTCGAGCCAAATTGGCGGCAACATTGCAACAAATGCTGGTGGCATTAAAGTAATCCGATATGGCATGACACGTCAGTGGGTTCAAGGTTTGAAAGTTGTGCTGGCTGATGGCCGTGTCATTGACGCTAACCAAGGTCTTTATAAAAATGCAACTGGTTATGATCTGCGTCATCTTATGATCGGATCTGAAGGGACATTAGGTGTTGTTGTTGAGGCGCAAATCCAATTAACGTCTCAGCCGCATGATCCACAAGTGGTTGTTCTTGGTGTACCAAGCATGGCTGCCGTAATGGAAGTGATGCAAGCCTTCCGTGCGCAATTCGAATTAAACGCATTTGAGTTCTTCTCCAAGAATGCACTTGCTGCCCTTGAAGAGCATAGAAGTATCACTCGTCCGTTTGAAACAGATTCTGAGTACTATGTGCTGCTTGAAATGGATAAAGGTGAACCTGAACATGCTGATATCTTTGAAGAGCGCTTAATGGCTGTTTTTGAAACAGTTATGGAGGCTGGTCTTGTTGAAGATGGCGTTATCAGTCAAAGTACACAGCAAGCACAAGACCTTTGGGTTCTTCGTGAAGGCATTAGTGAATCCATAGCGCCTAAGATTCCATACAAAAATGATATCTCTGTATTGCCTTCAAAAGTGCCAGAAATGTTAAAAGCAGTAGAAGAGCATGTAAATAAGTCATATGCTGGCTGGGAAATTGTTTGGTTTGGTCATATTGGTGACGGTAACCTGCATTTAAATATTTTAAAGCCTGCTGATATGGAAAAAGCTGATTTCTTTAAAGCATGCCATGGTGTAACTCATGATATTTCTGCGATCATCAAGCAACTTGGCGGTAGTGTTTCTGCTGAGCATGGCGTTGGTCTGTTAAAGAAAGAGTACCTTGGATACTCAAGAAGTGAAGATGAGGTTCAATTAATGAAGCTTATCAAGCAGGCTTTTGATCCAAAAGGTATCATGAACCCAGGAAAGGTTTTCGATCTATAAATAAAAATAAAGAAGTCAGTATTGAATGTGAGCAATGGGCTTCTATTTCATTACTGGCTCTTTTTTTTCAGGATAAAAGGTGCCGAGGAGGCATAAATGGTCATGAATACTGGTAGCCAAAGTGATGTGGCTGTTGATACTCATAAAGTTAATTCTATTAAATTTGGTCTTGTGCAATTAAACCCTATGCTTGGGGATATTCGAGAGAATGTAAGGCTTGTTAAAGCTTATATTGAACAGGCTGATGCAGAAGCAAAAGGGCCGTTGGTTCTTTTATTCCCAGAATTGGTTGTAACAGGGTATCCACCAGAAGATTTATTGCTTCGTGATGACTTTATTCGTGATGCAGCGGCTGGCTTAGAAGAGTTGCGTGTATTCTCCTCTGCATTTCCTGATGTTTTATTAATTCTTGGTGCACCGGTTCGTAATGGCTTTGATTTGATGAATGCAGGCATAGCGATTAATGCTGGGCAAACACTTGCAACCCATTACAAGGTCGAGCTACCAAACTATCAAGTCTTTGATGAAAAACGATACTTTACGCCTGGCACTAAGCCGGCAGCCGTCTTTGATTGGAAAGGCGTTCGCTTTGGTTTAAGTGTTTGTGAAGATATTTGGTTTGAACAAGTGATGGCTTCTGCAGTAGAGCAGAAGGCAGAAGTGATGCTGAATATCAATGCTTCACCCTTCCATGCTCGTAAACAATCTGAACGTATTGGTGTGCTTAAAAGCCGTATTGCTGAATCTCGCGATTCAGGTCAGCCAATGTCTCTGATCTATGTAAACCAGATTGGTGGTCAAGATGAGCTGGTCTTTGATGGCGGTTCTATGGTACTTGATCAGCATGGTGAAGTTGTTGCTTCTCTTGCTCGTTACCAGTCTTTAACTGGTGTGCTGAATTATGATGCTTCACAGTCTGTATGGGATAAAGCAAGTCTAAAAGTATTGAAGCATGATGTGCCTGCTATTAAAGCGCTGACCATGCCTGTTAGCGATGAGCCTTTAGGTGAGGTGTTCCAAGCACTTGTATTAGGGCTTTCTGACTATGTGAAGAAGAATGGCTTTAAACAAGTTTTACTTGGTTTGTCTGGTGGTATTGATTCTGCCTTAACGCTTGCGCTTGCAGTTGCTGCTTTAGGTCCTGATGCTGTTACAGCTGTCATGATGCCATTTGATTACACATCTAAACTCAGTGTTGAGCTTGCAGAAACTCAAGCTAAAACATTAGGTGTTCATTATTCAGTAACTCCAATTAGCCCAATTTATAAATCTGTGTGCCAAGTGCTTGCGCCTGCATTTAAAGGCATGAAAGAAGATGTGACCGAAGAAAACATTCAAGCTCGTTGTCGCGGTATTGTATTAATGGGGCTTTCCAATAAATTCCATGGCCTCGTTTTAACAACTGGCAATAAGAGTGAGTTGGCGGTTGGCTATTCAACTCTATATGGTGACATGGCTGGTGGTTTTGACCCAATTAAAGATTTACCAAAAACACAGGTATATGCACTTTCTGAATATCTAAATCTGAAGGGGGCGGCACTTGGTTTTAATATTGGTGAAATGGATGAAGTCATTCCAGCAGGCGTCATTACCCGTGCACCATCTGCAGAGCTTCGACCTGATCAAAAAGACCAAGATTCATTACCAGAGTATGAAGTGCTAGATGGTATTTTGTATCGCTTTATTGAGCTTGATCAAAGTGTTCAGCAAATTGTTGCTGCTGGTTATGATGAAGCAGAAGTTCGTGAAGTCATTCGCAAAGTGAAGATTAATGAACATAAGCGTCGTCAAGCTCCTCCTGGTCTACGCTTAACTGCTCGTGGCTTTGGTCGCGATCGCCGATACCCTATCGCAGCACGCTGGAACTCATAAGTTCCAGTCTTTGCTCCTTGTTTCTCTGGCTGCCTATGGCCAGAGAGGGTTCTGATACTCTTCATTATTAATCACGATTGGTGTCTCATTATCTTTAGTTGGCCCTAATTGTGCCTGTAACCCTTTTTCACTTACGGTTTCCCGCCCCACAAACAGACCGTTGGTATTGTCTGTTTGTAGCTGTTTTTGAAAAATACTTGTCATGTGTGGCATTGGTGAAAAAGTTGAATATGTAAGCGCTCATTCTAAGCAAT
>DJZY01000065.1 GCA_002450655.1 Gammaproteobacteria bacterium UBA6940 | reverse complement strand
TAGGCCATATGTTAACGCTGCCTAGGGTATTACGATGATAATAAGTGTATTGATCATAGAGCTGTAATAAGCCTTTACCATAGTCTTCAAATTGATCATGCTCATCGACATTACCCAGCAATGGCTCAAGCTGCTTAAAACATTTCAAAGTGTCTGGTGTGATTTCAGAAGCAAGTGAGCCAATCATACTAATCATTTCACGAGCACTATCAAGGAAGACAGGGTCTTGTTTATCCGTATCACTAAGCTTATTCATATACTTCGCAATAACATCTAACCCTTTTTCTGCATCACCCATTTTTTGACATACCATCAAGGCTGCGTTAACAGAGTCTAATGCTGTCTTACTCGAATTTGCAGCCAGCTCAAAGTAGTGAAGCGCCTGTTTATTTTGCTCATGAGAAAGGGCCTGATCATGATCAAGGTGAGGCACAAGGCTTTGGCCTAATACAAACTGCAAGCTTGGTAATATCTTAGTATGAGCAGCCTTCTCCGCCATAAGCTGTACATAATCTTCAAAACCATTAGCTTCTTGCAACATTTGGGAAACAGCACTTGGATATATTTTATCGCCTATATGCTCTCTTAAGAGACGATCTAATTCTGCAAAGTCTTTCTTTGAGTGACCATTCTCAAGCACAGCAGCAAGCGACTGACTTAATTTATCTTTCCAGAAGTCACTTTGATTAAACCGCTGCTTGGAAAGGCTTAGTTCTAATAAAGCAAGCGCGTTTTTAGGGTCTTTTAAAATCTTGGAAGAGTATTTCTCAATTGCGCCCTCAAACTCTTTTGCATCATCAATACTTAACTTCGATACTTTTGAGAACAGCTGCTGAATAGATTGCGACTCATTTGGATGGCGATCAAGCCAAGTCACTAATGCTTTACAGGATTGCTTCACATCTTTTATTGCGGCTAAACTTTTACGCACATCGTCTTTTGAAACTGCAGCTTTTTTACTTTTCCCTTTTGTCGTATCAATCAGCTTTAGTGCATCTTCAATTGAATGGGTTGAGGATTTCTGCGCAAACTCAAGCCAGTTTAATCGCTCTTTAGAACTTAATGGCTTTTCAAAATTGAAGTGACTTACAAGCCCTTCTAACCAGATTTGAGACATTGGATGGAGCTTTGCAATATCAATTTTTTGACTTGTAATCCCATGCAGTATTTTTTCGGCAAGCGAATGCTTACCCGCAGCAGTTGCACATTGAGCACGATAAACGAGCTGATTTAACTCATGGCGAGACTCAGGTTTTTCTCTTAATGCTTTATAAGCAACTTCAGCCAAACAAATATCTAAAGCCTGTGCATCATGAATACTGAGTTGACCAGCATGATGCTGTTTGTATATTTCTGCATGCTCATCCAATAGCTCAGAAAAACTCAGCACAGGTACTGAATCTAAGCTTACTTTTTCCATGCCGAACTGATGCTTATCATATGCAGAAGATTGCGTAAAAAGGTCATCAACTAAATGTGTTTGCAACCGATGCAAATGATTGTCATGCGATAAATTCTGGAATTTAGGCCCTATTGCTTTTGAGACTCTTAACAATGTCCCCTCTTTTTTTGCATTAGGGCTCGCAAGCAAAGGGTTAAAAAGAACAAGACCTCTTTTTTGCAAATATTGCAGTGCATTAATCGATAATAAGCCCTGAGCTTTTGCTGAAAGACCATCATGTGATAATAATTTAAGAGCGCTTTGAATTTGATCCCAGCGAGGATAGTGCCCTTTAACTGAGCCTGTTTTATTCATAGGATAAAGTTTGGAATCAATCAATGTAATATCTAACGTATGAGATGCACTACGATCTACTGCTGGCTTAAATGTGCAACCAAAAGCATGGTTAATAAACTCAATGGTTGCTCTTGCTCTTACAGCTGGCTCCTTTGGGTAACCGCATTGATCTGCATAAGCATTTAAAATACCCCAGTTTCTCGTTTTCGGGTCTTTACCAAATTTATCAAGATCAACATAAATCACTAAATCTAAATCTGATGCTTTAGAAGGCACACCATGCCCCGCAATAAGTGACTTTACTGAAGAGCCAGTCACTTCAATATGCTCAGGCTTAAAGTATTCAAGTAAAGACTTTACTGTGCAGGCATGCTTAAATTCACTTTGTACACCAGCCTTATCTTGTAAATAAGGTTTAACGAGAAGCTGACTTGTTATAGTCGTATTCATCAAAGCCTTGAAATCTGCATCTGAAACCTGCGCCATAGCATCATCTGTATATTCAACAGACTCATGCAAAGCTTGTTGAATATCTTTAATACCTCGAGTATCAGTCTCCACTAAAGTACTAAGCACAGCCTTATGTTGCCCACTAATCGGCGTTAGCTTGGCAAGCCCGTCTTTTAAAACCTTTGATAAAGGCAAGCTCAGCGGGAAAAACTGCAATAAGCCCGCCTTTGGTTGCACCTCAATATTCTCTGATTGCCTAACAGAAGCAGAGGAATACACTTGAGCTTTTACACTTGCATTATTAACAGACTTCATAGTTCTTATCGCTTGTTTTTAAAAGAAAGACTCGGTATCGACATAAAGGGGAAAGACCAACCACAAAATAGAGTCAATATGTCATCATATTGGGAGAGGATTTTAAAGTAAAGGGATAGCTTAGGCAAAAAAAGCAGGCTTATAAGAAACAAATCCATAAGCCTGATAGGCGTGTTAGCAGCAGTATTATATTCTTAATGAGCTGTTATGGCTTGCCTGATGAAACGCTGGAACCAGTCATCAGCATGCTGCCAAGCAGTACCAGACATATCTAATAAATAAGGCAACAGCTGAGCAGAAAAGTCTTCACTACTTTCCTTGGGGAGCAAGGAAGGCAAATGATCTATGGCCATAACATACAAATTGTGAGCACTTTCATTGACTTTGACTAGAGGCTTATCAAAGGTTGTTGCCTGAGTATAAATTGGCAATGAATTATATGGCCCTGTTGGGTCACAGCTTACATCGCCAATAAGACTTAATTTTTTATTGTGTGTAAGTAATTCTTTTGAGATAAAAGGTGGATTTGGCGAAGTCATGAGCACGCAGTTGATAAGCAAGTCATAACTAAGAAGTTCAGGAAATGGACCTCCCTTTTGAGTTTCAGCCTGATCCCATTCAGCGACTGAGCATGACATTGATTTTAAAAAATCAGTAGCCCCTTTTCCACTACGCCCAAGTGCACCAATCACAATAGCGCTTAGTTCATCTTGAGCATAAAATGCTTTTAAATGCGCCTGCAATGCATCAACGCTTGCAAACGAATATGGAATATCAAAAGAAGAAAGAGCCCCTTGCTTCTCGGCCTGCCATAAAGCCCAAGATAAAGCAGCACCAGCATACCCAGCCCAATACCCAAAAGCAGCAATACGTCGGCCATTTTCTACTAAATATTCAAGATCATAAAGTTGACCACCACCTTGGTGAAACCGTTTTAATAACGCTTGCCAGCCTTCTTGGTGTTTATAACAATGAGCAAAATAAATATGGGTATGAATAAGAGGTTCATTAGACTCTTCAAGCTCTTTTAAGCCAAGAATAATCCACTCTTTTGGCAATGTTTTCCAAGCACCTTTTTCAATAACTTCAGCGCCAACTGCAGCATATTCTTCAGCTGAAAAAATGGATTGAGGGCAGGACTCAACAAGGATAGATATATTTTGTTGCTTTAGTTTGGCAACATCTTGGGGGCTTAAAGCTCGACGCTTTTCGAAAGGCTTGGTTTCAGCACGTAAACAGAGCTTCATAGAGTTTCTCCTGTGTAAGGCATAAATCTTATTCATACACCAAACACAGGGAAAAACAAGCTAGAAGCTTAATATTTATAAATTAGAATCAAAGGAAATTTGAATCGTTTCGCCACTATTATAAACGGCGTTCACAATAGCACTCACATCATCAAGCTGATGATGATCAAACGTGATAACACCTGGTGCACCTAATCCATTTTGAGAGTATCCGAAAGGTGAGTTTCTATCACTTGAATATCGCTGTATAGTAATAGAACCTCTATTTTCTTGATCGGCTGTCATTGTTGGTGGAATATTTGTGCCAAGATCATTTTCAACATCGTCACTACCGCCACCACAAGCAGCCATATTAAGAGCAGCACCTGCCAGCATCAAATATTTAATATTTTTCATCCTACACCTCAAAAAATCGAATAAGTTTTATTATTTATTTCAATTAAAAGAATAATTTTCTAAGGCAAGGAAAATACAAGGCATTACGACACTACGCAATAACTTATGTCGAATAGAAAAAAATGAGTGCATTTTTTCTGCAAAAAACACACTAAAGGTTATTTATTAGGCAGGCAGCATCACCATTACAGCAGCAATACCAATGAGAATAAGGCCCCAAATATCTCGCTGTGTGGGTTTTTGCTTGAGAACATAGTGAGCATAGATAAGCGTAAAGAGCACTTCAATTTGCCCAACTGTTTTAGTAATAGCAACATCCATGAGTGCCATGGCAGAGAACCATGCTAATGAACCAAAGGTACTGGTTAAGCTAACATAGGTTGTTGTTTTAGCCCTTGCTCTTAAACGTCTAAAGGTATCTGGCTCTTTAAAGCGGATATAGATAGCCATGCCTAAAAATTGGAACACAAGCGCAATAAATAAAACCCATGTTGCATCAAGGGGAAACATAAGCCCAGAGCGAAGTGCAGCCTCTCGCATTAATAAGGATGAAATGGCATAGCCAACACCACAGAAAACACCAAGAGCTAAGGTTTTAACTGAAGGCAAGCTTGATACACCTTGGATGGACATAATTAATACAGCGATAAAACCAAGAGCGACCCCAGCCATACCAACAGCATTTAAGTTACTACCAAAAAAGAGTACACCTAATATTGCAGCAGCAATGGCTTCACTTTTGGCAAGCCCTGCACCCACAGCATAGTTTTCCATTTGAAATAGTTGCACCATAGCAACTGTGGCAATTATTTGAAAAAAGCCAGTGAGAATTGCATAAGGAATCATTTCAAGATTTGGTAAATATGGCCCCTCTTCTACAAATAGACATATCAATAAAATTGAAAGCGCCACAATGGGAATAGACCAGATGTATCGAGCAAAAGTAACACCAACTGCACTTACGCTGGTGCTTAACTCACTCTTAAAACCGTTTCTAATGGTCTGCAACAAGGTTGCAGCAATAACAAAGAAAACCCACATAGAAACAGCTCCAGCCAATAAAAGAAAGGCTATCAGTATGACAGTGCTACTGGTCATTTACTATACAAGCTTACTGTTTATTACCACTGTTTCTCTAATAACTTAAAAAGGCGATTGCTTATATAGCACTCTTGTTCTTGATTGTTTGCTGGCAAGGTGTTCTCAGTGTAAAATAATGCTTTTTAACCGATCCTTGGGGCACATAATGCAACAACTTCAGGCACTCTTTAATCAGGCTTTCGAAGCCTTAGAACTTGATCAGAAGCACGCTTCTGTTGGTCTTTCTAATCGTCCAGATCTATGCGATTTTCAATGCAACGGCGCTCTTGCTCTTGCAAAACAAGCGAAAAAGCCACCCCGCCAACTGGCAGAGATGATTGTTGAGTCTGTTAAAAACTTGATTGCTGCTCAAGGTCAAGCTGATGATTATGCTTTTGACATTGCAGGCCCTGGCTTTATTAACATTAAGCTTGCTGATTCACTGCTAGAGCAACTTGCTGATACACAATCAAGTGATGAGCGCTTAGGTGTATCAACAACAGAAGCACCACAAACAATCGTATTAGATTTTGGCGGCCCTAACGTTGCTAAAGAAATGCACGTAGGTCATTTAAGATGCGCTATTGTTGGTGAGTCTCTACAGCGAGTTGCTCAATTTGTTGGCCATAAAACAATTAGTGATGTTCACTTGGGTGACTGGGGCCTACCATACGGTAAAACGATTCTAGAGCTTAAGCATCAAAAACCTGATCTTCCATACTTCGATGAGAACCACCAAGGTGAATACCCAGAAGAGTCTCCAGTAACGCTTGAAGAATTAAACCGTCTTTACAGAGAAGGTAATGAGCGTTGTAAAAATGATGACGCTGCTCTTGAAGAAGCACGTTTCATTACAGCTCAAATGCAAAAAGGCCAGTCTGGTTACCATGGTCTTTGGAAGCACTTTGTTGATGTTTCTGTGCAAGCTATTCGTAAAAACTACGAACGCATGGATATTAACTTTGACTATTGGTATGGCGAAAGTGATTCTTATGCATATATCGACCGCGTTGCAAAAGTCTTAAATGAGAAAGGTATTCTTGTTGAGTCTGAGGGTGCTCAAGTTGTTCATGTTGCAGAAGAAGCAGACGGTGAAAATCCACTTCCACCACTTATTTTCTTTAAGAAAGATGGTGCTGTTACTTATGGCACAACTGACTTAGCAACAATCTTCCAACGTCAGGAAGACTTTGCGCCAGACCAAATTTATTACGTTGTTGACCAACGCCAAGGCATGCACTTTAAGCAAGTGTTTAGAGCAGCAGAACAAGCTGGCTTCTTAAACAAAAAAGATGGTGGTACAACACTTCCACTTCATATTGGTTACGGCACAATTAATGGCCCAGATGGCAAGCCAATGAAAACCCGTGACGGCCAACAAATTTTCCTCGGCGGTATGCTCAACGAAGTGTTTGAAGCTGCAAAAGTGCTTCTTCCAACAGCTGAAGATGAGCAATGCAAAGCTGATGGCGTTTCTCAAGAGCAACTTGACCAGCTTGCTGAAGAAATTGCAATGGCTGCAATCAAGTTCAATGATATGAAGAACAATACAGCTACTGACTACAGCTTTGATATGAACCAGTGCACTCGCTTTGAAGGTAAAACTGGTCCATACCTTCAATATGCTGTAGCACGCATTAACTCTATTCTTGATCGTGCAACAAATGCTGGTATTACAGCTGGTGCTATCAAGCTTTCAAATGAGTTTGAGCGTAAACTTGTATTTACACTACTTCAATTAAACGACACGATTCATAAAGCATTTGAAAAACATGAGCCAAGTGTTATTTGTGATCATGCTTATGAAATTGCGCAGGTATTCAGCCGTTTCTACACTGAATGCCCTATTCTCAACCAAGAGCCTGAAGTACAAGCTTCAAGACTTAAAATTGTTGAGCTCACAAAAGCAATTCTGTCTCTTGAATTAAATCTGCTTGGTATTAAAACACCTCATAAGATTTATACAAAAAGAGAAACAGCTTAATTTTTAAAATTAAGCCACAAAAAAGCCCCGTTATTAAAAAACAATGGGGCTTTTTTATGACGTTTAGAAATTAAAAAACTTTAATCTTTTTTCTCAACTTCTAATTTAAATGCTCTTACTTTACCATTTGCAGTTTGCGCTACAGCATATTCAGCGTTGGATACTAAAGTAATAGGCGCATCACCTAAACCTTTTTTAGCAACAACATCGGCTGAAGATTTATCAATAACATAGACATTACCTTCCATGTCAGTTGATAACACATACAAACCTAAAGCTTCTGGTGATGTAAGTTCACGGTATTCAAAATCTTTTGATTCCCATTTCACTTCACCTGAGCGATAGTCAAGCATAATTAAATGACTGCTTGAGTCAGCAACATAAAGTCGTCCGACTGAATAAGCAGGCTGCATAAAACTTGAGATTTCTTTCTGCCAAAGCACTTGACCTGTATAGGCCTCAACAGCACTTAAATTACCTTGATAACCAGGTACAAAAAGAACATTGTCACTTAACGTCATACGGCCATCTAAATCAACAATACGCTCAAATTCATTTGAGCCTTTTGGTACTTGTAAACGTCTTTCCCAAAGTAACTGTCCTGAACTTTTTTCAAGGGCAATTAAGTTACCTGAGTCGAGAGAGACGAGTAATCGATTACGATAAATAACTGGTTGACCAGTACCTCTAAGCGTTAAAGAAGGTGAACGAGAAGAGTAAACCCACTTTTCAGCACCACTTGTAATATCAAGGGCAATCACATTTGAGTTTGTTGTTTGCAAATAAACAGTCGAATCATCAAGCAATGGTGTTTGAATTACTTCGCGATTAATATCTGTGCGCCAAAGTTCTGCACCATCTGCAGAAATAAAAACAACATCTCCCGAGCGAGCAACAACAACACTACCCTTTTCATTCGCTGCAATACCTGCGCTTAATGTTGTATCTAAATCAAGATCCCAGTCTTCGTCACCAGATTCTGCATCAATACGAGCAACATCGCCTTCGTTTGAAGCTACGTAGACTTTTTGACCGACGATTGCTGGTCTAAAAACACCTGTTGGTAAATCTTCATCTGCAGAATAAGAATGAGTCCATAAAGTATCAATGCTGACTTTTTCTTGAGTCGTCACAACTTCTGGCTCTGGGGCTGGTTCACGGATAACAACATCACTGGAGCATGCTGTTAAAGAAAGAATAGAAAGAGCTGCAAGGGCTTTTAAGCCTGCTTTTAAATCCACCATAAAAATCCCTCTAATGGAATGCAAAAAGGCGTTTATTCAACGCCTGTTAGATCATCAATCTTCCACTGAAGGGCTGGAGATGAAAGACCTTTTTCAATGTTCGCGTTCGCTGCTGCCTCATAAGACGCTTTTGCTTTTGGTAACTGCTTTTGCTGAACATAGATGTCACCTTCAAGCTCTTTCAGTCTTGGTAGGTAGTCATCATCTTGAGATGTTGCTTTGGAAATAACTGTTAATGCTTCGTCATATTGATTCTTTTGGAAAAGCACTTGGCTCAAACGTAATAGAACAAGTGACTCTAGCGCTGGTTCAACTTGCTGTGATTCCAACCAACGAAGTTCATTTTCAGCTTCATCCCAACGCTTTTTATCAGCGAAGTCTGCTGCTAGTTTTAACACAGCAAGGTCTGTTAAAGCGTGATCAGGATTAGCTTGTTTTAGATCATCAATACCTGCAACGTACGCATTGAAAGCTTCATCACCAGCCTTGCCTGCAAGCGCTGCATCACGAAGTGCGCGAACTTGTTCAAACTGAATATAGGTAGACTCGTAATTGCCATGTGTATAACTTTGCCAATAAGCACGACCACCAAAAACGCCGATGATACCAACAATAGCGATAATAATGACAATACCATTGCTTTTAATCCAAGATTTAATACTATCCAACTGTTCTTCTTCAGTCTTGTAAACTTCCACGCTCACTCTCCATGCTTGAGATATTGCTACCCCTAATTTGAGTAGCAACGCCTTAATAATTCAAAAAAGTAGTTTCTTCGAGGACAGCAGCTGCTCTTTCAGCTCTTCAATCCATTACTTTTTTGCTCATTCATTCAGTTAAAAATTGCATTTATACTGCACACGCTCACGTGGCGCAGGCTGCCAAGTATCAAGATCAATCTTGCTCTGCTCACCTGTTGCAAGTTCTTTAACTGCGTAACCGTCTTCTTCAATAAACAATGCATAAGGAATAGCACGCTTTTGAATACCTTTCAGCTGCTTTCCAAAATTTTGTGTTGTGTGATACACATCTGCAGAAATACCACGAGCTCTTAAACGCTCTGCAACTTCAAAGCTTTTCACTCTTGACTCTGCATCATTCAACAAAATCATCACTTGTGTTGGGCTTTGAGTTTCAACTTCAATAAGCTTACGGCCAAACATATAGCCAAGCAGTCGCGTAATACCCAGTGAAATACCTACGCCAGGGTATGGCACTTTACCGCCTGCAGCAAGGTTATCGTAACGACCACCAGAACAAACTGCACCAATATGCTCATGACCGACAAGCGTTGTTTCATAAACAGTGCCTGTATAGTAGTCCAAACCACGAGCAATACTGAAATCAACTTCAATACCACCAAGGTGCTCTGTTAGCGCTAGCACTTGAGAGAGCTCTTCAAGACCTTCTGTCATAAGCTCATGCTCAACACCTAGTGCTTTAGCTTGCTCAATAACTTCAGCACCACCTTGCAGTTTTGCAAGAGATAAAATCAGCTCGACAGCTTTATCATCAATACCAAGCTCTTCTTTTAATAAGTCAGCCACAGCTTCTGGGCCAATTTTAGCAAGCTTATCAACGATGCGAAGAGTATCTGTTAAACGATCAATACCAAGGCCTTGGTAGAAGCCCTGTAGCACTTTTCTGTTGTTAATACGTAAGATCGCTTGTGGTAATGGTAACTTACGCATCACTTTTAGCATCACGCCAGCCATTTCAGCATCAGCGCTTACATCGAGAGTTTCCGCACCAACCATGTCGATATCGCATTGATAAAACTCACGAAAACGACCTTCTTGTGGACGCTCACCACGCCAAACTTTTTGAATCTGGTATCTTTTAAATGGGAATGATAGCAAATGCTGATGCTCTACAACGTAACGAGCGAATGGCACTGTGAGGTCAAAATGTAAACCAAGCTGTTCTTTTTCCTTCGACTTCTCTTTTGGCTGATCAGCATTGTCGTGTAAACGATTGAGGAGATAAATTTCTTTATCATCACCCTTGTTTGTCAATACAGATAGAGGCTCTACTGCACGTGTTTCGATTGGGGCAAAACCCGCAAGTTCGAACTCGGCAGCAATCTTTGCCATAAGCTCTTGCTCAAGCATTTTTTGACCTGGCGTCCACTCAGGGAATCCACTGATTGGAGAAAACTTAGCCATGACCACTCCTTTAAACCTTTTTTTTAACTTATCTTATTTAACAAGAAAGCCCATTTCTGCAATTGAATGGGCTTCATGAAAGGAAATTCTTGTAATGAAGAGTACAGCTTAACTAACAGGATTTAACTGCACACGAGCAGTTTCAGTGCTCCCTGTTGCATCTGCTTTTGCTTTTTCTTCAATTACTTTGTCGCGAATCTGCTGCTCAAGCTTATCAAGAAGAGATTCTGAATTAGATTTGCCTGTTGGCGCACCATCTCTGTAGATTAAATGGTTAGGCGTACCACCAGTAAGACCTATATCAGCTACTTTTGCTTCACCTGGGCCATTTACAATACACCCGATAATAGCGACATCGAGTGGAAAATCAATATCTTCTACACGAGCCTCAAGCGCATTCACTGTCTTAATAACATCAAAGTTTTGACGAGAACAGCTTGGACAAGCAATAAAGTTAATCCCCTTCTTACGCAGGCCTAAGCTCTTAAGAATGTCATAACCAACTTTAATTTCTTCTACCGGGTCAGCAGCAAGGGAAATACGCATTGTATCGCCGATACCAGCCATTAATAGATGACCAAGAGCTATAGATGATTTAATTGTACCTGCACGAAGAACACCAGCTTCGGTTACGCCTAAATGCAGTGGATTATCAATAAGCTTTGAAATTTTTGTATAAGCTTCAACTGTCATCCAAACATCAGATGCTTTTAAGCTCAGCTTGTATTGATCAAAGTTATGACGATCTAGAATTTCACAATGACGAAGTGCTGATTCAACCAAGGCATCAGCATTAGGCTCGCCATATTTTTTCTGAAGATCTTTTTCAAGAGAACCAGCATTAACACCAATTCGAATAGGAATACCTTTATCTTTTGCGCAGTCAATAACAGCGCGAATACGGTCTTCTTTACCGATATTGCCTGGATTGATTCGAAGACAATCAACACCTTTCTCAGCTACAGCAAGCGCAATTTTATAATCAAAATGGATATCGGCAATCAGAGGGATTTCGATTTGCTTACGAATATGACCAAACGCCTCTGCAGCATCCATTGTAGGAATGGAAATACGCACCATGTCCGCCCCCGCATCCTGTAAAGCTCTTACTTGAGCAACAGTAGCGTCAACATCGCAAGTATCTGTATTTGTCATGGATTGAACACTAATAGGTGCATCACCACCTACTGGTACATTACCAACCATGATCTGTTTTGTGCGTCTTCTTTGAACTGGAGGCGTTTTATTCATAGAGGTTAAACCATTGATTTAATTGAAATTACAATTATCAGGGCTGAACCGTTGTTGATGTGCTGCCTGCAGCTTGGTTCAGAACACTGTTATCTTGAGACTCTTGTGCCCCATAGGTTACTCCAGTGTCCGCCTCTTGATCAACTGCATTTAGTATCTGCTGCTGTTCTACTGCACTTAACCCCTGTGTTCTAACAGGTGGCTGTACCACTTCTTTAGGCGTAGGAGTCATCCAAGACCCTTGCACCGCAAATGTAATCAATGCAATGCCTGCAACAATAGCAGCAAGGGAAATCCAAGTGTATTTGCCATTCAGCTGCTTCAAGGAAGACATAATTTTGCCACTTTGCTTCACAGGCTGCTCCTGCAGCTGTCCAGTATTCAGTTCGTACTGCTTGATAAGTTGCTCAGGATCGATACCAAGTTCATCAGCATAAACACGGTAATAATGTCTTACTACGGCTGCAGAAGGTAGGCTTGAAAAGTTATCTTCTTCCAGATGACGCAACACTTTTGCAGGCAACTGCAAACGTTGTGCAAGCTCTTCTCTATCAGCATTTAAATGCAGACGCACCATTAACAATTTTTCACCAGGTGATAAAAGCGACCAGTATCGAACCTGCTGCTCTTGCGACAATGCTGTAAAATCAATTTGATCTGGTGGAATATCAAGCTCAGCAATTTCTTGCTCTGTTAAATTTGAATATGGGTCAGTTTCCACTGCTTGACCGTAATCAAGTCTCGCTTCGTGATGAGCGTCCATAAGCGCTCCATGTTCTTGACGCATTCGACGTTCTCTCTGTAATTCTTCAATTTGGCGGGCAATATCATCGACGTCATCATTTTGAACTGTTTCTTCTTCAACTATACGACGATATGCATCCAAGCGTGATTCATCAATCATTGTTTTTAGTCTCCATGTAACGTCTGTATTCTGGCGATTTAGGATATAGATTGCGCAAGGCTAACACATAACTGGCCATAGCATCAGCATCACCGTTCACACGTTCAATTTGAATACCGAGCCATAGGCTTCGAGGTGTATGACGAGCAATACTCGAGTATTCACGCAAATACCGTGCTGCAAGTTTATGCTGTTTACGTTGCAAGAGTATATCCGAAAGTTCAAGTAAGGATCTTGGCAGTTTTGGGTTTAAACGTAAAGCTGTTTGAAAACTAGCTTCAGCATCGTTGAGTTTATTTAATTTTAAATAGGCAAGGCCAAGGTTTTGTGTTGCTTGAGGACGATTATCATAAGAAAGATCAGCAGCTGCCACTTGAAGCTGTTCAATAGCCTCTTCGTAACGACCTAGAGAAAAAAGCAAAGTAGCGTAGTTATTACGTGCACTTGAAAGTGTCTCATCATATTTAATGGCTTTTTTATAAAACTCTTCAGCTTTATCAAGTTTACCTTCTTTGGTATAGATTAGCGCCATTGTTTGATGAGCTTCTGCATTCTTAGGCTCTATTTCAAGCACCTTTTCAATATGACGCAACGCATTCTCAACATCATTGGCTTTTAAGTATGCAGTTGCAGCTTCAAGACCAACTTCCACACGCTTTTCTGGGTTTGCTTGCAGATTTGATCCAGTAATTTCACTGATGGTGCAACCACTCATCATCACAGCACTGATCAACACCGCCATAAGCGCTGCCACTCTCATTCCTTTGAACACAACTCACTCCTTTGCAACACTATTCATCTTTTCCCTCAAGCAGTGTAGTTGCTTTATGGAACCTAAGTTATAGCTTGCTTTTGAAAATACAAATCTCGTTTAAACTAATGCAGCGCTTTACATCAAAAGCACTTGGCCATCAAAATTCACATTAAATAAACTGGTACACACATCACAAATATAGACGGTACAGTGGACAAGTTCAGAATTCCTTTAAAGAAAGACTTGTGCAGTTTCATACTAACAGCACATCGTATGACAACTATAAGACCATTATAAGGGGAACATAAGCGAAAAGAACAGGGATGAGATATCACAAAAGCATAAATAAAAAAGCCGGCGTAAACCGGCTATTGAAGGACATACAAGCAAAAGGTATTAGCGTCGTCCCATTGCCATACCTAGCTCAACAAGTGCATCTGACTGTTTACTAATCTGCGCACTTTGATCATTTAAGTATAAAGCTGCAGATACAGTTTCTTCAGATATTTCTTGCATTCGATTTGCAATAACAGAGTTATCATGGACAACCACTTTTTGCTCTTGCAGTACGTTGTTTATATGCGAGATTTGTTGATCCACAAGGGTTATCGAGTCAAACACCTGTTGAATACATGCTTTGGTTGATTGCGCACTCACAACAGTATTATCAGCAAGCCCTGAACACTTATTCATTTGATCCGCAGAAGAACTTGCGAGATTTTGTAAAGTTGAAATAATTTCACTGATTTCTGTTGTGGCAGATGACGTTCTTGATGCAAGCGCCCTGACTTCATCAGCAACAACAGCAAAACCTCTACCCTGCTCCCCAGCTCGAGCTGCCTCAATCGCAGCATTCAATGCAAGCAAGTTAGTTTGCTCTGCAATGGAGTGAATCACATCCAGCACTGAAGCAATATCATCACTTCGCACTCTTAGGTTTTCGATGATCTCAGCACTGCGTCGAATACTTTCAGCCAGTTCCAGTACATCAGACTCTGCGCTCACAGTATGCCCTTGCCCCTGCTTTAATAATTCAACAGACTGATTCAGTTGCTCTTGGTTTTCAACCGAGTGATGCCCAACATCATCAATTGAAATACTTAACTCTGTTAAAGCACTTGCAAGAGAGCTGACTTCTTCAGACTGAGTATCTGCATTGTGTTTTGAGAAATCCGCAGCTTTAACCAAGCCTCTTGAAATGGTTTTTAAGTCAGCAGCCTTATTATTCAAGTTATTAACACTGACCTCGAACTTCTCAAGCACCAAGTTAAAATCTGAACAAATTGTGTTAATTTCATCATGCCCATTAACAGGTAGGCGATTTTGCAAACTGAACTGACCTGATGCAAAAGATTTCACCACATCACCAAAAGAACTTAAGGCATCAAACATTTTTGAGCGAACAAAGAGGAATAACCCACCAAGCAAAATCAAGGTCAAACCTAAAACCATGCCAGAAAAAATAATCATGTAATGGATTTTATCAGCAAAACTATTTGCCGTGTCTTTTAGAAGACCATCCATGGTTTTGAAGACGACATCAAGGTCGCCCTGAATTGCCTCAGCAGCCCCATCAAACTCAGCCATGGTTTTATTACCAACAGCAGGGCCACCACTAATGTAATCACGAGCCATTTTTTGGCCAACCTTATAAAAGTTGGCCAAGTTTTGACGCACTGGACCCGTATCAAACTGAGTCATTTCTTTATGTTTATCAAAAAAATCTAAGATAGCGACGGCTTCACTGTAATGCTCAGCTGCAAGATCAAAACCATCATTAAGCCCATCTAAACCACGAGTAGCACTTATATCCGTTAACCACTGTTGAATTTGAATGATATGAATTTGGAACTCATATGCTTTGAACTCTAAAGGCTCAATTTTTTCAACAATTTTAGTTTCCATTTGCTCAAGCTTTGAAGCTGTATTGATATTCCAACCCATAAGAGCAGTAATAACACACCCAAAGCCCACAAAGAGCATCGCAACTGACTTTTGAATACTACCCATGTATGACACTCCACTTTTTCACACTGATACCAAAAGAGTAGCGTTTAATCCAAAGTATTCGAGAAAAAGCCGTCATCGAGAGACAATTAGTAACAATTCTTAATATCACAGAGCCGCCAAGCTTAATATCAGCCACTTAGCAAGCTCTAAGCCTTCATTGATCTAGGCGTTATAGCTAGGCAATATTAGTCATATTTTCCCGATAAACATCTGTTTCAAAAGCATGGACAATTCGGTTAGAATTGGGTATCTTCTTTTCCGGCCCATGGCTATCACAGCACAAGAAGGCAATACATATGACTGATAAACGGAACTCAACACCCGATATACTCACACCTCCTCTTATTAACGCACCTATTGATCCTCAACTTACCGATTCCGGTCTTTTAAAGCATTTCCTCACCATTGACGGACTCTCGAAAGAACATCTCACTGATATTCTCAATCTTGCTGATTCCTTTCTCAATATTGGCGATCGCACAATTAAAAAAGTCCCTCTTCTTCGCGGTAAGACAGTTGCAACTCTTTTCTTTGAAAACTCAACAAGAACAAGAACAACATTTGATCTAGCTGCCAAAAGACTGTCTGCTGACCTACTGAATATCAACATCAGTACATCTGCAACAGCCAAAGGTGAAACACTGGTTGATACGCTTCATAACCTTGAAGCTATGGGCGTTGATATGTTCATCGTTCGTCACAACGCAAGTGGTTCTGCTCACTTTATCGCGGAGCACGTTGCCCCAGATATTTCCGTTATCAATGCTGGCGATGGTCGTCATAGCCATCCAACACAAGCCATGCTTGATATGTACACCATCAGACACTTCAAAAAATCATTTGAAAATCTAAGTGTTGCAATTGTTGGCGACATCCTGCATTCACGTGTAGCTCGCTCACAGATTCATGCATTGAATACACTTGGCTGTAAAGACATCCGTATGGTTGGACCAAAAACACTTCTTCCAAAAGAAGGCCATCTATGGCCTGCAACAACATACACAAATGTTGAAGAAGGTATTAAAGATTGTGATGTCGTGATTCTTCTTAGACTTCAAAAAGAAAGAATGGCAGCAGGCTTACTGCCAAACGAACATGAATACTTCCAGTATTACGGCATGACGCAAGAACGCATGAAGTTTGCTAAACCAGATGCGATTCTAATGCACCCTGGCCCAATTAACCGTGGTGTTGAAATTGACTCTCGTGTTGCTGATGGCAAGCAATCAGTGATTCTTGATCAAGTTCATTTCGGTATTGCTGTGCGCATGGCAGTCCTTTCAACAGTAATGGACTCCCAAGCTAAATTACGTCGCCAAAAGGAGCAGGACTAATCATGACTATTGCAAACAACAATGATCAGTACACTCAAGTCAATGCGACAAATCTTCTTCTTGAAAACGCATTGGTTTTAAACCCAGCTCAAGAAGCGCCGCAAACAGCTCACATCATTATTAAAAATGGTGTTATTGAAGAAATTTGCACAGATAAGCCAAGTGTTGATGCATCCTTTGAAACGATTGATCTTCAAGGCGCTTGGGTCACACCTCACTTTGTTGATCTTGGCACGCAACTTCGTGAGCCTGGCTATGAGCACAAAGGCTCTCTGCTGCAAGAAACCCTTGCTGCTTTTAATGCTGGCTTTAGTGACGTTGCTATGCTGCCAGACACAATGCCAGTTTTAGACACACCAGCGGTTCTTGGCCTTATTCAAGAGCGTGCTAAAAATTGCCCTGTGAATATCTGGGCTATTGGTGCTATGACAACAGGTCTTGAAGGTAAGCAATTAAGTGAAATCTTTGCACTTAAAGATGCAGGTGTTGTTGCCGTAACGCAAAGCCGTTCGCCAATTCGCGATAACAGACTTGCACTGCGTTGCCTTGAGTACATTGCAACAACTGGCCTAAAAGTATTCTTCTATTCAGAAGATTACGAACTTGCTGGTGACGGTTGTGCTCATGAAGGCCCTATTGCAGATCGTTTAGGTTTGCCAGGTATTCCAGCTTGTGCAGAAACAACTGCAATTGCTCGTGACCTACTTCTTGTTGAGCGCACAGGCATTGAAGCGCACTTTGGTCATATCTCTTGCGCTGGTAGCGTTGAGCTTATTAAACAAGCACAAGCAAAAGGCCTTAAAGTAACTGCAGATGTAGCTCTTGCTCACCTTGCGTTTGATGAGCGTTGCCTCCTTGGCTTCAACTCGCAATTCAGACTTGAACCACCTCTTCGTAGCATCGATGATCGTAAAGCACTTTTAGATGCAGTGAACTCAGGCGTGCTTTCAATCTCTATTGGTCATCAGCCACAAGATATTGCAGCAAAAACAGCACCATTCTCTGAAGCAGCAGAAGGTATGTCTCTTTACGATACACATATCTCTCTTGCAAAAGCATTAATTGCAGCTGGAGATCTTGAACCGCTTGCATGGGTTCGCGCATTAACAACGCAACCTGCAGCGATTATTGATCGTCAGGTGACTGGTATTAATGTTGGTGATGTGGCAGCTCTGAACGTGATCGGCGATCATACATGGACACCAAATAAATCCAACTGCCATAGCTCTGGCGGTAATATTTTTGGTTTCAGACAAAAGCAAGTGGGCAAACTGACTCACCGCATTTCAGGTACAGCAGAGTAATCGCTACTCTGCCCCTTCATCTGTTTGGCTTTGTCGAATAGAGATGCCTTTTTCAGCAGGCTCAAATGGAGCCTGCCTGGAATCACAGGCCTTCAAATCACAAGTGCTGCAAAACTTAATTCTGCAGGGGTCATAGTGAAAATTCATTTCACCATCAAATAAATAATCATCAAACACGGCTGCTTCAAAGGTTTTAATGCGTTCATGAGTTTGCGCAATAGTCCAATGATCTGGCAAGACTAAATGCATATCGATGTGATGATATCGGCCCGAACGAATGACTTTCATTTCATGAATATCAATAATGCCGTTTTTCATGTGTGGTTTTAAAGCTTGTGTGATTTTTTCGATGACTTCGGGGTCTTCTTTATCCATCAAGCCACCACTGGCATCAGCAACAATACTAAAACCAACATAACCAAGGTATAAACCAAAACTAAGTGCAATTGCAGCATCTAACCACACCCAACCAGTCAAGTGCACCAGTGCTAAACCAACAATAATACCAACACTTGTCCAAACATCAGACAACACATGCTTACCACTTGATTGCAAGGCAATCGACTGCAAAGCTTTGCCTTTGTGCAATAAATACCAACCAAGCAGTAAATTTCCTATGCCTGCAACAATAATTATAACCAAGCCATGCCCAAGATCGTGCATAATATGGCCATACAATAATGCTGTAGATGACTCGACAATAATCAGTAAAGACGCAAAGGAAATAAGCCCCCCTTCAAAGGCTGCAGAAAAAAATTCCATTTTTCCGTGCCCATATGGGTGATCTTTGTCCGCAGGCTTACTAGAATACTTAATGGTGACTATTACCATAAAGGCGGCAACAACATTTACGATACTTTCGAGGGCATCCGACAGAATGGATTCTGAGTTTGTCACGCGATATGCAAAGAACTTTAATAGCATTATGCTCAAGCCAACATACAAGGATATTTTTGACGCAAATAGCCTTTGTTGATCTTGCTCTTGCTGAATAACTTTTTTGTCATCCGCCATAGTATTTGCCTCTATTAATTTCACTAAATTGGATATTGAGGAATTGCTTTCTTAACTCGGTGTAGACCCAGAGCAATTGAGTTTTAGGTGTAAAAAGAGAAACCTAAAATTTAAATACTATGGGTATATAGTAGAAAATTTGCGACACTAGCGTTCTCGTCGTATCCTAAAGCAATTCATAACTACTTTCAGGGACTTGCCTCATGCGCATTTCACAAAAACTGTTTTTAACACTGACGGCCATTGTCATGCTGACATTGACCAGTGTTTGTACGCTTCTTTACTTCAAAAGCGAACACGAACTTCAATCCCTATCTTCTACTTATGGTAAGAATTTAGCGGAACAAGTTGCCCAGTTTGCTGCCGAGCCACTTTTTGCAAAGGATTTGCTGAGTTTAAATGTAGTTGTGACACAATTGCAAAGCGCAGAACACCTTGCTTATGCTGCGATCTTAGATACAGAAATGACACCACTTGCTGAAATTGGTAATAAACCAGAATCAGGTACTGATGGTGTTTACCAAGTGCCCATTCGTTTCCAAGCTACTCGTGCTGGTTATGCTGTTATTGCTGTTGATCAAGATAAAATTCATTCTGCCGTTTCTGGCACTATTTATATGCTACTTGTTTTATTCGCCATTATTTTAGGTATTGCTGCTATCGTTATTTCAGGCATGACACGGCACATCGTCAATGGCATTAACACAACAACAAATGCATTTAATCAACTTGCCCAAGGTAAAGTTGGCACGTCTATTGATATTAATCGCTCTGACGAACTTGGTGAACTCATTAAAGGCTTTAATGATATGAGCCATGGTTTAGAAGAACGTGATCAGTTAATGAACCCAGAGCACACTAAACCAATGTCACAACGTCGCAATGACATTATGACGAATGGTTATGTTCATATTACTCATGTTTTTGTTGATCTCTCAGAAATTAACCGCCATATCGATAAGCTTTCGGCTGATGGCTGCGCTGATTTACTCAATATTTACACCCAGCTGATTACACTTGCGGCGCATCATTATGACAGCGACTATTGTCGTTTTGACCGCGAAGGTATTGCTATTCGCTTCCTCGCATCAGAACCACAAGAAGCAGCAAACGCATGCTTAGATGCTATTTGTGCCAGCCAGCTTGCATTGAGACTTGTTGACCGACTGAACCAAACTCGTTTCCAACGTAATTTACCAACGATTCGAGTTTCAATTGGCCTGCATCAAGGCTTTGGCTTCGCATCACAAATTAGAAATGATCATGCATATACAGCATTTTTAAGTGAAGTTGATTCAGATGCAATTCGCCTTGCGAAGTTCGCACCACGCAGTAAAGTGGCCATTAGTAATATCGCTGTAGAAACAGCAAATGCAGGCCCAGTGGTTCAGCTCAGCCAACAGCAAGTGCATCCGATGTCAGATTTTTACAGCGAACTTCGTTTTGCCACAATTTCTGGCCTAAGCCCACAGCTGCGTAAACCAATTCAGCAACAGGCAGACGAACTTTTCCATGCAGTCTATCCTCAAGTTCATGCGGGTGATGATGCTGAGTATGATGACTCACCAGAATACCAAGTTTAAAATATGATAAGACGAATTAAAGGAGCCAAAGATGGTTACTGATGTCGCACTTGCCATGAGTATGATTGTATTTAGTTCAATCATATGTCAGTGGCTCGCTTGGAAAAGTAAATTACCGCCAATTTTATTCTTACTGCTATGCGGTATTTTACTTGGACCAGTGTTAGGCCTTCTTGAGCCTACATCCTTATTTGGCAACCTTTTATTCCCTGGGGTTTCCCTTGCGGTTGCAATTATTCTTTTTGAAGGCAGTTTAACGCTTCAATTCCGTGAGCTTCACGGCATCCAAAGCGTTGTTCAATACATGGTGACCATCGGTGCACTTGTCCACTTCATCGTTGTCAGTGTTGCCAGCGTGCTTATTCTTGATTTGAGCTGGAAAATCGCCTTTGTATTCTCTGCTATTACAGTGGTAACCGGCCCAACGGTTATTGTGCCGCTGCTACGCACAGTCCGACCAAATGCCAAAATTTCAAATGTACTTCGCTGGGAAGGGATTGTTATTGACCCTCTTGGAGCTCTACTTGTTGTAATGGTGTACGAGTTTATGGTGTCTGGTGGTCAATCAGATGCAATGAACCACTCTCTGCTTGTTTTCCTTAAGCTGATTGCTGTTGGTGGTATTTTAGGAGCTGCTGGTGGTTATATTCTAGGTGTGCTTTTACGACGTCACTGGTTACCAGAGTACCTGCATAACCTTGCAACACTTGGCTGGGTTGTGAGCATCTTCAGTCTTTCAAACCACATTGAACATGAGTCTGGCCTGCTGGCAGTGACAATCATGGGTATTTGGCTTGCCAATATGCCAAGGGTTCGTGTTGAAGAGATTCTGAACTTCAAAGAAAACCTCAGTATCATGTTTATCAGTGCCCTGTTTATTGTTCTAGCGGCGCGAGTGAACCTCACTGAACTTGCAGCATTAAGCTGGCCAATTATTGTTGTACTGCTTGTGATCCAATTTATTTCTCGCCCACTTGGCGTATTCTTCTCGACTTTCAACTCAACACTGAACTGGAAAGATAAAGCGCTATTAGCTTGGATTGCCCCTCGAGGTATCGTTGCTGCAGCGATTTCTGCTCTCTTCTCAATTAAGCTTGAAGAACAAGGTGTTGAGAATGCTGAGATGCTTGTACCACTTACATTCTCCGTTATCATCGGTACTGTTGTTTGGCAGAGCTTTACAGCACGCCCTCTCGCACGCTGGTTAGGTGTTGCAGAGCCAGAGCCAAGAGGCTTCTTAATTGTTGGTGCGAACTCTTTTGCTCGTAAGCTTGCGAAAAGCCTTCAAGAATGGAACTACAGAACGCTACTTGTTGATACTAACTGGGAATACATTCGTGCAGCTCGCATGGAAGGCTTAGAAACCTTCTACGGTAACCCTATTTCAGCTTATGCTGACCGTAAACTTGATCTTGTAGGCATTGGCTATCTTCTAGCTCTCAGCCCACAGCGAGACTTAAACGTGCTTGCAACATGGAAATACCGTCATGAATTTGGTCGTGAGAATATCTTTTCACTCCAAGCCCTTGAAGACGTCAACAGCTCTGAAAAACATCAGGTATCAGATGAGCAAAAAGGTCAAATGCTGTTTGGTGAAGGTGCAACTTATACGTCTCTTGTGCGTATGATTAACACTGATTACCAAATGAAAGTAACTCGAATCACTGAGAACTTTAAATACAGCGACTTCTTAAACCTGAACCCTGATGCAGTGCCTCTATTAGCAATGAACGAGCAAGGTAAGCTAGTGTTTGTTGTAAGAAGTAAAGAGTTTATTGCACAACCTGGCTGGAGCTTGTTATCGCTTACAACGCCAAATGCACCAAAAGAAAAGGACACGAGTAAAGACTCAGGTGGCACTTCAAACGCCTAGCCCCTCTTCTACTTTCAGCAAAAAGCCGACTCTAAGTCGGCTTTTTTTATTGAAAAAGAATCGTTACTTAATATCTTGCAATGCGCCTGTTCTTAAATCCATCACAGATGAATAAGGCGAGAGGCCTTTGGCTTTACCAATCAAGTTTGCTTTGCCATCTGCTGTTTCAAACTGCGTCAGTTCGAAAGGCTTGTCCGCACCAGTTAGCAATGAATCTGTTGCGGCATTGAAGATTTCGGTATGGCCAGCACCAAGGGAAATGTTGTGGGTATTGGAAACAGGAATAAAGCTGAAATTTTGCAGCTCTTGGTCTGTTTCACCTTGCTTCATTAAGTGGTGCAACGGCACTTCTGCACCAAAGATGTAATCTGTTGCACCAAACTTGGCAAGGTAAGCACCCTGCTCATCTTTCAGTTTTTGCATTTGCTCACGAGCAAAATTGTTTTGCAGATGTTCGGCTTCATCAGGAGTTGATGTTTGCAGCATTTTTTCTACAACTTGCTCAGTACCTGATAGTGCAGGTTTTAGAATAGCTTTTGCAGTGTTAAATGACTTTTTATAAGCCATACTGCTTTCATCACCAAGGCTTGGGTCCATTAAGCGAATATCACGGTCAAAACCTTGAGTTGCACCTTTAACTTCACCTAAAAATTTAATATTCACAAAAGCATCGGAAGCAAGACCAACTTCTTCACGGACTTCATCTTTGGCTGTCATGGCAGCTGCGCCACGAATTAAATCTTCATTCGGTTCAAATGCACCATTATTCATAACAGCATCAAGCGCAAGATTGTTTTCTTTCATATGTTCAACTAAATGACTCAACTCAATTTTGCCACCTGGTAATACAGGTTTATCGTGCTTTTCACTTGAGCCAGTTAATGCAAAAAACAGCTCAGAATTAGTGTCATTTAATTGAGGGCCTTGCTGCGCACGGGAAGCTTGTTGAAGTGCACGTAAATCAATACGACCACCGTCAGATTTATCTGATAGCTGCAATAAGTTATGCGGGATACGTGTATAGACAAATGCCGTGGAGGTATTAACATCCATTTTGCTTAAAAAGCGGCATAATAATTGGTTATCTTGCGGGACGCTTAATGTTGATTGCGCTTGTTGAGATACTGCTAATACCATTTTAATCACTCCATCTGTCAGTATGTATTTTTTGATCCTAACAGATGAAGTGATTCAAAAAAGCTTTAGGCTTACAAATCAGAATAAAACTTAAACAAGCACCACTATATCGATATTACCCGTTTTATTCTCAGCATGGAGTGCTACGTCTGAGCCTCTTCTTCGCAGGACTAAATCAAACTGACTTGAGCCATATTTTAAATTCGAAATTCGAAGTCGATTAATATATGGCGGTAATTTTGGTTTTCTAAACACAATTGGCTGTTCAACAGAAAACTCTATACCAAGCACAGCTTGCAAGAACATATACACACAGCCAGCTGCCCAAGCTTGTGGAATACAAGCCACAGGATAGTTGGTTGGCCCCTGCCCTTGCAGTCGAGTAAAGCCACAGAAGAGTTCAGGTAAACGTGATAACTCCCAGAAGTTGGAAGCATCATAAAGCCCTGTCATAAACAGATTCGCTTCATCTTTATAACCGTAACGAGCTAAACCATAAGCAGCCATTGCTGTATCATGCGGCCAAACTGATCCATTATGGTATGACATTGGGTTATAACGCGCTTCACCGTGATAAATAGTGCGCAAGCCCCAACCATTAAAGGCTTTAACGCTAGTTAAGCTCTCCGCTAGCTTGGCAGCTCTTTCTGGCGTTGCAATCCCACTGTAAAGAGCATGACCAGCATTTGAGCTTTTGACGCGGCATGGTTTTTTATCGCCATCGAGTGCGAGCACATAAGTACCAAGCTCTTCATCCCAGAACTTTTCATTAAAGGCTTCTTTTAATTTAAAGCGTTTAATTTCCCATACATTAGCCATGTCGAGATAGCCTTGCGCTTTGGCAAGGTGCTCTGCCATTTCATAAGCTTCATACACATAGGCTTGCACTTCGCTTAAAGCAATTGGTGCTTTTGCATCAGAGCCATCTTCATGGAAAATAGAGTTCCATGAATCTTTCCAACCTTGTTGCAACAACCCTTTTTCCGTTGAGCGAGCATACTCAACAAAGCCATCGCCATCACAATCGCCATGTTTTTCAACCCACTCAAGCGCATTTAAAATATTTGGCCAGATTGATTGTATAAATGGTAAGTCTTGAGTGCGTAAGAAATATCGACCTGCTAACACAACAAATAGCGGCGTTGCATCCACAGTGCCGTAATAGCGTCTAAATGGAATTTCCCCGAGGGTTGCCATTTCACCTTCACGAAGCTCATGAATAATTTTACCTGGCTGAGCTTCGTTTACATCATCAAAATGGGTTGCTTGAGTTGCCGCAAGGAAATTAAGAACACCTTTACTGAGCTCTGGTTGAATCCATAAGGTTTGCAGTGCAGTAATAATTGCATCTCGACCAAATGGTGTTGCATACCAAGGCACACCTGCATAAGGGTATGGCCCATGCTGGGTAAAGGTTGTCAGCATACGTAAATCAGCCATCGATCTTTCGAGCCAATCGTTAAATTGCTCATTATCTGTGGTGATTTCTGCTGAGTCTAAAGGTGTATCGCACTTAAGCGCTTGCAATTCCCCTTCAAAGGCTTGGTCACTAATACAATCAATTGTTGAAGTCAGCTTAAATTGCTGTTGTGCTTCTACCTTGATCGTAAACAGTGCTTTCACTTCTGTAAGCTCATCGACCTTTTCACTGAAGTGAATTTTTGTTTCACGCCTGACATCATCTAAACCGCAATAACTTAAATGCACTTCATTTTCGGAGATTTGATGGGGAAATTGCTTGCCAGTTTCTGCACGCACCATGCCTCTTACTTCGAAGATATCTTTATAGTCAGCATCAAATACATAGGCTAAATCCAGCTCTACAGCTTGATCGGCATAATTGGTGACCGTTAAATCTTCAATCATTTGGCCGTTTTGCACAGCAAGCTCTCGGCGCAAATGTATTGTGCCTTTGGACAGTTTGGTTTTTTCATCAACAAGAATATCTGGCGTTGTTTGATCCACAAGCAACACACTATTATCTTCTCGAATTGTTGAGTTCAATGGCATTGGACGGCGATCTTCTACAGTTATTTCCCACTGTGCAAGGTGCCTTGTGCCTAAATGGTATAAACCTAATGAGCCTGAACCCACTTTGCCAATTTCACCATTCCAGTCGTAAACAGCAAATGTATCGCCACGCTTCAAGACTCGTGTTCTATTATCAACGCGAGATGAAGATGTGAGTACATATGTTCTGCTATCAATCTGTATGGTTTCATCCATAACCTACTCCCTGTTTTATTTCATCCATAACAATTTATATTCAGATATTTGCGTCTCATTGATAAATATAAATTGGTATAGATGAATGTATTTTTTAAGCTTTTAATTGCTCTTAAAAAAGAGAACCTTCTTAGTATGGATAAAAACCTGCTTTTAGATGTGAATAAATCTTAGATTTGCATATTTTTTAATCAAGCGAAGGGAATCATACTTGCTGTGTATATCTTTCACCTATACACAGCAGATTTATTTCTTATACAACAGCTTCTAGGGCTGGATTGAATAGTGATCTTGCTTTAAAGATCTGACGTTCATAAAGGCTTATATAATTTTTTGCCATTGCCTCTGCGGAGAAACGTCTTACAAAGTAATCTCGGCAATATTCACGAGAGATTGAATGTAGATTATGAACTGCTTCAACTGCTTCTGATACTGAGTCGACAATATAGCCAGTAAAGTGATGTTTCATCACTTCTGGAACAGCACCGTTGCGATACGCAATAACTGGTGTACCACACGCCATTGCTTCAATCATGACAAGACCGAATGGTTCAGGCCATGCAATTGGGAACAATAGACCTAGGGCATTACCAAGCAACTCATTTTTCTCTTGCTCATTCACTTCACCAATAAATTCAACCAGCGGATGTGATAAATAAGGTTTGAACTGTGTTTCAAAATACTCTTCATCCCATGGATCAACTTTTGCTGCAATTTTAATTGGCACATTTGCTTCAATGGCAATTTGAATCGCTTCAACTGGGTTTTTCAACGGTGAGATACGACCAATAAAGGCAAGATAATCTTGTTTGCCTTTTGGCTTAAAGTCGTAATTTTCAGCTGGAATACCGTTGTAAACTGTATCTACCCAATTTGCTTTTTCCACTGGATTACGTTGTGAGTTTGAAATAGAAACCACAGGCATGTTTGGATGCTGGGCAAACATAGCGGCATAATCAGCTGTGTCCAGACGGCAATGCAATGTTGAAATATGTGGAATACATAGTGTGTGGCCTACCATAAACTGATAGAACTCTGTGTGGAAATGAACAATATCAAAATCAGCAAGCTGTTCTAGTAATGTTGAGAATGAGAGAATGTGGCTTGCAATGGCATCTCTGCCTTGTTTTGATTTTCTTAGAGATTCAGGGATAATTGGATGAAGCTTTGCAGAAGTTTGTGAATCGCCAGCAGCGAATAGCGTGACATCATGTCCTGCCTTCACAAGCTCTTCAGTTAAGTAATGAACAACCCGCTCAGTACCACCATAGGTTTTTGGTGGAACACTCTCATGCAAAGGTGCAACTTGAGCAATTTTCATTATGATCTCCTTATTCTAATAAACCCCACTGCAAAAAATTGAAGTGTGGGTGGTGACAAATCATTTTGTCGGTCAGGTGAAGAATTTCACCCTTAGAATTGCTTAAAATTTCACCTCCTTATCAATTTTTGAGCTATACCTTAGCGGCAAAAAATATACGTAACTAGACACCCTATTCTAAAAATTCGAAAAAGTGAAGGACTTTTTTAGAAAATGATCGAACAATAATCATGTCTTAAAAACTATAAAACAAATAATCTTTGAGGTTACCTCAACTTAAGTTCAGTCTTTTTTGTGAAGAAACTGCGAATTAGATTAAATTTTAACCAAACAAGTTAAACTTCATAATAAAATCAATATTTATACCAATAAGTGTTGACAAGACATCATAACTCATAGATAATCCTACTCACTGTTAGGCCGGATAGCTCAGTTGGTAGAGCAGGGGATTGAAAATCCCCGTGTCGGGGGTTCGATTCCCTCTCCGGCCACCACAGTTTTACCTTCGATCGCTCTGATCACTTTTCAATTCCATACTTACTTTTTAAATCCCTACTCTATTTTTAAATTCTTTTTTAATTCGTTCTTCTATTTTATTTATTGCCACAAACAAGCAGCACC
This sequence comes from Gammaproteobacteria bacterium UBA6940, assembly GCA_002450655.1. Classification (GTDB taxonomy): domain Bacteria; phylum Pseudomonadota; class Gammaproteobacteria; order Pseudomonadales; family UBA6940; genus UBA6940. Next base: position 11,582 of record DJZY01000065.1, on the reverse strand, counting down.
ATTTCGATATTATTCTTATTTATTTATGCACCCTATTCCTAGCAATACCTGGGTTAAAAGTGATAAAAAATAAACCCGAGTTGACAGACCATTCAAATCTATGGATAATTCATCTCACTGGCCGGCCGGATAGCTCAGTTGGTAGAGCAGGGGATTGAAAATCCCCGTGTCGGGGGTTCGATTCCCTCTCCGGCCACCACACTTTTCTTCGATCTTTCTGATCACACTTACTTCTTTCAAATCAAATTACCAAGTTTAAAATTTACCCACTATACTTGCATTAGAATTTTCGCTTTAGCTAGGCAACGTCCCTAAAGTCGTTGCCTAATTCCGTATTCAATTTTTTCTTTTAAAAATTATTCTAAAACTCTCCCACACTATTAAAGTGTGTAATACAATACGCTCTCGTTTTGAGAAAGGACTTCTCTAAACTAAAAAAACCTTATGAAACGCTCAGCAATCCAATAATAATATCGAGAGACGAATCGACGTCTGCTGACAAGGTAATAGCACTGTTAATCATGATATTTTGGAAGAGACCATGGATTTATCCCACTTAAACCAAGCTCAACGTGACGCTACAATGCTGATCGACCGCCCTTCCCTCGTTCTAGCAGGAGCAGGAACTGGTAAAACAAGGGTAATCACACATAAAATTGCATACATGGTTCTTGCTTGCGGTATCCCTGCACGAAACATTCTGTCTGTAACCTTTACCAACAAAGCAGCTCGTGAGATGAAAGAGCGTGTGGGCCACCTACTCCAGCGCAAAGACATGCGCGGCCTTCGCGTATCAACATTCCACCAATTCGGTTTAGATGTAATCAAGGCTCACTTAACTGACCTTGGTCTTAAATCTGGTTTTTCTATTTTTGACGAGCAAGACACCCTTGGCTTTGTCAAACAGATCATCGCTCAGTCAGCCACAACTGATCCTGACCTACCTGGCATGATCCGTAACCAAATTTCACTCTGGAAAAACAAACTCATCTACCCACCAGAAGCGCTCAGTAAAGCTGAAAACGAGTTCGAGCAGCAAGCTGCTGTTTGCTATAGCCGCTATTTACAACTCGTGCATGCCTACAATGGCGTGGATTTTGATGATCTTATCCTTCTGCCATATCAGCTCATGATTGATAATGAAAAAGCACGCATGAAGTGGCAAGGCCAATTCCGCCATATTCTGGTGGATGAATATCAAGATACAAACATCTGTCAGTACGCCCTACTTCGCCAACTTATTGGTGATAAGCAAGGCTTGACAGTGGTAGGTGACGATGACCAATCAATCTATGGTTGGCGTGGTGCAGAACCAGAAAACTTGAACTTGCTGAAAGTCCATTTTCCTCGTTTGGAAGTGGTCAAGCTTGAGCAAAACTATCGCTCGTTTAAAACAATTCTAAAAGCAGCGAACCATGTTATTGCAAACAACCAGCATATCTTCGATAAGAAACTCTGGAGCGATCATGGTATTGGTGACAATATCCGTATCTATCGTGCTAAGAATGAAGATGCTGAGCTGACATGGGTAGCAGGCGACCTTCTGCATCAAAAGCTCAAGCGTTCTCGCAACTGGTCTGACTTTGCGATACTTTATCGCAGTAATCACCAAAGCCGATTATTAGAAATTAAGCTTCAAGCTTTAGGTATTCCTTATAAGGTTTCTGGTGGTACCTCTCTTTTCTCTAAAGCAGAAATTAAAGACGTTATCGCTTACCTGCGCCTGATATTAAACCCTGCTGACGATAATGCGTTTCTTCGAGTGATCAACACACCTCGTCGAGAAATTGGTTCAACAACACTTGAAAAACTTGGTGAATATGCCAAGTCGCGTCATAGAAGTATGTTCCAAGTGGCAGATGAGCTTGGCCTAACGCAAAGCTTACAACCAGCTGCGGTAGAACGCTTACGTATCTTTAAAAACTGGGTTAATGAAACAGCCAGCCAAGTTCGCGAAGCCACTGATATTGAGCCTATTTATAAAATGCTTGAATCCATTGATTATCAAGAATGGTTGAAGGATCAAAGTAATACCCCAAAGGCTGCGGAGAAAAAGTGGCAAAACGTTGAGATGGTGCTTGGTAACTTTAAAAAGCTCCTTGAAGACACAGAAAATGTGCCTTCATCTCAAAGCCCGCTTGAGTTTGTTCTTAATAAAATTCTTCTTCGAGACATTATGGATCAGAAGAAAGAAGCAGAAGAGCAAAACCAAGTGCAGTTAATGACACTTCATGCTTCTAAAGGTCTGGAGTTTCCTGTGGTTTATATTCTTGGCCTTGAAGAAAACCTACTGCCACATAAGAGTTCACTTGAGGAAGATACCCTTGAAGAAGAACGTCGCTTATTTTATGTAGGTATTACTCGTGCGCAGCAAGAACTAACCCTTTCTCTTACGCAGCAAAGAACACAGTTTGGTGAGAAAAGCGACGTTGAAGAAAGCCGCTTCTTGGCAGAGATGCCTCAAGAAGATATTACTTGGCTTGGTGAAGGCGTGACCAAATGCCCTGAGCAACAAAAGGAAATTGGTAATTCCTATCTTGCTCAAATGAAGGCATCTCTTTTCTAAGCCTTTGAACCTAAAGGAAAGCCCTCTAAAGTCTGATCTTTGAGGGCTTTTTCATTTCTTCAATATTAAAAATCGAAACTTCTCTCAAACAACCAATAAAAAAAGCTATCTCACAAGCAGTAATATCACCATAATGATACAGAGTAACTATTAGCTGCTTAATTAAAGGAAGTCTATCTTTATGGCTCAAGTCGCAACATCAGATGCTCGTTCAACACAGCTTCTTCAGAACCACAGTTTTCCTTCAAAGATTGAATTAGAAGGTGCAGCCAAAAGATTAGGCCAGCTTACACCTACAAACATGAAAGCAAGCATTATTCAAAACACTGAAATAATGGATATACGAGCCAAAGTCCACGATGGTATTACGCTCTATAAATTGAACCTGCCAAAAAATACAAAAGGTTTACGCCAATATCTTGCAGGTTATCCACATATCTCTGAATGTCATTGCACATCTGGTTTGAATCGAACGCAGGGTGAAGACAATGGTCGGGAAAAACTTGAAACAACAATTTCTGGTTTTGCAGCGAAAACACTCAAACCACAAGGCATACGCCCTTATCTTATTTCAGTAGGCAGTGGCAGCCTCGCGCAAGAATTACAAGTGTGCCAGTCTCTTGCAGATGCAGGTGTAACAGATTTTAAATTAGTGCTTGCCGACCCACTCTATAAAGACAGTTCATGCATGAAGCCTGGCTGCAAACAAGAAATGGTGCATGAATTTTTAACCCTCTTGCATGTTGGCCTTGGTCTCAATATCACCGCAGGCTTAGGTGACTCTAAAAGCTGTACGACAGTCAATAATGCAATCAATAGCTTTAAAAAGTCAGCACTTTACCAAGAAGATAAAACTAAAAAAGGCTCAGCAGAAATTTCATTCTTCCCTACTTCCGATGCTTATTTAAGAGATGTTAAACCAAACCAGCAACGACCAAATATCGTCTTTGATTCGGATTTTAAAAGTGATATTAATGAGCGCAATCAAATCATGAATGGTCCTTTAAAAGCCAGTGATACAACTGCGCTTTATATTAGCCTTGGAAAATATTCAAGATTTCATGATACGCAAAGTACGCATGTTGACTTGGAAACTAAAACCAGAATTAATGGCCGTTGGAATGAGAGTAATGTAGTTCCAATAGCAGCAGGTTCCTGCAAACATTAAAGAATAGCTTTGACATCGCAACAAAAGACAACAACGCAAACAATGATGCCAAAGCTATAACTCAACTTACTGGAAACGAATTTTATCTTTATTCTTTTCCAGTGTGCTTGCACCAATCCCTTTCACTTGTGTAATTTCTTCAAGCTGTAAGAAAGAACCATTTAAGGTACGAAAGTCTACAATTGCTTGTGCTTTTGAAAGACCAACACCTTTTAATGCACTCGCAATTTCTTGCGCAGTTGCGCTGTTAATATTAATTGATGCCTGCTCTACCTGCTGTGTAGCCGCTGGAGCTGCTTGCGCAGGTTGAGCAGCATCTGCCGCAAATGATGCACCAGAAAAACCTGATGCTAGAACACATAAAAGGGCTGCTGTTTTTTTAGAAAAAATAGACATAAAAAAATCTCCTTAAGAGTAAGCTTATTATTAGAAAACTCTGACCTGTCTTGATCAGATGAGCTTATCCTAAGGAGATTCGATCTTTTAAACTGTGCGCTAATTCACAGTTTGAAGCTTTTTTAAGATTGGTACTGCGATAAGCGTATTAAAATATACTCATCCAAACTTTCAATCGAAAGCATAAAGTTCTGACTTTCATCTATGTGTAACGAGTAAGGCAAGTCGCCCGGCTTAATTTCTGCATCTTTCAATGATTCGACTAGTAACTGTTGATTTTCTGGCGATAATGCTAGCTCTGCCAGCAATTGAGTCTGAGCGTGAAGATCAATGTCAGCAGGCAACTGCTTATACAACAAATCAGCCTGTAAGCCATAGTTATGACAAGTCCAATACTGAATATTAATAAACTGACCAGTTTTTAATACACCTTTAACTTCTTGCGTTTCTGGCAACCATAGCTGAGATAAAGCCCGTTGATCTGAAATAGTCTGTTGCTGTTTAGAGACTTCTGATTCGAAAGCACACGAGTCTACAGCAAATACGTGACTGGAAAAAACAGCCATAAGAAAAAAAATAGAGAGTAGCTTAGACATGAATATATTCTTTCCTCTTTTATAAACAGAGAGGGATGATTGCATTCATTTAAGTTAAAAGCGACTTTTATAAAAAAAAAGAGCACCAAACGAGCAACAGCTCACCTAGTACTCCATACTGGACTATCGAGACTTTACTTTATCTCTTCCTGAATACGTTTTAATGCAGCCATTGGATCTTCTGCAGCTGTAATTGGGCGACCGATCACAAGATGGGTTGAGCCAACGCTCAGCGCTTTAGAAGGCGTCATAATACGTTGCTGATCGCCTGTTGCAGCCCACTCAGGACGAATACCTGGTGTTACGAAGACAAAGTCTTCTGGCAGCTTATTTAAGCCTTTGAGCATTTCTACTTCTTGTGCAGAACAAACAATACCTTCAAGTCCAGCTTCTGCTGTTAAGCATGCAAGGCGTGCAACTTGATCGTTAACAGAGTCATTCACACCAATTAATGGTAAATCAGATTGCTGATGGCTTGTGAGGATTGTCACGGCAATCAGCTGTGTGCCTGAACCAACTTCTTCAACTGCTTTTTGTGCAGCTTGCATCATTTTCAAGCCACCAAGCGCATGAACGTTTGTCATCCAAACACCTATATCTGCTGCTTGACGACATGCTGCTGCAACTGTGTTTGGAATATCGTGGAATTTAAGGTCAAGGAAAATCTCGAAGCCTTTATCCATTAAGTTTTTGACGAATGGACGGCCGAATGCCGTATACATTTCTAAGCCAACTTTAAGGCGGCACATAGATGGGTCTAATTGATCAACCAGCGCTAAAGCTGCACTCTCTGTAGGAAAATCTAATGCGATAATAACTTTTGACATGTTTACTCCTCCGCGTCGCTTTGCTCTGAAACCCGGCGTATTTTACCCCAAGTACGACAAGATGGGCAGTGCCATAAACGCTGTTGACTCTCAAAACCACAGTTTTCGCAGTAAAAAGCATTAAGATTTGATTCAAGAGACTGGATTTTTTGTCTTAAAGCTACAAGCCAGCGACTATCTGGATGAGCTTTAATTTTTTGATCTAATAAGAATATAAAAAGACGCCAGTATGGGTAATGCCCAATATAGTTTTGAATAAAGTCCACCTGAGACTCAAAACCATCATGTTCATTGGTCCATCGACCAAAGGCTTCAACTAACTCCACTCTTGGGCTTTGCTCTAAAGACTTAATGACAATAACTGGGTATTCGCTCAACTGATCTAACTCAGTTAAGGACTGCAGCAACATAGCATCGACTTCAGGGAAGAAGTCTGTATCAAGGCTCAGTGCTCTGCGAATACTACGTAATGCATCACGGGCATCACCAGTTAATAAATGCAGCTTTGACTGAAGTAAAAGCACTCGCAAAGAACGCTTATCATATTGACTGGCAAGCTTGATCTTATGCTTAGCACCAGCAATATCCCCTTCATCAATAAGTTGCTCTGTCACTTCACACATATAATGTGCGATACGAGTCAGCATGGTTTCATCACCAGCTTTCAACAGCATCATGCCAAGCTTTTCGCACTCTGCCCATTCTTTAAATTGCTCATGAATTTGAATAAGAAGGGTTAAGGCTGCTCGGCGATGACGACCACCTAGCTCAACTAACTCATTTAATAAGCCTTGGGCTCGATCAAAAAGACCTGCATGGAAATAATCGCGGGCCAATTCGAGCTGAATCATCTCTTGCTGTGGACGACTTAAATCAGACTTTGCCAGCAAATACTGATGAATTTTAATAGCACGAGAAGCTTCACCACGACGACGGAAAAGCGTACCTAATGCAAGGTAAGTATCAACCGTATCTCTGGTGACTTCGAAATTTTTAAGAAAAACATCAACCGCTTGATCTGGACGCTCGTTCAGCAGCAGGTTGATGCCTTTATAATATTCTTTAAGAGGCAAACCTCTTTCAGAAACTCGGAAACTGTTGCGTTGATAGGCACGACCACCTACCCAACCAACAAGGAAGGTCAAAAAAATCAGAATGGCTTCATAGATGCCAACTTCTAAATCTAAAGAGCCTGATATCATTCTTGTGCAGGTGCCTGTTCCAACATATCGACGCGGTTACTCATAGCATTCATTTTGAGCTTTAAATATGGCACTAAGATTAAAGATGGAATTAAACCAATAAGAATACCGATTGCCATAGCGCCAAGCACCAGTACAAATAGAGACATTTGTGGCAATGCAAAGAACACTAAATCAAGAGAAACCAATTGGCTGTTTTCACCGCCAAATGCAATTGCAGCTAGTAATACAACTAAAAACAATGCGCCATATAGAACTTTAGAAATCATGAAAGTACTCGCTTTCGATAAAATATCTTTGTTAGAAACCTAGGCAGAATAGTAGTTCTTAAGAGTAACACTACTATTCTCAATCCCCTCATTATCGTTTTTTAAATGAAATGGTATTAATCCATTATCACTTCAATGCTTGCACTGGCCAATTGCGCTTTCTCAAGCGCTTCATCAATATCAGCGCCAGTTGCTAGTGCAACACCCATACGACGCTTGCCTTGAATTTCTGGCTTACCAAATAAACGTAAATCAGTACCTGGTACTGCAAGTGCTTTTTCTAAGCCCTTGTACTGAATATTCGAGGACTGCCCTTCTACCAAAATAACTGAAGATGCTGCAGGTCCACGCTGCTCAATTGCAGGTACAGGTAAACCAAGCAATGCTCTTGCATGCAAGGCAAACTCAGACAGGTTTTGCGAAATCAATGTAACAAGCCCAGTGTCATGTGGGCGTGGAGATACTTCACTAAAGATAACCGTATCACCTTTAACAAATAACTCTACACCAAAAATACCACGACCACCTAGTGCAGATGTCACTGCCTTCGCCATCTCTTGTGCAGAAGCAAGTGCTGCTTCTGACATTGGCTGTGGCTGCCAAGATGTTCTGTAGTCACCGTCAACCTGCGTGTGACCAATTGGTTCACAGTATAAACAATCATCTTGCGTACGAACTGTTAATAAGGTGATTTCATAATCAAATTCAACGAAACCTTCAATAATGACTCGGCCCTTACCTGCGCGACCACCTTCTTGTGCATACTGCCAAGATTTTTCTAAGTCAGCTTCAGATCGTACAACTGACTGACCTTTGCCAGATGAGCTCATAATAGGCTTCACAACTGCTGGATAACCTATCTTTGCGGCAGCTGCTTGAAACTCTTCAAAACTTGATGCGAATTCATATGGGGATGTTGTAAGGCCTAAATCCTCCGCCGCTAAACGACGAATACCTTCGCGATTCATTGTAAGCTTCGCTGCACGTGCAGATGGAATCACTTGGTAACCTTCAGATTCAAGCTCAACAAGCGTGTCTGTCGCAATTGCTTCAATTTCAGGAACAATATAATCAGGCTTTTCAGATTCAATGATATTGCGAAGTGCTTCGCCATCTAACATTGAAATAACATGAGAGCGGTCAGCAACTTGCATGGCTGGTGCATTTTCATATCGATCTACAGCGATCACTTCAACGCCAAGCCTTTGAAGCTCAATTGCAACTTCTTTTCCAAGCTCACCAGAACCACAGAGCAATACTTTAGTTGCACTTGCAGAAAAAGGGGTTCCAATGGAATTAAAAGGGCGTAGAGTTGGTTGGGAATTTTGATTTTGAGGAGAGTGCTGAGAAGAAGTCATGGTGTGTGCCTCGCTGTAATCTAACAAGGCACAGCATACCATACAACATCATGAATCTCTTAGAGGAAATTCTGCCATTGATGCATTAACACGCTCGCGCATTTCTTTACCTGGTTTAAAGTGAGGTACGTACTTCCCTTTTAACTCAACTGGATCACCAGTCTTAGGATTACGACCTGTACGAGGCTTGTGATAATGAAGAGAGAAGCTACCAAAACCTCTCACCTCGACTCGACGCCCTTGATCTAATGTATCGACCATTGCGTCCAAAATAATTTTGACCGCAGACTCTACATCCTTTAGAGCTATCTGCTTTCGCTTTGCAGCGAGTTGTTCGATTAAAAGTGATTTTGATAATGACATGGTTGCCTCTCTAATAATGGGAATTTAACCGCATATCAAAAGATTAGCAAAAGAAAACAAATCAAGCCACAAGAGTGCAAATCTAATAATAAAAAAAGAGAATAAGAAAAGTCTATTCAGAACTTATTAGCTTATTAATCGTAACCTTTTAATTTACTGAATGAATATTTTTTTCAATCAAAATTGCCAGCGAAGTGATATTTTCAAAACTCTTAATTGCTTTTTGAGATTGGAAAAACTGATCTAATTTTTCTGAAATTTCATTCAGCATTTTTTGGCTAACTGGTTGATGAAAAACAACTTTATCAACTTTTGCAAGTTTTGCTGCAAGCAAATTTGCAAGGATAATTTCTTTTAACTCAGATGGTTGCAACTCATTAGGTGCACCCAAGTCAGTGTGGATTGCTAATGCCTGACCAAGTGACTCAGCTCTAATTTTTGCATTAAAAAAACCAACAAATAATTTTTCAGCTATTTTGGCTATATTTGCCATATTATCTTGTTGAGGAGCCTGCCGCCCTTTATTTTTAGCTGAATTAGCTAGAGCATCACTACTCATACTCAGCCAATTTACTCTCTGAGAGCGTGGCAAAATACTGAGATATTCTGATGTATTCTTCTTTTCAATATTCTGCTCTATCGAATAGTTCAAGTCTAAGGCGCAGACTCTCTGAGTATTTTCAAAAATATGACCAGCAAGTTCTTGTGCATTCGCTGCAAAATGAGGGCTGTGATAGCCTTTCATCATAAGCGCCTTATGTCGCAACTCATATAAACCTTTTGTTTCGGCTAAAGGCGCTAAAAGAGATTGCTTACTCTCTTGCAGTACATGCACAGCATATTCATCAGGTAAAATGATTTTTGGATTTGCAAAATAAGTATCTGCAATTACTAGGTCACACTTTTTCTGAAGCGATTTTAATGTAATTGGTTTATGCAATCGAGATGCAAGATGCGGCATTGGTGTTACAACCGCACCTACCCCTTTATCCACATTATGTAGTTCAGCAGCAACTGCTTGGCCATAAAGCCATTTTTTTTCTAACCCTGTTAAAGAAAAAAGTGTTTTATCATCTTCTAATATATTTTTAAAATCTAAGAATTTAACTTTTTCAAAATCAAAACTTGGGTGCCGGCCAAGTGCTACAAGATTTGATTTAAATTGCTGTGAATTTTCAGCTGGTTTTGTGACAACGGGGTTTTGAAATTGCACACTTTTAACAACAGCTCTCTCCCCTGTAAATTCATGCGGAAATAAGCCAAGCTGATCAATTAGGTTTGGCTTTAATTTTGTCTCAGATAATAAAGCTAAATATTCCTTTTTAATTTCATGCAATACTAAACTTATGGCATTGACTTCTGCTTTGGATAAATTTTTCTTTTGCAATTGTTTAATAAGGTGTTTAATTCCAGCTTCTGTATTGAGTCCTTTTTTTCGACCCTGTGGGCTATACCCCATATAAAACTGAATATCTTTTGAAGAAATATTATAAACATCAATAAGTTGCACAATACTTTTTTCAAAGAGTGCATAGGCTTCTGCTTTCGATATATGTTTTTTTTCTGCAACTTGGCTTTTAAACCAATGCAATGGCTGTAAAAGTTGATAGGGCTCCGCCATCAATGCTTTTAATTTTGCATCATCAGGTTTTGCTTTACTAAAATCATGCTGCACTTGCTTTGAAAAGCGCCCTAAAAAGAAAAAACTTAAACTGGGAAACAACTTCATACTTTGCTTGAACCAGCCTTTCATTAATGCAGGTACAGTTCGTGTTGTTATTTGATGGCTTAATCGATGAGTTGGTGGCTCAGACATTTGTCGACGGCGCAGCCCTTGAGAAGGCCTTGTATAAATGCGTGGTGATGGCCTTGAAGATGGGCGTATAAGTGACGATTCCAGATTAAGCGCCTGAGTGCGGTGATGAGCACTAAAACTAGAGCTACCTGCTTGATGAGAATTGCGAGAAATTTGTTCTGGTACCATACCCGGCTACTTTCCTTATACTAGGCAACGTCTCTAAGACCCTGAGAAGAGCCTTAGTATACTGAAAAGTAGCAGTTCTTAACTTAATAATATGCTTCGATTTAACGCTTTGATTGCCGTATTTTCATTGAGAGATTGCTTTTTACCAGCGCCTTCAAATGCCGATGCAAGGCCATCAAACACAAATGAGACTTTCTGCAAAGTATTCGTGTCAGCTGTTTTTTGATTAACAACTTGGCTGCGAATATCTTCAATACCCTGCTTACCCATTAACCCTTTACCTGTCACACCATCAGCTGCAACACCGAAATTTACTCGAATGCCATCAATTGGCACACCGTAATGGTTTAAGGTTTTATGAATTGCATTAATGAGTAAGTCGGTTTTTTTCATATAGCTTAAGTTTGAAGCCTTGCTGTATGCATTATGCAGATCAGTCACAAGCTTACGAATATCACCAAGCTCTTCACCACTTAAAGACTTAAGGTCAACTGGCTCGAGTTTTTCAGCAGATGTTGTTTTAGGAATAAAGCTCTGTGCTGCACTTTGTGCCTTTGAAGCTGGGGATGACATAGAAGCAAAAGGCGCAATTTTTGAAGCTGGTGTGACAGCTGCTTGAGCCTGCTGCAAATAGCCGGCTTCTGGTAAGGCTTTTACTGTTAGCTTAATACCGCATCGAGCTTGGGCAATGCTAAAACTTGAATCAATCATAATGAGCTCCTATTTTTGAACCCCATTATCATAAAGGCACTTAGCCCTCTTCTCGTTATTTATTAACAATTTTGTAAGAAGAGCACAGCAAACAGGCTGGGCTCCTTTTTTGACAGGCAATATCGAGTAGGGTGAGGCTTAC
>DJZY01000061.1 GCA_002450655.1 Gammaproteobacteria bacterium UBA6940 | reverse complement strand
AAAAACTCAATGAACTATTGATATCAATTAAAAGCTATAAAATACAAAAACTCTAACAATTCACAACCACCACAAAATCAAAATAATTCTAAAAGTAAATCTCCAAATTTACTTTTAACAAAAAATGGTCTCATATGGTTATTATCTTTATAAATAGGTCGTCCATTTTCATCAAATGTAGTACAAATATTATCAGGACAAATAATATCCAATGAATTTATGAAGGCAGCATTAACAGGCACCAACATCTGGATATTATTATTCAATTTCACTTGATCACTATTAACCACATTATTATTAATACTAAAATCCTGAAAATTTTTAGCAAAGTAATGCTCGCCCTTTATCATATAATTTGTAATTAAGAACGGGTCAAAAGAATCACCAACTGGATTATCACCAATCACAACAAGGTTAGCTTTATTATCTATTTCTACTAAAAAAGATTGTAAACTTTTAAGCGCCTTTGAAGTACCTTTAATACTACTCAAACTAAACTTACTTCCTTCTTCAAGATAATAGTAGGAATAAGACCTATCAACACCAGAAATAGACCAAGAATAATCAGTTAGATAACAATTAAAACAACCACTTATTACAATGTTTTTTATATTATTCTCTTTGCTTAAAACATTATTAAGTTGATCGAATAAGCCAATACATTTTGAATGAGAATCGTCATAAACATTAGGTATGGGAGGGCATCCACCGCTAGTTAAAAAACCAGAATTGAAACCAAAATCTGAAAGTTGTTCTGCTAAAGGAGCAAAGTGTTCTGCATGCGAATCACCAAAGAACAGGATATCAATAGGTTTGGATAAATCATACTTATAAAATTTATCAATTTTGGTTTTAGAAAGGTCACCTGGATAATACCAATCGTCAATAGCTTTTGCAGCAACTAGTATATCTGGCGAATATCTCTCGTTTAAACCATTTTTGTAGTACCAAAGCCACCCCGTAGAAAAAAAGAAAAAAAGACCAACAATTGAAAAGAAAAAAATGGAATTACGGCCAAATATATTTTTATTTCTAAAGGGAGTTTCTATATATTTATATGTAATTATTGAAAGAAAAAAAGTCAATAAAACTAAACCGAGAGACAGGCCAAACCCAACCTTATTAACTGTATATATTTTGGCAAAAGCCAACAAAGGCTGATGCCATAAATATGCACTGTAACTTATTAGACCTATAAAAACAATATATTTTGCACTTAATAGCTTACTTATCAACGTTTCTTTTCTACAAAATATTATTATTAAAAATGAACCAAATGTAGGAACCAATGCGTAAATTCCGGGAAAAGGCGTCAAGCTATTATAAGATAAAACCGAATAAATTATAAGAAAAAACCCTATAAAACTGTTAATTTCACATAAAAATATATTGATCTTTTTCTGAGGCACTTGTAATAAAAATAAAGCTGCAAAAACTCCAACACAAAGTTCCCATGCGCGTGTAGGCAACAGGTAAAAAGCAGCATCAGGCCTTGCATGCGACCCCCACTGTGCTAAAATAAAACTTATAATGAAAATGGCCAATAAAGATAAGTAAAGCCGACATCGACTATTACTCCAAGTTAAAAGAATCAATAAGGGATAAAGTACATAAAACTGCTCTTCAACAGATAAACTCCACGTATGTATTAGAGGAATTAATTCAGAGGAAATACCAAAATACCCACTTTCAGTCCAAAAAAGAATATTTGAAGCAAATACTGATACTGCCATTAAACTTTTCGAGAAATCAAGCATTTCATTAGGTAAAAGTAAAAACACGAAAATGGCAAGCAAAGCAGAATTATAAAGAATAACGTTGGTAAAATGCGCCTAGCACGCCTCTCATAAAAATCAATTAATGAAAATCTATTTTCCTCAACCTCTTTTATGATAATGTTTGTTATTAGATAACCACTAATTACAAAAAAAACATCGACTCCGACGAATCCTCCGCTAAACTTATCAAAGCCTGCATGAAATAAAATTACTGGAATAACAGCAAGTGCTCGCAATCCATCAATTTCTGCACGATATTTCAAAATTTATCCTTATCTACTATCTATTGATTTTTTTTAATTTTAAACTTACTTATAACAATGTTTAAAATAAGCGGAAAGATTATCTCAACACAGATAAATACTTATCAATTACAATTTTCTCATCAAACTGCTGTTCCATTTTATAACGTCCACGAGAACCGAAAGTAGCCCTATCTTCGATAGATAGTTCAATAAAATTCTTCATTTTTTGAGCTAAGTGCAAGGCATCTCTTGGCTTACATATATAACCATTAACACCATCATCTACAACATTTCTACATCCTACAACATCAGTAGTAATGATTGGCCTAGCCATAGCTGCTGCTTCAAGTAAACTGCGCGGAGTTCCTTCTCTATAATATGAAGGAAGAACTATACAATCAGCTTTTGCCATTTCAGAACCAACATCATCTGTTACACCTAAATAGTTTATATATCCTTTTGAAACCCATTTATTCATTTGCGCTGCTTTTATACTAGATGGATTTTTACTATCCATAAACCCTAGTATGCAGAATTCTGCCTGATATCCACCTTGCAAAAGGATCTTTGCTGCTTCTACAAACTCACCTATACCTTTTTCCCACAACACTCTAGCAACCAATAAAAAACGGACTTTATAATTATTAGGTTGTTTAATAGGTATAAATTTTTTAAGATTCACACCGGAACCAGGCAAACAATCAGTTTTTATTGTTTCGACTAATTTATTTTTAATAAATAAATTACGATCTTCATCATTTTGAAAAAAAACTTTCTTAGAACCCTTCAAAGTAATTTTATATAATTTCTGTACAAGTAACGTAAGCCATGTTTTCTCGATAAAAACAGAGCCTAGACCAGCAATATTATTGATAACAGGTATTTTTAATACATTTGCGGCAGCACCTCCATAAATATTAGGTTTTATGGTATAGCCAAGAAAATAGTCTGGCCTTTCTTTTAAAAATAAGGCTATATACCTAATAAATAAGATTGAGTCCTTTATAGGGTGAGTACCCCCACTATCCATAGGTAAAGATATAAAACGAACTCCAAGCGCTTTAACACGTTCAACATAATGATCTTGTGGGGCAGCAACTACAACGTCATAACCAGTATTAACTAACTCTTGAACTAGACCTGATCTAAAGTTAAACACATTCCATGCTGTGTTGATTGAAATAAGTACCTTTGGCTTTTTCATTGTTTTCCTTCTCCAGCCATGATTGAAACATGAGTACATCCCATAAATGGTATTGCCAATTTTGTCTGCCAGACAAATGCTCTTTCCATTTCTTTTGTATTAACTCATTATTCAGAATACCTTCATTATTAATTCTAGTTTCCTGTAATAAGCTTTCTGACCAATCTCGTAAAGGGCCGCGCAACCACTCACCAATAGGCACACCAAAACCCATTTTAGGCCTATCAATTAAATGCTTAGGTACATAGCGATCTAACACTTGGCGAAGAATCCATTTTCCTTGACCATGTTTAATTTTCATGGATAAGGGTAATTGCCATGCAAATTCCAAAACTCGGTGATCAAGCATAGGTATTCGAGTTTCTAGAGATACTGCCATTGCTGCACGATCGACTTTACATAAAATATCATCAGGAAGGTACGAAACGGTATCTAAACTCATCATCAATTCAACCATTGATTCTGTTTTAAAAGATGAACTTGTTAGCTGAGTTCTCAGATCTCTAGAATTGAGAATAATATCTGGTTCAGACCAATGAGTAACAAAATTACGGTATAAATCTGATCCATTCTTACTTGAAAGTACATTTGCATACTTAGGTATTAAATGATCAAAGTTTTTAAATCTAGCATTATTACTAACAAAGATGGAAATCAGAGAACCGATATTATTCCAGAAGTTAGGATTAAAAGAGTTTAAACCCTTGGCCGTAAGATTACGAACCCAGTAAGGTAGCCTATTAATTTTATTCCACCACTGATCTGTACCAAAGTAACGGTTATATCCTCCAAATAATTCATCCCCGGCATCACCTGATAAGGACACAGTGACATGCTCTTTTGTCATTTGAGATACTAAATAAGTTGGTATTTGAGAAGAATCAGAAAAAGGTTCATCATAAATTGATGATAGTTTTGGGATTATATCCAAGGCGTCTTTATGGCTTACATACAACTCATGGTGATCTGTGCCAAGATGTTGAGCCACAGCTTTAGCATGCTCTGCTTCATTAAAGCCAGCTTCATCGAACCCAATTGAGAATGTTTTAACAGCCTTATTTGACTGTGCCTGCATTAAAGCAACAATAGTAGACGAATCTATACCACCTGATAGAAAAGCTCCTAAAGGGACATCTGCACACATTTGTTGACGAACAGAGCTTGAAAGTAGTTGATCTAATTTGTTAACAGCATCAATTTCACTACCCACAAAAGGATTAGTACGCCCGCTTATTATCACTTCGTCTAGTGACCAATATGAATGGATTTGAGGCTCCTGCCCTCTTTTTAATTTGAGAATATGGCCCGGTTGTAGTTTGTTTATGTCTTCATATACTGAGTAAGGAGCCGGAATGCCACAGTGACGCATTTGTAAACGAATAGCATCTCTATTAAGTCTACCTGTAAAAGCTGGATGGACCTTCAAAGACTTAAGCTCAGATCCAAAAACAAAAACACCGTTTAAGTTACCATAGTATAGTGGTTTTTCACCCAAACGGTCTCGTACTAAATAAAGCGTTTTATCATATCTATCCCACAATGCAATGGCAAACATTCCAATACACATTTTGAGAGTTTTATCTAAACCCCATGTTTCTATTGAAGCTAGAAGAGTTTCAGTATCAGAATGACCGCGCCAGTTAATATGAACATCACTAGCTTGAAGTTTTGATCGAAGCTCTAGGTGGTTATACACTTCACCATTAAAGACCATTATAAAACGCTTGGATTGTGACTCCATTGGCTGATAACCAGCCGGAGATAAATCAACAATTGATAGGCGTTGGTGAACTAATGCAATTTCTGAACTATTATCTTGCCATATACCAGAGCTATCGGGGCCACGGTGCGCAATGGCTGCCCCCATATTTCTTACTATAGGTGTAACGTTATCTATTTGAATATTATTAAAACCAAAAAATCCTGCTAATCCACACAAATTAAACCTCCTGTAATAATTTTAAATAGAGATCTTGATAGCGACCAACTATTTTTTTAATATCAAAATACTCAATGACTCTTTGCCTCGCACTTTGGCCTAAAAGTATTTTTTCATCGTTAGTTAGGGATAATAATTCTAAAGATTTCAATGCTAAAGCATCCATGTTTCCCGCTGATACTACTCGACCAGTTGAACCCACTATTTCTGCAGAATCCCCCACATCTGTCACAGCACAAGGTACTTCGCAAGCCATAGCCTCTCCTAACACATTTGGAAAAGCCTCGCTGTGAGAAGAAGAAACCAGCACATCGAGAGTCGACATAACTGCAGGAATATCATCACGTCGCCCTAAAAGATGAAAATTAGAGATATACCCAGTTTGTGCAATAGCTTCAACTAAAAAAGAATTATTATAATCTATACCAGTGCCGGCAAGTAAAAAATGGGTATCAGGTTTTTCAGCAAGAACCATTTGAGCCATGTGTATAAAGCCTTGATGATTTTTTAGCGGATCATATCGGCCAACAATTCCAATAACAGGAGCCTCAAAAGGTATACCTAACTCAGATCTTAAATATAGGCGTGCATTGTGATCGCGTTGAAAAAATTGTAAATCAAAACCATTTGGTATAACATCCATTTTATCTCTGTTATAACCAATATCAGAGTGTACTTTTAGGGCTAAATTTGAGCAAGTTAAAATATGTGCTGGTATATAATTAGATATAAACGCACAAATTTTCATAATAAATGATGTTAATTTTTTTGTACCTTGAAGTGAAATATCAGCTTGCCTAATATTCCAAACAACAGATCTCACATTCAAAAGACGAGAAGCCAGTCCACCTAAAAGGTCTGCATGATACATCCAGGTTTGAACGAGATCAGGTTTAAGATAATGCAGTAGCTTTATTAATTTAATGAACTTAAACGGGGAAGGTAAACCAGATTTCATATTAAGCGAATAAACTTTGATATTATTTGTTTCAAATTTTTCGGCTAAAGCACCTCTATTTGAAAGACAAATAACAGTCACATCAAAGATTGAACGATCAATATTTTGAAGCAATTTTAGGAGCATAGTTTCTGCACCACCAACTGCCAATCCAGTAATAATAAATGTTATTTTTTTCATGAGAAGATTATCAACTTATATGGTAGCCAATATTCTGAGTGATTAGCAAAAAGAAGCCATATGGTCAGAACTATTGCATAAAAACAAATTACAACAAAAACAAATAATGTACGAACGTATACATTATCCAACAAGATAGGAAACCTCGATAAAACTATTATTTGTATTGGAGCTAAATATAATGCAAATCTGTCTGTTACCATGGATAAGATAGAGACAGTAAACAAACAAAAAAAACTAGATAAACTTAATATTTTTATCAATCGATAATCAACAAATACCTTAAATCGATCCCTATAAATCAAGAAAATGATTGAAGGCACTATATTCATTAACACTCTGATTAGACCACCTTCGGATTTATAGGTTTTATCAACTATGTATGCATTGAACTGCCTATCAAACCTATCATTAATAACTAGTATTAATGAAATTACCACTAAACAAGGTAAAGCTATCATTATTTTGGTATAGATATATTTATTATTCATAAATAAGCCAATTAAAAACATTACTACTGCTGACTTATGAAAAAGTGATGCCAATAATATAATAAGACTATATTTTATAAATTTGTCTTCTTTCCAGTAGCTTAAGGCTATAAACACTATTCCAAGCGCTACGGCTTGCCTTGAAAACCCCATACTAACAACAATTAACATGTATGGAACTGCTATAGTGATAGCTAACCATGGAAATGGCTGGTTTTTACAAAAACTTATTAACCCGTAAACAAATACAAAGCCGCAAAGGATATTTACACCACCTATACCCATCCCAATTTTTACAGATATCCAGTTGAACAACATATATCCTGGATCATCTATAGATAAAGCTTCTATAAGGGTTATATCTTCTACTATGTCTACATATCTAAGGTAAGCAATCCAGTCACCGCCAACCTCATAACGCAACCCAATTAATAATATTGCGATAATACCAAAAAAATAATAACCTAACTTTTGTACATCGACATTACATGGGCGAATTTTTAAAGCAAAAATAGATGGTAAAATAAAAATAATCCAATATGGAATCATGAATATTTTGGCCTATTGTATATTTATGAGTTAGTTAACGAGCCATTGTTTAAAAGTAAAGCTTCGTACTGGCTTAGAATATTTTTAATAGAGTATTTTTCAACATACTCAAAACTAATTTTATTTCGCTGGCCATCTAACCATAATAAGATTGCTCTAGACAAACTTTCAGCATCAATTGCGTCTGCGATTATACATCGATCTATATCAGTTAATATTTCCTTTACACCACCAGGCTCTGGAGTACTTATGATTGGTGTACCGCAGGCTAATGCTTCTAAAACTACATTTGGAAATCCCTCAAACCTAGAAGATAAAATAAAAGCATCTGCTTTGGCGATCCACTGATATGGGTTTTCTTGGAAACCTACAAAATTAATTTGCTTCGACACACCTTCACTAAGCGCTAAAAGCTCTAATTCTTCTCTTAAAGGACCTTCACCTAATAAAAATACTTCTATTTTGGGACTATTAACTAACGCTATTGCTTTAATCAAAATGTCAAAACCTTTTTGGGGAACCAATCTTCCTACTGAAACAAATGTACATTTATGATCAAAACTGTATTGCTGCTCGAAACATTTACTTGCTAATTTTTTAACTCTCTCAACATCTACCGGATTATTAATAACTTTAGTTTTATTTTTAGAAATACCAAAATTTTCAATAAGATCAGTCTGCATTCCTATTGATTGACATACAATACAATCGAATTTACTGTACATTTTCCGATAGAGTATATTCCATAGTTTTGGATTACCATATTTTAATATCCCATAGCTAGCTATTATTGTCTCTCGTGCAATGTAAGTTGTTTTATTGGGAAGAAAAGGTCTGATCAAAGCTAATGCAATATTTAGATGACCTAATGTAGTGAAAACAATATCAGGCTTCCTTCGTATTATTAAAGCTATAATTTTAGGCAATGCATACCTAACCCTATGACACTTGAGGTCAATTACCTCAACAGTATCAGGAATATCGTCTTTATAAACAGATCCTTTCAAATCTACTACTGCGATCACTAGACTAAAAATCTTCGGATTTAAATGCCTCAGTAAAGTAGTGATAACACGTTCTGCTCCGCCACCACCGAGCGAAGGTATAATGAAAAGCAAACTCAATCTATCATTAGTTTCAATAACAACTTTCTTATTTCTTTCCAAAACATTCTCTCAATAATATTTCAATTAGGAAATTTTATAGATCATATCCCTTTAATACACGATCCCATTTACTATATACTTTGTCTTCTGAAAGCTCTTCTCTGATGTTAATTGATTTTTTTGAAAATTGATTTCTTAGACTAGAATCACCCATTAATAGGTCTAATTTTTTTGTAAACAAGACAACATCATCAATTGGGACTAGTATGCCATTGACGTTATTCTTTATAATATCTCGTGGACCTGTATCGCAATCAAAACTAATCGAAGCAACACCATATGCCATAGCTTCAACTAATGCATTTGGAAACCCTTCAAATGATGATGTTAGCGCGAAAATATCCGCTTTTTCATACCATTCACCAATATTACCAACAGCTCCTGGAAGCTCAATTTTCGTTATAAGTTCAAGCTCAAGGATTTGTTTTTCTAAACTTTTTCTTTCTTGACCTTCTCCCAAAATAACCAACTTCCACTGAGGATATTTTACTGAAAGTTTACCAAAAATATTAATTAATATTTTGAAATTTTTTTGCTCAACCAACCTACCAACAGCTATTAATAATTTAGTATTTTCATCTTTTAATGGCTTTTTCATAGGCTTAGTTAAAGCTAACTTCCAATTAGCCACATTTGGGATAACTACTACTTTTTTAGCTTTAGTGTATTTCAAAAACCAGCTCTCAGATTCTCTTGTTAACACAACAACAGTATCCAAATACTTATATAAATACTTCCGCAATATCTCCCAAATTTTTCCTAAAGGATATTTTGGGGGATGAATACGCTCTGAACCAATACTTAAAATATTATTCAGACCCAAGCTTGCAATAGCTAATAATATATTTGAGGTACTCATCAAAGAAACTACAACATTTGGATTATTACCCTTTAATACTTTTCTTATTTTCTTAATTCTTAATATATTATACATGAGCGCTTCAAATATATTATTTGAATTATTCGCCATATCGAGGGATACTCTTGTTATTTTTTTATCCAACCTGTAATAGTCATTTTTTTCTGAATCAATTGTCAACAAAATTACATCGTGTGTTTTTTTAACCCAATAGTTAGCAAGAGATGCTGCCACTCTCTCAGCACCGCCCGAAGATAGTGAATGTATTAAAATTATTATTTTCATATTATTTTATAGCCGAGAAAAAATAATTCTCACCACTCCCATTAAAACCCATTAATACTGTTATTTTTTTTACAAGAAATAACATTCGACCTTTCCAATTTAATGAGGTCCAATTTCCAAAAAATTCCCTTTTTATAATCACTTTACTAAATTTTGTGTTCAAAATATCATCGAGCCTTGTTTTTGAAAAGGACTGTACATGCCCCCATCTATGAAATTTATTGTCACAACCTGGACACACCACTAAACTTGAATTTAACGCTTCATCGGCAGGAACTGTACCTATAAACCTCCCACCAGAACGAAGCACTCTATGGCATTCTTTTATTGTTTCCAATAGCACTTCATTAGAAAGATGCTCTAGCACCTCCGACATTATTACAATATCAAACTGGTCATTTTTAAAAGGTATTTCTTGGGAAAAACCGACTTTCGCATTATCCCCTAAATTGAATTCATCCTTAATGAAATTAATGGAGTTCTCACTAGGATCTAAAGAATATATTTTTATATTTTTTGAAACTAGTATTTTTTCAAGCCCACCTCTACCAACACCAATATTTAATATATTCATACCATCAGTTATTTTCGAAGCTATATATTGATATCTAGCATTATCTTGAAAAGCAATAGCAACTCCATTTGAATCATTTTGAAAAAATTCCCAAATTTTACTCTGTTCCAACTTTATCTCCTTTTATTTTCCTAATAAAAAACATACATAGTGTAGCCGAAACAGCATACATTATACTAGTTGACAAATATAATCCTTTTACACCAAATTCATCTATTAGTATCTGATTTACAATAAACTTTATTAAAGCGATAAATATTGAAACAAAGGCAATATATCTATATTTTCTATTCGCAGATAACATAGAAACCAATACAATACCACTCATATAAAATGGTATCTGAATTAATCCATATCTGAATATTTCATAGACTTCTATTGTATTATTTTCTTTAAATGCACCACGTTCAAATATAATTTTGACAATCAACGGACTTAATTTATACAAAATTATCGATAACACAATAGCAATGAAAAAAACAACTAATGCTACATTGAAAGCTGTTTGCTTCCTTGCCTGATAACTTTCCTGACTCATCTTTGAAAATACTGGTAATGTAGAGCGAGAAATAGCTAGTGAACCCATACCGAGTATTAGTGCTAAAATTCTGTTAGCGTAACTCATGATAGATAAAGAACCAGGCTCTAACTGAGCAGCATAAAACTGATCAAATATTGTAGTCATACTCATAAAAATTTGACCTATAACTACAATTCCAATGCTATTCAAAAAACCTTTCCACAAATCACTAGTAAATTTAATTTCTGGCTTTTGTAATTCCTTATTTTGCCAAAGTGAAAAACCTAAAACTAGTAAATGTAAAAAAAAACCTGCAATTGTACCCCAAATTAATGGTTCGGACTTAAATTCTAATGGAATTATTAAAGCTATAAATATTACTAATGCCGGCACCCCTTCATACAATGTATTTCTATGCATGCCCTTAGCTAGCAAATATACTGAAAAGAGATTAATGATAACCCCTAAAGGAACAATTATAAAAATCTGGTTTACTATTTCAACTGCTTTTGCAGTAGCCTCTTCTGTAAATCCAAATTTATCCCATAGCAATAATTTTGGTATTACCATCCATATGATAAACCCAAGACCAATACCAATACAGATTGCCAATCCAAATAGTTGCTTTCGAAATAATAGTATTTCATCATTATTTTTTTCCGCTCTACCGATTAAAGGTACCAATACCGCAGTCAAAATACTTAACCAAATCGATACAGGAAAAGTAATTAAATTCATAATAAACACATATGCATCAACAGATTCTGAAACCCCATATCGCCATGCAATTGCCATTTCTTTTCCAGCGCCAGCAATCTTACCAATAAAAACAAAAAAGCTTACTGAAATAAATCCCAATAATATTGATCTATAATTTGATTCATTATTAAGAATGTGAAATTTTAGCTTACCTATTATATGGATCACGATGCCTCTATTATAACTTTTATTTACTTCTATTTATTATCTATTACTGCCTTTTTCAACAGCACAAATAAAGCACCTAACACAACGCCTACTATTAATCCAAATATAATTATGACTAACTTATTAGGTTTTGATCTATTATCAGGAATAATCGCAGGATCGATTACTTTAAAGGCATATTCCGAAGTTGCATCTGCCAACATTACTACTTTAAGCTGCGACTCGATTAACTGAAATGTAACTTGCTGCATTTGTACTAATTGAGTTTCATTAAGTTTTTTCTCTAAGTATTCGACTGATAGTTCAGCTTGTTTTTTTTCCTGCTCAGCTAACAATGAATTCAAATCTTCTACCAATAAGTTTGCCCATTTTGCAGCATTTACTGGATCATGCCACTCTATTGAAAGAGTTATTAATTGTGTTTTGCTGTCTTGCGAAATTGTAATAATATCTATAAATTTATAATAGAGATGCAAATCAGTAGGTTTCTTTTTATTATTCCACTGATTTTCAGTTAAGTTATATACATCAGAATCAATGCTATACTTTTGACTCCACACATTCCATTTTTTTGCCACTAAAGGAACTTCTAACTGGTGCCTTTTAATAAATTCAATTATAAATTTCCTTGATTGCAAAGTTGCAAGAGCAGCTATTTCTTTACTACTTCCTCCACTCAAGTTAACTCCAGCAAAATTCGCCAACCCACCTAATTGACCAGTTAACATTTGTGATAAATTATTACTTTGATCCGTCACGGGAGCTAAAACTGTTTCAGCTTTAAATGTTGGCGCAGTAGTAAATACGATTATTATTGATATAATCCCTGCCAATGCTGCACTTAGTAGTATTTTTTTTCGTCCAGACCAAATTTCTGTAAACATACCAATAATATCTAGTTCTGTATTATTAATATTATTTTTGTCTTCTTGAATTCTATCGACGTGATTAAATCTATTTTTTTCTATTGCTGTATGCATTTCTATTCCAGCTTTTTGTTTAATTAATTCATGCTTGTATTATTTACTAACTGCTTTCTTTTCATAAATAGATTCACAATCAATAAAAAAACAAATAGAATCATAGAAAAAGATTCATATTTATTTTCAGTAATAATGATTCCGACCAATGACAAACAAAGCCCTGTTCCAGATATTATTGTTACAACTTTATTAACAGGAATATAACTTAGTAGTATATGATGTATATGATCCTTACTTGCTTTAAAAGCACTTTCTTTTCGTCTAATCCTTCCAATCATAACCGTCAACGTATCTATTAAAGGAATAGCAATTAACCAAAGTGCCGTAACTGGCTCTATTACCCTACTTTCACCTTGCGAACTCTTAATCAATAAACACGCTACTAAGAAACCAATTCCTGTACTTCCTGCATCACCAAGAAATACTTTGGCTCGTTCTTGCCATGGCAGTCGCATATTTTTTGAAAGAAAAGCAACAATACAAACTATTAATACTGCGGTTAAATTCACTAATTCTGTTTGTCCATGGTAAATGCCCAAACCACATAAAATGCTAATTGGTACTAAGGCTAAGCTTCCTGCTAAGCCATCAAGGCCATCAATCAAGTTAAATGCGTTTACACCTGCAACAATTGAAAATACTGTGAGTGGGTAGGCCATGAAACCTGTTTGTACTTCATAACCAAAGTAGGTACCAAGTGAATCTAATTTGAGATCACTGCCAAGCATGACGAGCATGGCGGAAAGAATTTGAATAGTAAGGCGTTTGTATACAGAGAGGTCACGGGCGTCATCCAGGGCACCGGTAATCACCATAATGCCTGTACCCATAAGGATAAATTGAAGTTGTTTGTCTTGAAATGGAGCAATAAAGAATAGCCCTAGCATGACGCCAATGGCAATAGATAACCCACCAATCAATGGCGTTTGGTGTACGTGTACTTTTCTGGAGTTAGGATGGTCTAATAGCCCCATTACTGGTGCTAATCGACTTAACATCGATAAACTGATGAACGTGGCGATAAGGCTCACGCACATGATAACCGCTAGAGTCATGTTTGCTTCCTTGCTAAAAACTCTGTTGATTTCAAGCGGCATAGAGGTGTGATAGCACTACTCTCTATGCTGTTTGCATATCTAACGCAGTGCGGAACGAAAATCCTGCTCAATTCTGTACTGCATCGGCCGACATTATTTTCTATCTTGGCGTTTGTCTTATTGCGAAATCCTGTGCTGCAAACGTCATTGTGTTGATAATAATGTACTTTTTACACTCTCAATATGACACTTGTCTTAAGCAAGCGCAATAGGTTGCACTTGAATATATGATCAAAAAATAACCAGATATTCAATATGTTAAACAGTGAAATTATTGTGAGTGTTTAGAAAGATAGCAGAGGGTGGAGAGATTTCAGCCTTAATTTGTAGTTTTTTTTTACAGGCTGAAGTTTTATGGTGAATTTCAACACTATTTTAATAGCACAAGATGCCTTTCAGCTTACTTTAAACCAGTAATAGACTGCCCCATTTATCGATTTTATACCCTTGGCTTTTGTGCTGTAGTCAGTATAACGCTCTCCTCTTCGCATTTTTATACCCACTTTGTTACCTGTTAATACCGGCTTATTCGAAGCACCTATTCTTAATAAAGAACTCTTAATCCTTAATTATCAATTGCTTAGAAGTTGCATCTCACATTGCACTCTATCAATATCATGTTGTATAATTATACCTAGTTATACATTTTTTTATTTGGAGCACGACATGACTCAAATCATACATTCCAAAGTCCAAAAGTGGGGCAATAGCTTAGGCATACGTATTTCTGGTGTAGTGCGCGAGTTAACTAGCTTTGAGGCTGATTCAAATATTACAATTGAAATTTTTGACAATGGCTTTACTGTGAAAAAAGTTGAAACACAGCCTGCTCCAACTCTTTTTTCTGAAGAAGAGTTGTTAGAGGATATCTCCGCTCACAATGCTCATTCTGATTTATTAGCGTCACCGAGTAACAATGAGCTAGGTTTTTAATGAAAACAAATTACACGCCAAGCCGAGGCGATATTATCTACCTCGACTTTGAACCAACAAAAGGCAAAGAAATAGGCAAGTACAGACCTGCACTTGTACTGAGCAGCCAAACTTACAATAAAAAAACTGGGCTTTTAATTTGCTGTCCAATTAGCACTAGTATTCGAGGTGGTAAAACAGAAGTTCCGCTGCATAACTTGGATAAGCCATCCGTTGTTGCTGCAAGCCTAATTCAAACACTGTCTTGGAAAGAAAGAAAAGCAAAGCTTATCGCTCAAGCTGAAAGCAATGTGATTGATGAAGTTCTAGCCAGAATTTTGCCATTAATTGGCGCTGAGAAAATATATAAAAACAGCATTCTTAAATGAACTGTCCATACAGCACTTTGTTGCAAAGTGCTGTTAGTAGAGATTACTGCTTGCTGAGTATCTGCTTTAATACGCCAATAACGTATTCTTGATTGTGGTCTTCTAGGCCTGAAAACATTGGAATACTAATGGCATTTTCAGCATATTCTTCTGATATTGGAAAGTCACCTTCTTTAAAGCCTTTGTTTTGATAGTAAGGCTGTAAATGTATTGGTCTGTAGTGAAGATTCACACCTATATTATTATTTCGTAATGCTTCAAATATGGCTTTATGATTTTGCTTTTTAAGCTTAATAATATAAAGGTGATACGCAGAATAAGCATCTTGTATTAAAGAAGGCAATTGAATATTAAGGTCTTTTAATGCTTGTGAATATGTTGCAGCAATCTTTTGTCGTTTTTCGACATTTGCATCGAGTTTTTTGAACTGGCTTATGCCTAGTGCTGCTTGTATATCTGTCATTCGATAGTTATAACCAAGTGTTTGCTGTTCGTAATACCAGCTACCTTTGGTTTTATCTTGAAACTTGCTTGGGTCTTTTGTTACGCCGTGGCTTCGGTACATTTGCATTTTGTGGTGCAGTTCTTCATTTTGCGTTGTTGCTACACCACCCTCGCCAGTCGTAATTATTTTGACTGGGTGAAAGCTAAAAATGGTGATATCTGAATACCGACAATCACCAATTGGTTTATCTTGGTAACGTCCACCAATGGCGTGTGATGCATCTTCTATTACATGTACGCCATATTCTTGCGCTAATGTATAAATAGCCTGCATGTCGCAAGATTGCCCTGCTATATGAACGGGGCAAATAATGTTCGGTAATCGGTTTTTAGCTTTAGCTTCTTTTAGCTTTGCTTCTAATGCTGGTACAGACATGTTGTATGTTTGTGGGTCAATTTCCACAAAGTCTACTTCTGCTCCACAATACAAAGCACAGTTAGCAGAGGCTACAAAAGAAATAGGGCTTGTCCAATACAAGTCACCTGGCCCTAGCCCTAATGCTAAACAGGCAATATGCAAACATGATGTTGCAGAGTTACAGGCTACAGCGTAGTTAACATTGCAATAGTCTTGTATTGTCTTTTCAAACTCAGGTACTTTTGGCCCTTGTGTTAAATAATCAGATTTAAGCACTTCTATCACTGCATCGATATCTTGCTGATCAATGCTTTGTCGACCATATGGAATCATGACAGCACCGTTTCGTTCAGTTGCATAAGCTCCTCTACGCTTAAGAAGTGTGGATTTGTGCCTGAGTTATATTCAAAGCCTTTTTGAACAGGTTTTCCAGCTTCGCCAAGTGCATTCACTTGGTAGGTATTTTCTTTTTGATGAAACTTAATAGTTGGTGTTAAAACGAAATGATCTTTAAATTCAAGGGTAAGGTGGTCATATTCACTCGGGCACATAATTTCATGAATTTTTTCACCTGGGCGAATACCTATTTCTTTATGTGGCAAACTTGGCGCTATAGATTCGCAAAGATCTGTAATACGCATCGATGGAATTTTTGGTACAAATATTTCGCCGCCATACATGCGCTCAAAATTCTTCAGTACAAAATCCACACCTTGCTCTAGTGTTATCCAGAATCGAGTCATTTCTTTATCGGTTACAGGTAATTCTGTTGCGCCATCTTCCACAAGTTTTTTGAAGAAAGGTACAACTGAGCCTCTTGAACCGACAACATTTCCGTAACGAGTCACGGCAAACTTTGTGCGCTTACTGCCACTCATATTATTAGCGGCAACAAACAGCTTATCTGAAGCAAGCTTGGTTACACCATAGAGGTTCACAGGGTTGGCTGCTTTATCTGTTGAAAGCGCCATCACTTTATCAACATTAGAATCAAGAGCAGCGCGGATTATATTTTCCGCACCATAGATATTTGTTTTGATACATTCCATTGGGTTGTATTCTGCAGCAGGCACTTGTTTAAGTGCTGCAGCATGAATCACAAAATCAACACCGTCCATGGCAAGAGTTAAACGGTCACGGTCTCGTACATCGCCAATAAAGTAACGCATGCATGATGCATTAAATGTCTGCTGCATTTCATATTGCTTTAATTCATCTCTTGAAAAGATGATTAAACGCTTTGGTTTGTAGCGCTCCAGAAGGATCTTTGTGTACTTCTTGCCAAATGAACCCGTACCACCTGTGATGAGTATTGATTTGTTATCAAACATCGTATGCCTCGCATCATAAACGTATTCGGCTCATTTTTTTAGCCGTTTTAGCTTATATTAGACTGTTTACTGGTTTTCTCCAGAAACTAGATGTGGAAGGTGTGAAGCTTCTGGCGCTAGTAGTTGCCAAGCAATTCATAGGCCAGCTTTGAGGCTACTTTATTAATGATTTGTTTTCTTGGTACTTTTGGTTTAGTGACTACAAGAAGCCTACTCAACTAAAACCCATCCTTTAAAACATCCTCAATTGTTTGTGGTTGCCAATCATCTTTATTTTCTTCTTTAACCGAAACTACTTCATATAGTCGAGATAAATCATCAAGTGACTGCCAAAGCAAGAGCAATTGCCGGAATGAAATTTGACCTGTTAACTCAAATTTTTTGATAGTTGAAGCAGGAACAGTGCTTCTATCTGCGAGTGCAGCTCTAGAGTATTTTGCTTTTTTTCTAAGCGTGCGTATGTGTTTTGCAAACGCACGCTGCACATCTTTATCATCAACAATATTGAGCTTAAGCATATCCAACCATTCCATAAGGGACACAATTGTGTCTATTTTTAGCTTAAAACAGAATAAATGGACACTATTGTATCCATATCATTTTCATTAATCATCTAACGTCTTTACTAAGCTTCTGCTTCCAAAACGCATATTGTTAAGAAACATTGTGAAGCAACAAAATTTATAGTAATGTTACTACATATAGCTTTGGAGGTTTACATATGACCATCACGACACTTACAAGTAGAGAGTTTAATCAAGATATAGGCACTGCAAAGAGAGCCTCTATGCAAGGCCCTGTTTTCATTACAGATAGAGGTCATGTAGCTCATGTGTTTCTTACAATTGATGAATACCTTACTTTAACAGGGAAACAAGGAAGCATTGTTGACTTGCTTGCTATGCCTGATTTAGCTGATGTTGAATTTGAGCCACCAAAAATCAACACCATATTTAATCCTGTGGATTTTTCTTAATGTTTTTACTAGATACCAATGTAGTTTCTGAGCTTCGCAAAGCTAAATCCCGTAAAGCAAATGAAAATGTTGTTCAATGGGCAAACCAAGTCCAAGCATCACGGCTTTTTATATCAGTTATAACTGTATTAGAACTTGAAACGGGGATTTTACAATTTGAGCGTAAAGACCCAGAACAAGGAAGAATATTAAGATCTTGGTTCGAATCAAACGTTTTACCAGCGTTTGAAGGCCGAATTTTAGAGCTTAACACTGATGTAGCAAGAAAATGCGCCAAACTTCATGTACCAGATCCAAGATCCGATAGAGATGCGATGATTGCCGCTACAGCGTTAATGTACGACATGACAGTTGTCACTCGAAATACTAAAGACTTTAAGCACACGGGTGCAAAATTACTGAACCCATGGAATAACCAGCATAGTAAAGCAAGTACACCTTAATTTGGGGCTAAAACTTGCTTCACTCAATATGATAAATAACCGACACGGCCTGCCCTTGTATCACATCCATTGAAGGTACATAGCCTATAGCATTTGGGTTTTCTAAGACTTTAGAAAGCATTTCTTCAACTTTTAAAGCTTCTGGTGGTTTACCTCGGCCTGAATACACCATACGAGCCCAGTAGCTGCTCATTTGCCTTAAGCTTTTTCCTGAAACACTTTTGTAGAAACTGGAGCGTATGTTTTCATCTTCAAGGTCGTAGGCAATAAGATTTACAGGTTTATTATCAATCGTTAATATTTTTGAAAAATAGATATATCGTACTTCTTCTTTACTGAGCTCTTGTATATCTGATTGGTTGCTCATAATCACATAGACATCCGCTGCAGCAATAGCAGGCATAACTAAACCAAAGCTGCAAAACATACAGAGGAGAATCCAGTTTTTCGTCATTTTTTCTCGATGTCCAAACATGTTAAAAAACCATATCTAATGAAATGCTATAAAGGTATGTATTACGCCCTTGCGTAGGATCACCTGCATAGGTAAAGTCACGCTTTAAACTGTTGCGTCTGGCATAAAAGCCATCCACTTGTGCTTTAACAACGACCTTGCTTGATAGGTCATATCTCATACCTATAGCAAGATTGTCATAAGCAGACTCATACACTTTTTGAACTTCTGTAGTGCCAGCTTTCAGCCCTTCAATAATGGCAAGCTGTTGAGGAGGTAGTGCAATGGTTGGCGATGCATTAGCAATAAGATCGAGAATCTCTTGTTTTTCCCCTTCAGTTTTTGTGCTACCTAAAACAATATATGGCGCAAATCGGTCAAATTGATAAAGAAAAGAAATATAGGAGCCTAAAGAATTCGCAAAAAACTGACTTTGATTATCTAAATTATAAATCTCAGCATAAATAGCCCACTGCCCAGGCTCCCAAACCAGACTAAAAGACGTATAGGCTATATCTACATCTTTAAATGAAAGCTCATCTGCAAGGGTATTAAACTCTTCCAGGCCGGGTATAGCACCAAAACCGTATAGCCCTGCAATTAATGCATTAAGGTCGTCGTTATAACTGTATACATCTAATGTTGAAAGGTATGTACCTAAGCGCAACGTTAAATCATCACGCTCTGCAATAACGCTTAAACCAAGGCTTGTATCAAAGTCATATTTGCCACCACCATTTTCACCACCAAGAGGGTGCCCCAAGCTAATTCTTGATGAAATAAACCAACCATTAAACTCAGTAAGATGAATGAAATCGATCGTGTATTGATCGTCTAAAGGCTCAAATGATTTTTCATATACACTTGTCGGCAATCGAACCCAAGGATAAGCTGCACCAACTTCTGTGTATTCAGAAAAGTAATAATGCGGTGTACGCATTAAGCCAAACCGAATTAAATTTGCTGCATTCGGCTGATAGCGAAAATACGCTGAAGACAAGGTTGGCTTATAATCTTTATCTGGCGTAAAAGTGTAGGCTTGAATAGCGGCTTGTGTGCTAAAAGACCACTGCTCATTAAACTTAATATCCAGTTGTCCACCAATTTTTGTATCGGTAGACATACTTAAGTTTTCATCAAACTCTTGAAACAGAATATTAGAGCCATCTTGCTTGCCCATACCAATAGTAGCAAAACCACTCCAGTCATATTCTAATGCCTGCGCGGTAGTGAGGGGCATCACAAACATAAGTATGAGCAATTTGCCTAATACGGCAGAGTTAAGCTCAATTCTTCTTTGAAAAACCATATTGATTTTCACCCAACATATTTTTTTAAATCTCTGAATGGAAGCTATAAAGAGCAGCTGCAGCTATGTTGGAACATCTCATATCACTTTTAGCACCAGCTTTTTAGAACAATTGAGCTTGATAACGCGTGATAAATTCTAATTATTTTGATATAAAAGACAACCTAGTTTTCAAAGTGATATAAATCTTTCTCTTATTTTTGTTTAAAACACGTGGAAACGATTTAGGAACAATTGCCACATAAATTTCATACAACTATAATTGAAAATAGAGTATCTTCAGTTAATTCTATCTATTTTGTACGATAACACTAAGAAATTGTACATTTTGTGTCTAGTCCAAGGCTGTTTCATTGTAATGCAGCTATGGCATTAGAATGTTAAACGTCGGCATTAGGTCCTATTTGTGAAAGCAAAAAGCACACGCTCCATACAGCTCAAGATTTTCTCGATCGCGATTATTGGTGGTATCGCTTTTTGTCTGTACTTGTATTTCAATACAATGATTGCAAGACAGAATGAGGACCAAGTACAACAGATTATCTCTGAGCGCTTTCATGAGCTTCAAAAAGCCACGGTTATGCCAGGTTATGTTCAAATCATAACGCAACAACTTGGCGACGCTATCGGCCTTGAAGATCCTTGGCTACTTGAAGAAACCCATGAGCTCGCAAATAAGTTTCATGCAGACTTGCAAATTCTCACAAAAAATTATGCCGATCAAATTCGGGCTGTTTCGCCTAAGGCTGAAGAACAGCTTAAATTACCTGAAACATTCGATAACTATTTCAAGCGTAATTTCGAAATTGCCGAAACACTTATTGAGAAACCAGAGCTCTTTGATAACTACATTGAAGACTTCCATAAAAATAAAGAAGTCTTTACTTCTATAGAGAAATATACAGAATCCCTTTCGCAAATCGTTATAGATTCATACCATCAAGAATTAATGACAGCCCAAACATTGATGCATAAAAGTATTCAGTTTGGTATTGCTGGCGGTTTTACAACTGCGTTTCTTCTCTTTGTCATTGCTGCAATCGTGAGTCGTAATGTTGGTGCAGCCATTCAGGCCAGTGATAAACTGAAAAATGACTTTTTGGCAACAATTAGTCATGAATTACGCACTCCCCTCAATGGTATTAGTGGCGCACTGAACTTACTTAGAACAAGTAATAGTCCTGAGCTTCAAGCTAGCCTTACCAAAACTGCATGCGATGCGACCTGTGAACTATCACGAATGATTGATGATATCTTACTTTTTGCTGAGCTACGCTCTTCAGAAGTAAAACCACAAAATCTCGTACTCAATCAAGACAGCCATATTCGCCCCCTTGTTCGTCAATTCCAAGAGCGCTGCCAACAAAAAGGCCTGCAGTTCAACTACAAACTGGTACTTCCTGCCTACAGTGAAATCCAAGCCCCATGGCCAAGCATTATCAAGGCAGTTCAAA
This sequence comes from Gammaproteobacteria bacterium UBA6940, assembly GCA_002450655.1. Taxonomy (GTDB): domain Bacteria; phylum Pseudomonadota; class Gammaproteobacteria; order Pseudomonadales; family UBA6940; genus UBA6940. Next base: position 11,332 of record DJZY01000061.1, on the reverse strand, counting down.
CACTACTCAGTAATAGCCTTAAATTCACACAAAATGGTGAAATCAGCCTGCGAATCGAGCTTGATCACAACAAAAATCATCAACAGTATCTCGTCGTTACCGTATCTGATACCGGTGTGGGTATTTCTGAGGAAAACCAAAAGCGTCTCTTTAATTCGTTCCAACAGCTCGATAGTAACTTCAATCGTCAGCATGGTGGCTTAGGCCTTGGCCTGGCAACACTCTGGATGCAAATGCAGTTACTTCAAGGTGAGATTAAACTTGAATCCAAGGAAGACCAGGGCTCAACATTCAAGCTTATTATTCCAGTTAATGTCGATCTTGTTTTTACCAATTCATCAGAACCTGAAACAAACGCAACTGAAATTACAGCTCAACCTGCTAATGACGTTGATAACAGCAAAGACGATATTTATATCGAAGTGAAACAAAATGCCCCTACTCAATCTCAAGAAAAGCCAGAGACTGCAGAAAAGAAAATTATTGAGCAAAGTACAACTTTACCTACTCGAAAGCCGCAGCAATCGCAGTATGATGTCAATTCAATTCAATCTAAGATCAACCAAGCAAACCCAGATAAATCTCACTTATTGGTTGTTGAAGATAACCCAATTAACCAAATGATTATTGGCGCATTTATTCAAAAGCTAGGCTGCACATACACTTGCGTCAGTAATGGGCAACAAGCCCTAGATTGGTTAGCGGAAAATAAAAACAAAGCCAAGTGCATTCTAATGGACTGCCAGATGCCAGTGATGGATGGTTTTACAGCAACCACTCATATTCGTGCAAGCAATGATGTCTATGCCTCTATTCCAATTATTGCGGTTACAGCCAATGCCATGGCGAAGGACCAAACCAAATGCTTAGAAGTAGGCATGGATGATTACTTGAAGAAGCCACTGGATATCGATGCACTTAAAGAAAAGCTGGTCAAGCATGATATTCCACTTGACCCAACGGGCTAGGGCTAACCTACTGCCCCATTTCTGCTAAATACTTATCTTTCGTTCTTACATAGTGATCTGTCGTGTACTCAAAGAAATCCAGTTCTTTTTGAGTTAAAGGGCGGGTTTGCTTTACAGGTGAGCCCATATACATAAAGCCAGATTCCAATCTTTTACCTGGGGGTACAAGACTCCCCGCAGCAATAACAACTTTATCTTCAACTACTGCACCATCAAGTACCTTGGCACCAATACCGACAAGTACTTTATTGCCAATAGTACAACCATGCAAACACACCATATGACCAATAGTCACTTGATCGCCAATGCTTAATGGATGACCATTACTAAATTGGCCCTTATGGGTTGTGTGCAAAACACTGCCATCCTGAACAGAGGTACGAGAACCGATCTTGACCCAATGCATATCACCACGAATAACAACCCCAGGCCATACAGAAGAATCATCGCCTATTGTAATATCGCCATTGATATAGGCCATTGGTGCCACAAAGACACGCTCACCAAGTTGTGGCGTTTTTCCATCAAAGCTTTCAATTGTCATAATGACCTCTACATCTTCCTATTTTTGCCGTTTCACTCTTTTAATCGTTAAGATACCCAGAAGTACAAGTATCATACCAACTATTTGTAGAAACGAAATCGGTTCATCTAAAAGGAGCCAACCTAAAAACAGTGTTATGACTGGCCCTAAGGTACTAATTAAAACAGATTTAGCGACACCTATATGCTTAATGGCACTTGATTGCAAAAAGACTGGTAGCACAGTAGAAAACAATGCCATCATAAAACAGATAAGATAAATTTCATTTGGTTGATTTAAATCTGTAATTGGCAACTCAACAATAAAGTGTATTTGTACTGCTGTAATCGCAATAAGCATCGCCAGTATCGAGAAACAACTTACACCAAGCTTTGCAATCAGTAGTTCAGAAAAAGCTTGGTAAAATGCATAACAAATAGCAGAAGCAACCACTAAGAAAATTCCAAGAATAACATTGTTATCACTATGATCACCTGTAATATCACTAATACAGGCACACACGACACCAAAGGTACACAGGATAATTGGCAGTATTAATGCTTTATCAAAAGGTTTCCCTAAAAAGACCACGCTTATCAGAATTGTTAAAACAGGGTATGAAAACAATATAATTCGCTCGAGCCCTGCTGTTATATACTCAAGCCCCATAAAATCCAAAATTGAAGCAGCATAGTACCCAGCAAAACCAACCCCTAATAACTGCAAACATTCCCATCTCGTTAAGTTTAGGGGCTTTTTAAAAGCAGAGAATGCGACAAAGCCAAAAAATGGTAAAGCAAATAGCATTCGCAAGCTTAGAAGTGTAATCGGATTGACATCAGCAATCATAAATGCCTGTTTTACAAAGATTGCTTTAAATGAAAATCCAGTTGCGGCAAGCACAGCACATAAAATGCCTACTTTATAGGGGCTAATTGCTCGTTTGTATGTCATCATTACTCAACTACTCGTGTTAAAAATAATACAATGCCATACTACAGACACAAAATAGAATTGTGATTTAAACAAGCAAGCGTTCGTAAACTACGAATACTAGATAAAGCCCATAAGGCCAGTCATGATTAAGTTCGATATTACAGATTTGAAACTTCTTATTGCTATTGCAGAGTATGGAAATCTAACGAAAGGCGCTCAAGCTGCCTGTTTAGCGCCCTCTTCTGCCAGCCACAGAATAAAATTACTAGAAGATAACCTCGGCACAACCTTGTTTATACGCAAACCTCGAGGTGTTTCCTTAACGAAGCCAGGGGAAATTGTGCTAGGACATGCCAAAAAAGTCATTGCGACTCTTGAGCAGATGCTTTCAGATATTACACCTTATACGCAAGGTATCTCATCTCAACTTAAGCTCTGGGCTAATACCAATGCAACCCATACTCACTTGCCACATGATTTAAGTGCATTTCTTGAAAAATTCCCATTTATTAATATTGCTCTTGAAGAACATAGCAGTGAAGAAATTTTAAAGGCAGTTGCAAATGAGCAAATTGAGATAGGTATTATCGCTGAACAGGAGCATCATGCAGATGTGATCCTCTACCCCTATAAAACAGACAGGCTCGTTATTGTCACACCACAGGAACACCCGCTAAACACCCTCAAAAAAACGTCGCTCAAAAAGGTATTACAATACCCTTTTGTTATTTTAAACGAAGGCTCTGCTATACACACATTCACAATGAATAAAGCTTCACTATTGGGGTGCCATCTCAATATCAGAGCACAGGTTAAAAGCTTTGATGGTGTTATCAGAATGGTGAGCGCTGGCGTTGGTATTGCACTGGTCCCTGTAAATGCAGTGGATCAAAATACAAATCAATTACTTCATGTCATTGAAATAAATGATGATTGGGCTAAACGTAACCTTATGATTTGCGTGAAAAACAATGCAAATATGAGCAAAACTTCCCAAGCACTTATTAATTATCTAGTTCAAAGCTAGGTCAAAGACCGAAGCATTGCATATTGTTTAAAAAGCTTTAGTATACAGGCTTACATAAGATAAAGAGGTATTAAAATGTTAGAAGCACTATTAGGTGACAAGCTCAAAGAGCTTAAAGATGTCCTGATGAACCAATCTGGTTTCTCACAAAAAGAAGCTGATGACTTTGTTCCAGCAGCAGCAAAAGATTTCCTTGGCACATTCCAAGAGAAGAAAGATGAAGTTAACCTCAATAACCTTCAAGCAACAGCTGTAAAGCTTCTTGAATCTTTTGATGTTGATAGCCTTGCGACTAAAGTTGGTATTCCAGCAGATCAGGCTCGTGCAGGTATCGCTGCTATTCTTCCAATTCTTATTTCTCTTGCAGAGCAGCATAAAGATAAGCTTGAAATGCTGAACTCTTTTATGGGTAGCTCTCTAGGTGGCATGCTTGGCGGTTTCTTCAAACGATAATCGCCAAAACTAGGTACCGCCCTAGCCACGCATACAAAAAAGCCTGCAATTAAATCAAAATGCAGGCTTTTTTGTAGGTGCACATCAACTATTCGCTTTGAGCTAAGAATGTATACCCAAGCCCTGGCTCAGTTTTAATATAGTTTGGGTGCTCTGGGTCATCTTGCAGTTTTTTACGCAGCTGTGTTGTGAGCACTCGCAGATAATGTGAGTCGTCCACATGGGATGGGCCCCAAATCTCAGTGAGTAACTGCTGCTGAGTAATAAGCACGCCAGGCTTAGAAGCCAGTTTCACTAAAAACTGGTGCTCTTTCTTCGTCAGGTTGACATCTTCACCTTTAAGCGTAATCACTGGCTGTGCCGTTTGAACAACAAGCTCACCAAAACGAAGCTCAGGCATGACAGGTGCATACTGAATATCCCGTAAAAGCACCTTAATACGAACCATTAATTCTTTGATACCAAATGGTTTGCTGATGTAATCGTTCGCACCACTTTCTAATAACTTCACTTTTTCAGACTCTTCATGACGCGCTGTCAGCACTAGAATTGGGACATGGCTGAATGTTCTAATTTTACGCAATACTTCATAACCATCCATGTCTGGCAAACCGAGATCGAGAATAATCAAGTGAGGATTCTCTTCAGCAAAAAGCACCAACCCTTCATCTGCCCTTGCAGCCTCCACACAATGAAAACCTTCTGCCTGCATCGAAATGCGTACGAACTGGCGAATTTTTTCTTCGTCATCAATTAATAGAATTGTTTTTTTATTCATGAGTTAAACCTACTGGTATCTGAATTTCAATCACACAGCCAAACTGAGTACCTTCATCGTCTGTCACATTTTCAATCACATGGACATGCCCTCTATGGGCATCGACTATACCTTTAGCCACAGCAAGACCAAGGCCTGAACCACCGTATCCCATATCACCTGTACGACTTGAATAGAATGCATCAAAGATTTGATCTCTATGCTGCTTTGGTATCCCTTCACCATAGTCCATGACTTGTATATACAGCAGTTGCTCTAAGTCATATGCTTTCAATATAACTGGCTTATCCGCAGGTGAGTATCGCAAAGCATTATCCACCATATTGTAAATGGCCTGCTCCAAGAGAGCGTCCTGTACCATAATTGGCTGGGACACATTAATATCCATTTTGAAGCGAGGGTTAGCAACACGGCTTTCTAAATGCTGAGTAATGTCTTCAATGCGATGCTTGTGCATTTTAAGCTCAACCGGGCTGTGCTTAAGCTTGACAAGTTGTAATAGGTTTTCAATATAGCGATGAAGTCGATGGCTTTCTTCAATTGAGCCGTCGATGAGCTCTGCTTTTTTTTCATCTGAGATTTGATGCTGATACTCTTTAAAGGTCTCTAAAGAGCCAATAATACTCGATAATGGTGTTCTTAAATCGTGGGATACAGATAATAGGATATTTGACCGCATCTCGGCCTGCTTTAACGCTTCACTCTTTTCACGGTATCGATTCGAAAAATCACTAGTCAAAAATGAAACCACCAAAAAGACAATCGTATTAATAATATCCTCAAGTTCAGTCATATGAAATGAATAATGAGGCAGCGTAAAGAAATAGTTATATATCAAAGCAAAAATAAAGCAGGACACATTGGTGACAACACGATTGCAGGGCATAGATATCACCACAATCGCAAGCTGCAAGATGAGCAGTACACCAAGCTTAGGCATAAAGTGTGTCGAAGCCACATAAGCCAATAATGAAAAAATCAAAATAATAAAAAAGGCGAATGTCTTCGTATGCTGCTGTTGTCGAAGTATTAAATTATAAACTGTCATATGATTAAAGCGTGTCCGTAGCATCTTGAGAACCCTTGGAAATTAACTCTACTTATTTTCCTAGAATAGCTAGCTCAGTTTTCTCAAGACTCTACCTAAAGGCTCATTCTTAAATGCCATAGGTAAATGCAAGTTAAAAACCATTCTAGATACTTTTAAGCATAGGCTCTTGTAAAATTTGCGCTAAAAGTCTTGAGCTGAGCCAAGCTTAACCCAAGTCGTTTATGCTGAAGCCTTATGGTAAAATGGGAAAACCTATATTTTCATCATCTAAACTGATCAACAAGAGGCTAGTAAGCAGACTATGTCTATGAAGAATAAAGTAATCTTTCTCATGGGGCCAACTGCCGCAGGTAAAACAGCAGCAGCCTTTAAGCTTGCAGATAACTTAAATGTAAGACTTATTAGCGTTGATTCAGCCCTTATCTACAAACAAATGGATATAGGTACTGCCAAGCCAACAAAGCAAGAGCTTGCAGCCTATCCTCATGAATTAGTTGATATTCGTCAACCACAAGAGTCTTATTCAGTTGCTGAGTTTATTAACGATGCCACTCACGCCATCCGCGATGCTCATAGCAAAGGCCAATTGCCTGTGTTGGTTGGCGGTACCATGCTGTATTTTAAAGGCTTACTTCAAGGCTTAGCCCCGACACCAACAGCAAACCCAGAAGTACGAGCCAAAATCCAAGCTGAAATTCAGGCCAAAGGCATTGAGTTTGCTCACCAGTGGCTTGCTGAAGTCGATCCTGAGTCTGCAGAACGCCTGCACCAGCGAGATCAGCAGCGTATTGAGAGGGCTTTAGAGATATTCTTGAGCACTGGTGAAAAGATGTCATCTCAGTACAAGCAAGACTACTTCCAAAAAGGTTGGGATAAAAAGTGCTTAGAAGAGCATGAGTGGGATATTTTACCAATTGCACTTGCACCACCAGAGAAAAAACAGCTTCATCCTTTAATTGAACAACGCTTTGAGAATATGATTTCTGACGGCTTCTTAGATGAAATGGACATGCTTATGAGCATGGACGATATGCACGAAGATCTGCCATCAATGCGCTGTGTGGGTTACAGACAAGCATGGATGTATCTCAAGGGCGAGACGTCTTACGACCAGTTTATGGAGCAAGGCAAAGCGGCAACACGTCAGTTAGCGAAACGCCAAATGACGTGGCTGAGAAACTGGACCCAGCTCAACTGGTTCGATCCATTCCAAGAAGATTGCAATGATCGATTATTGGAATTAGTCCAAAAGCATATAAATTAAGTCTATTTTTTAAACAAAACTTTAATTTACAATTATTTAGAAGGCATAGCGCATAGTATTATAATGGAACTGTTGCTGATACATCTGTGTCAGAGCCTATGACAAGCCTAAACTTAATATTACGAGGATATTATAACTATGCCCCAGCAAGTCCAAGCATCATCAAATACCTTTGCATCAGGGTACTCACCTGCCAATAACACAACTGCACAGCAGAGCAGGAGCTCAACACAGGCATTTACGCCGACAACTGAACAGCCGCAACCAAGAACCACCCAACAACACACTTATTCAATGAATAACCCAGTACATGTAGCTCAGCAGAGTCTTTTAACAGCAGTCCATGAAAGAAACGCATCATTTGCAGGACTTACTGGTACTGTTATTGGTAGCACAACAGCTACGCTTGGAGCGATTGCAGCGGGCGCCCCACCTCATGTAGCCTATGCAGCAGGTGTATCTGGCGGTGGTGCAGGTTATTTACTTGGTGATGCAGCCTATAGAAAAGCGAGCGACATACCTGAAAATAAATAAAAGCACTACCCGTGAAACATTCTCATTAGACTTCAATAATGGACTATTAGAGTTAGTCGAGAAATATCTAAGAGCATAAATTTTATATTACAAGCAGATTAAGACGCTCTATTCTGCTCGTCACTTCTCATTGCCTGTGCAACAGCCTTTGGTAACAAAGCTTCAAGCTGCACAGCTTTCGAACCACGATTTTCAACACTGATGTTTGATAACCGTGCCAAAGGTGAGTTGCTGTCCATTGGGCTAAATGACAGTCTAATCTTTTGATTTGGCTTCACTTCTTGCGCCAAAACCTCATTAACACTCAGCTTTGTAATCTTAGGCTGTAGTGCTGCAAAATCCTGAGGAAAATTATTTAAGTCAATAACTTGTTTAGATTGACCAGCTTGAGTAGAAATCATAATTACCTCCATAAAAAAGTATGAGGATTTTATCTCTTGTCCACGTCTCGAACAACGGACGATTACAATATAACATCAAGCGGGCGCGTAAGACTTCATTTCAACACCAAAGAATAAAATCAATCCCAAGGTTTCGAGCGCAAATTTTTAATATTTATTTCAATTGAAACTTGAAAAGCTCTCTCCACAACCCAAGATAATAATCAGATTCAGAAGTAATAATTTAAATTTATATTTCATCACTTGTTCACAAGAACGTCAAAAATATAAGTTTAAGATTATCAAACAGATAATAGATAACGCATAAAAGTTGTTCCGTCTTTGGTTATTGCTTACAGGAGAGGCTTTAAATGAAGCAAGATCAGTTTACTCATACCCTACAAGAAGGCTTGGTTAATGCCCATAGTTTGGCTATTGAAAAGCACCACACAACACTTGAATTAGATCATTTATTTTTAGCACTATTGAACACGCACCAATCACCATTTATTGCACTACTGAAAGAGTGCGGCGTTGATAGTAATGAAATACAAAAAGTTTTTACAAACAAAATAAATTCATTTGCACGACTTGATGAACCGACGCATGACTTACGTCCATCAAATCGCTTTATGAGTGCTTTTACACTTGCAGAAAAAAAAGCCAAAGAATTTAAAGATGAATTTATTAGCACTGAAATATTTTTGCTTGCAACACTTGAAGATAAAAGCGACACAGCAAAAGTCTTTAAGGATGCAGGGCTGACTGTAGAAAAATTATTAAAAGCGATCAAAGTAATCCGTGGAGGACAAACTGTGAACTCAGCCAGTAGCGAAGAGAACAGACAAGCTCTCGAAAAATACACAACAAACCTGACAGAGCGCGCACAAAGTGGCAAGCTTGACCCTGTTATTGGTCGAGATGATGAAATTCGCCGTGCCATTCAGGTACTCCAGCGCCGTACTAAGAATAACCCTGTGCTTATTGGGGAGCCAGGTGTTGGTAAAACTGCGATCGTTGAAGGCCTTGCGCAGCGTATTATTAATGGAGAAGTGCCTGAAGGTTTAAAAAACAAGCAAGTTCTATCCCTTGATATTGGCGCACTCCTTGCTGGTGCTAAGTTCCGAGGTGAGTTTGAGGAACGTTTAAAAGCGGTACTGCATGATCTTGCACAGCAAGACGGCCAAGTCATTCTCTTTATTGATGAGTTACACACCATGGTTGGCGCTGGTAAGGCAGAAGGTTCAATGGATGCAGGCAACATGCTTAAACCAGCCCTTGCTCGTGGTGAGCTTCGCTGCATAGGCGCAACAACCCTTGATGAATACCGCCAGTTTATCGAAAAAGATAAAGCCCTTGAGCGTCGCTTTCAAAACGTATTAGTGGATGAGCCAAGCGTGGCCGACACTATTGCTATTTTACGAGGTTTAAAAGAGCGCTACGAAGTGCATCATGGGGTAGATATTACTGACTCTGCCATTGTTGAAGCAGCGAAGCTCTCACATCGTTATATCACTAATAGACAACTTCCAGATAAAGCCATCGATTTAATTGACGAAGCTGCAAGTCGTATTCGTATGGAAATAGATTCAAAACCAGAAGCGATGGACAAACTTGAACGTCGATTAATTCAATTAAAAATCGAACGAGAAGCGCTTAAAAAAGAAACAGACGCGGCTTCCCAAATACGTTTAAATGCATTAGAGGATGATATTTCTCAAGTTGAAAATGAATTTGCTTCGTTTGAAGAAATTTGGAACGCCGAAAAGAATATGCTCGGCGGCGAACAGCAACTTAAAATCGACCTTGAACAAGCTAAGACAGAAATGGAGCAAGCCAGACGAGTTGGCGACCTTAATAAAATGTCGGAGCTTCAATACGGCACTATTCCAGCCATTGAGAAGCAGCTTGCTGCGGCAACGGCAAATGATAAAGCAGACATGCAATTACTCCGTAATAAAGTAACGGAAGAAGAAATTGCAGAGGTCGTCTCTCGCTGGACCGGCATACCAGTGAACAAAATGCTTGAAGGCGAACGTGAAAAACTCCTCCGCATGGAAGATGAACTTCACGAACGCGTTATAGGCCAAAATAAAGCCATAGAAGCGGTTTCGAATGCTGTTAGACGCTCTCGTGCAGGTTTATCAGATCCAAACAGACCGAACGGCTCCTTCCTCTTCTTAGGGCCAACAGGTGTGGGTAAAACAGAGCTCTGTAAAGCACTAGCAAGCTTCTTGTTCGACACTGAAGATGCCATGATCAGAATTGATATGTCTGAATACATGGAAAAGCATTCCGTATCACGCTTAATCGGTGCGCCTCCAGGGTATGTTGGGTACGATGAAGGCGGTTATTTAACTGAGGCCGTAAGACGCCACCCTTATTCGGTCATTCTTTTGGATGAAGTTGAAAAGGCTCATGCAGATGTCTTTAACGTGCTTTTACAAGTGCTCGACGATGGTCGATTGACTGATAGCCAAGGTCGTACGGTAGATTTTAAAAACACTGTAGTCATCATGACTTCAAACTTGGGTTCAGACATTATCCAAAGCATGCCTGTGGATAAGCCTTATGAAGAAATGCGCGATGCAGTGATGAAAGCAGCATCAGGCCATTTCAGACCAGAGTTTATCAACAGAATTGACGATATCGTTGTGTTCCACAGCCTCGGTGGTCGTGAACTTCAGAAGATTGCGAAGCTGCAAATTGATATACTTAAATCTCGCTTAGAGGACAGAGGGTACGAACTTGAAGTTTCACCAGAAGTGCTAAGCCAAATTTCTGAAGCTGGTTTTGATAGTGTGTATGGCGCAAGACCAATGAAACGTGCTATTCAGCAGTACCTTGAAAACCCATTAGCGCAGAAGATACTTGGTGGTACATTATTGCCGGGCACTGTGAAAACAGTACTAGAGGATAATGAAATTAAGTTTATTCAATAATATTAATCTCTACAATGATCACCGTTTAATCATCTCTTCAAAAGTGTGACGCATGTCACACTTTTGCCTCTACCCTACCTATCTCACTCGTCTTAAACTTGCTACTTCCCTTTGAGCGATAAAAAGCTGTTCCATAACCAAGTGCGCTTTTTATTCTCAGCATTTATACAAAGAACTGTCAATATAATGTGTTTAACTGAAGTCGTACTATTTGGTGCAATCACCAACCCACTCATTTACGAAACAGCAAGCACCTGCTGGATTTTTACTGATGAATTTTTTGAGGCCAATGGATGGCTGGCTCTGTATCGTGAGTCAGAATATGATGATGACTTTAGCGAAATGGCCAATGAGTATTGGGGGGATAGTCTTCAATATTTAAAGCATATTTATTATCATTTTGAGCTTGTCGCCCCAGGCTTTAATACAAGATGGTTACTCGATACTAATAATCCTCTTTTCAGCGCAGTAGAACG
>DJZY01000088.1 GCA_002450655.1 Gammaproteobacteria bacterium UBA6940 | reverse complement strand
TGCTAGAAAAGTGTGATGTAGTTCTCAAAAGTAGCTGTTGATAGTAAATGGCTATCTGTTATTCTCTTTCCTTTATAAAAAGGGGGTGATTTAATGGCTAAATTTGGAGACTTAGAAGCTAAAATTGTTTTAGCAAAAGTATTAGAGCTTGCTTATTCTAAAAATAAAGGTTTGACCACTAAAATTTTAGCAAAAAATGGATACTCAGCTTTATCTATAGATGATGATGGTCGCGTAACTTTATCTAGCTCGCTAAGTATTTTGACATTTAGTGGGAAGCCAGTTTTAGACAATATTGGTGTTAAATTAAATAGATTCAGTGTGACTTTTTCTAATCAAAATAAAATGCGCATTGGCTATACAGGTAGTGTGGATTTGACCTATTCTTCAATTAGTTTTAGTGGTAGTCTTGACTTGGAATCACTTATAAAAGCTTGCTCTGGGTTACTTTGCCAAGCGGCTAACTTATTATCAGGTCGAAAAGATAATTTGGATGAGGCTCTTTATAGGGCTGTAGTTGGGTATTAATTATGAATTTAAAGCTTTTAATATTAGGCATTACAGGTCTGTTTGCTGGATGCGTAACACTAACAAGCAATGACTCATTGTATAAGAGTTATAACAAATTTAAGGCTGACACTAATGCTGAAACTGTAATTAATAAAGCGCCTCTCTATTTTTCAGAAAGGCTTTTAGGTGAACACTATAAAGATGATCCAGATGCACCAGACCAACTTCTTTTTTATAAAGTTATGTCTCAAGAAAAATCGGTTTATGAGTTATTAAATGATGCGTTGGGTTGTTTAGTTGTAAATGGCTTTGATGATAGACATAATCCAATTACATTTGAACTTACATATGCTCAAAGTGATCATGATTTTAAAATAGATAAAATACATACCTACTACCATGAAAGTGCAAATGAATTTTTATTAAAAGCTGAGTGCGCTCAATAATAAGTTACTTTAAATTTATGAAGGAAAATGAAATTTGTCTTCTAAGTTCGTTGTTACTTGATCATTTAAAGTATTGGTTACTCATATAGTATAAGTTTGTACAGTTTTTATAGTTGGGCCTTTTATGGTCTGAGCTTATTGCTAAGAGGATTTATTCAGTGGTATTTAAACTGTTACAGATTTTATTCACTATGTAGTAAATGGTAAAATGGAACTATTTGACAAAGCCTTACTCAAAACGCGGTGTTAAAATATTTTGATGGCTATATGGTGTTGTATGCCTGTGCTGATTTAATTTAATAGTTTACCGTGGAGTATTGTGTGAGCCTGCGTCATCCTCTTTTATTATCTTTTTTTACCTTGAATTCTTACTTGTTTTTATCGAATGCTGCGATGGCTTATCCCGCTTTTCCTAACGGCATGACTTGGGATTGGCAAATCTCGGGTGATGTAAACTCTAGCCGCTCTGTTGATGCAATAGATATCGATTTGTTTGACAACTCTTCGGAAGATATTACGAGCATTAAATCGACGGGTAAGCTTGTTATTTGTTATTTTTCAGCCGGCTCTAGTGAAGATTGGCGGGATGACTTTGATAAGTTTCAATCCAGCGATATGGGAGCAAATCTTGATGGGTGGGCAGGTGAACGTTGGCTTGATATACGATCAGAGAATGTACGCCAAGTCATGGCTGATCGTATAGCTCTAGCAGCGCAAAAAGGATGCGATGCTATTGAGCCAGATAATGTTGATGGTTACTCAAATTCAAATGGCCTGGGGTTAACAGCTGAAAATCAGCTTGATTATAACCAGTATCTTGCGATTACTGCCCATTCGTATGATCTTGCTATTGGATTGAAAAATACAGTTGATCTTGTTGATCGATTAGAGCCTTATTTTGATTTTGCTGTTAATGAAGAATGCCATCAATGGAGTGAGTGTGAGACGTTGCGACCGTTTACACAAGCAGGTAAAGCTATTTTTAATGCTGAATATTCCTCAACCTACAAAACAAATACTTCAAGCTTTAATTCAATGTGTACAACTGCAGACAGTCTTGGTATGCATAGTGTTGTTTTTAGTTTAGATTTAGACAATTCCTATTATAAAGCTTGTACTTTAACTGCAGGTTTGGTTCAAGAGCCAGTTCAGGAGCCAGTTCAGGAGCCAGTTCAGGAGCCAATTCAAGAACCAATTCAAGAACCAATTCAAGAACCAATTCAAGAACCAATCCAAGAGTTTGAAATTCCAGACACAGCTCAATCCTCTAGCATTGAAGAGGGGACATATTACAGCCTGCAAAACTCACAAACCGGTCTTTGTATAGGTGTGAAAAATGGGTCTACTAGGAATGGTATAGTGCTGATTGATATGGCTTGTGACGATATTGCACATCAGTCCATACAACTCTGGGAGGAGAAAACAGGTCTCTATTCAATGACATTTGAGCATTCAGGTAAGATGGCAAGATACGATAGAAGAAATAAATCATTTAAACAGGCTCGTTCAGCTGAATGGCGAAAGGATCGTCATTTTAAGTTTATATTGAAAGATACAGGTTACACTATTTGTTCAGCAGTGGATGAATCTGCATGCCTTGGCTATGGTGCCTCATATGAGCTATCAGAATTTTAAGGTTTGAATAAGCGGCACTATGCCGCTTAGTGTGTTTTGGTTCAATACCCAAGTGCCTTAGAATCCTGCGGTTGTAAGAAAATAAACTTGCCTTCCATGCCTTCAAAGCTGA
>DJZY01000069.1 GCA_002450655.1 Gammaproteobacteria bacterium UBA6940 | reverse complement strand
CTCGAAAACTCCCCGAACTATTGACATATTAGAGTGATTCGATAATAACTTCAATATGTATAATGATGATACGGTATCGGAGAATGTTTTACTTCAACGGCTGGATGGATAAAAGTTTATCCTGAGGGTTGATGAGGTTAAAATTCAAATACATAAACATATAGAATTTACATACAATTTTGAGGAGAAGTTTTATGAATTGGTCTGCTAGCCCTGTTAACGTAAATGATGTAAAAGATATGCAATACTCATCCGAGTCTGCTGGTAGCTATATTTCTAATAATCCAGATATAAATGGAGATGGGGTTAGCTTGGAAGAATTTACAGAATATGCCAAGTCTGAATATAACCTAGATGAAAATACTGCGGAGTTAATTTTTACTCGTGAGAATATGACAGAAAACGGCAAGTATGATATCGGTACTTTGGATGAAGATCAGTTTGTTGATGTAGACGACAATTTAAGAGCCTTTAAAGACACCGCCGAAAAATACGATTTAAAAGGTATGGATGAAGATGTCGCCATACTATTATTAGGTGATAAAGATGGTCAAACTTCACCAGAAGAGGTTGAAAAGCTAATCGATGAAAATTATATTGAAGTCGATGATGGTCAAATGAAATTCACAGCAAAAGGCAATGACTTCTTTGAATGGTTGGATGTTTCTAATTCAGATACAATTAATTCAAAAGATATTTCCGAGCATTTAGATGATTATTCAAATGATCCTTCTATATCACTTGAAAGACGCATAAGTTTAGGGAGTAATTCAAACCTGCAGTTTTAAATTAACATATTTTTCTCTGTATAATCAAAACAGGTATTATTTCTTTTCTTAAAACCTTTAACAAACCCCATTGGTTTTTTATTCTAAACAAGGCTGGCGATGTATGGTATGTCTGCCAGCCTTGTTTTAATAGGATGTGCAGCATGAATCAAATTGATTTAGAGTTTCTTTATAATAATCAGCTAGCATTAGATTCAGTAGAAAAATTACTTCCGACATTGCCAGAAAGCATGATTAAAGCAATTAATGTATTTCGTACAATAAGATCTTATCTTCTCATTAAAAATTTAAATGGTGATATCATACCTATCAATCATATTTGCCATATGCTTAAAGATGCCGGAATACCATTACCTGTAGCAAGAAGCATTGAGGCAATATTTATTGAACAGTTTTGTCAGCTTCACAGTATTAGTTTTAATCTACTTATTGATATGGAATTATCCATTTTAAAAAAATTTCTACTCAAAGAAATAAATATTTAATCGGGAGTAGTGGTATGAGTCGCTCAAGGAAACGAGAGTTCACATGTACCAGTCAAAGCCCTTTTTAATACTCCGCAATACTTGCGAAGTAATTCAGCCCTAATCGCCACCAGCTCATTGCCATCTTTATTGTATCGCTATAAAGTGATGGTAAAAATTAATGCCGAGACTTGCAAGCCATCGTGCACACTATTCTCGCCAAGTAAACCTATAATCATGTGCCTTTATTTGATTAAAGCCCTCTCTCCAAAGTATCTGCGAGATTTGTCGTTATTGAATAGCTTTGAATGGATTTTTGTAGCTATAAAAAACTTAGCATATCTCTTTGGCCAATGCCGTTAGAATGATTGGAAACCGTAGCTTGCGAAAATTTGAATAAATTGATGTTTAATTCATCATTCTACATCGGCTCGCAAAAAACTTGCTTCTGCTTTCATAATTTCTGAATCAGGTTGTAGGCGAGTTGAAGAGCTTTGAACATCAGCTTTTTGTATTTTCTAAAAATCTAGTTCATTCACTGAGCGTATTCACTGCATTACGCATATACGTGCAGCTATAATGATGGGGATCTAAAATTGAGTGCCGCTTAAACGTGTGATAGCTATTGGTGAAATTAAGATGCATTATTAGTAAATACTGTCATAGTTTTGGCCTTTGAATTACATGTATATCCTATTTGACCGACAAGGGCGTGTTGATATTTAAAGATAGGATATAAAGTTTAATTGTATTTTTTATAATCAAATAGAGCCGTTGCGGCATTCTAATCTAGGATCAATTTATTGAATTGATCCTAGATTAGAATGCCTATCTGAAGATAAAAAGACTTATTGAGTTAAATTCAAAAGCTCATACTGATATCAAGAACTCATAGAAAGAGAATTGACCGCCTATCTATGAGGTAAGGCCAGTGCGCTCTAATTCAACGGGCAGTTTAAAGACTTACATCAAAACTGAATCCATCAAAGAAACTCGAACCACCAGAGCCACCTCCACCGCAATTAAAAGCATTGCCAAGATGAATAGGCGTTACAAAATCACCACCAAGACCTGAATCTATATGACCCAGGCTTGAACTTGGATGCACTCCAAACTGCACTTGCGGGTAATCAGCTTTGACAATTCGCATCAACTGGTTACTCATGTCATGCTTTTTATGCTTATAGGCAACGGTCGAAGCGATCATGTGCACGCCACCCAGAGCTCCTCCTGCTACGCCTCCAGCAATGCCACCAAAACCGGAACCAAATGCAGCCCCTGCAGCACCACCGCCTATTGTATAGAGGGCAGCTCCACTGAGCGCTTTACGAATCTGCGAATACTTCATGTCGGATTTTAATGTATCACCAAGAGAAGTATGGGCATTAACAGCGGCCTTGGCTGGGTCAAGATTACTCAAGTCAACACTGCTGAGATTACGGTTGACTTTATTGAGCAAACTATCAACAGTTGTGGCACCTATGCGTCGACCAAAGGCAAGCTGACCATGCTTATTATAGAGAAACTTGTCTTTAATCGCATTTTCAGCATTCTTGGTAGGGTTATATTCAAATAGTTTTGTGGTCTGATTGAATTTTATATCACCATTTTTCAAATGATTCAGAAATTCGTCAGCACCTTTAAATTGACGGTTAAAAGTTGAACTTGATGTACAGGAGCGCATTGAATGAGTCAAGCCACCAATGAGAGCTCCAGCTCCACCCACAAGAGCTCCTAGAGCTAAAGGAGCCAATGTTGTACCAAGAACAGTCAGTGACAGGTTACCTGCAGCAGCAAGATAGCCCGCTCCCGCAAAAGTACCAACCATGCCAGTGTTAAAGGTATATTTTGATAATCTTGAAAAGACCGATCTTTTGCATGGCTGAATTGAATTTAGACGGTTATTGGGTTGTGTCGGGTTCTGCCCTTGCTGCTGATGAGTACCAGATTGCTGCACATTGAAGCCGATATTATAAGTATTACCTGTGCCCACTGGAGAATGTACCATTTTATTATACCTCTTGGATTATTTTTCACAATCACAATATGATATCATATAGGCACTATTCACTGCATCTTAAACAACATGAATTTACAAATTTCAACATTGAGGGTGATTATACAAAAGCAAAAACCAGAGTGAAATACGTACTATACCCTGGTTTCCATACAGTAAAAATTAAATGAAATTAAATTGATGCCAACTAAGCCTTTGGGTCATGAAGTGCACGTGCCTGCAGGAAGTCGGATAAGAAATTATCCCATGTTTGACCACCATCCATCTGATCATCTTCAAAACCAAACACAGATTGAGTAATATCTTGCTCAGATTGAATTGACTTATAACTAGAACCATCTGCGCAAACATATACACCATCACTATTTTTTCCAAAACCATCTTTAACAAGACCTGGAAGCTCTGATGGTGGTGCATCAGTTTCATAGGTTGTGTCTGTGCTTGGATCATAGACATAGGTTGTATCACTGTCTTTCGGCCTAATTGCAGCATATTTCTGTCCATCAGCAGCCTGATATTCAGTCATATGTGCTTCTTCAGCGCCTTCCTTAGTTTCACTCATCAGAATACCGCCATCTTCATCGCGGGTATAGTCACGAGTCTGAGTTACACCGTTTTTTGGATCATTATAAATGATGGAAGCAGAATCACCTGGTTGAGACAGGGTTGTTTCGATAATACCGTCAATCTCATCTATTCCTTCAGGTGGATATGCACCTATAAGCTGTTGCTCACCATTAACCTCTTTCGTTACCACAACATTGCCTTGATCAAGATATTGCTGAATCTGCTGGTCATTTGAATTAGCGCCATCATATACATAGGGATTACTGTTCGAATTACTGCCTACTTCTGTCATAATATTACTCCTTTGAAAGCCAAGTCAGTTAAAAAAAACACTAGTGTGCCTATCTAGCCATCACTCTTCGTGTAAATATCATTTTAATTCATTGAAAGTAACTACTCACCCCGTATCA
>DJZY01000097.1 GCA_002450655.1 Gammaproteobacteria bacterium UBA6940 | reverse complement strand
CTCCATGCAACAAGGCCCCATTAAGTTGTTCTAGGATACAAGTAATTTATCCTGATCAGTTCCTTCCTAACATTTTTATTCCAGAAATAATCCAACTGATGGACTGTAATTCAAAATTCTAAATGGGTGTCTATTGCCTATTTTGGTTAACAAGCATTGCATTGGTTAATTATGATCTAACATTAAGTATTGAAAATAGTTTTTTATTGTGAAATCTATAACTATTGATGTCACGGATCTCAATATAGAGAGCCTACGAGTGAATAGGTACAAAATTTGTTTTGTATTTAGGAAAGTGGATGTCCTTGGGCGGCGGCGTTAAATTAATGTTGATTTATCTTTCTGAGAATAGCAATGTAAAAAGGTGTAGCGGCTTTACACTCATTGAAATGATGATTGTTATTGCTTTAATAGCTGCTTTGGCCTTTTTTACAGTAAAGTATTCCAGTCGTAAATTTGGTGACCAGCTTGTGGATAGGTCTGCTGCAGAGACGATAAATATAAAACGGGCAGCACTTAATCACTTTACGAAGGTTGGGAATTGGCCCGACGGTGAGAATAACTGTGCAAATGCAGCCGCTGAACTTAGAAAGTATATAGGCCAAACCAATCAAAATGCCTGGGGTTATGCCTTTTCATATTCCTGTCCAGAAATAACATCACCAGCTCCAGTTTCTGATGAGGGTGAGGAGCAAGACCCTATCCAAAGCATTCCTAGTTTTATTATCCAGCAGCAAGCGCCATCTCATAAAGCAGCACTGCAACTAGCTCGTCATTTGCCAGCAACAGAAGCAAGAATTGGTGAGGCTGCTGGTGGAGTGGTGCCATATTATGTTGAAACCTATGTGCCTATGGTGCTGATGCCTCCTGCTAGTATGAATAGCGCTGATTTAATACAAGAAAATAATGGTGTGAGTTATTATCCTGGAAGGTGTAGAAATGGTCATGCTAAACAAATAATGGTTATACCAAAAGCTATTTGTCCTATTTCTAATAGTCCAGTTTATGGTTACCAAATTTCTTCGTATGCAGTAGAAGAAGCTATTGGAGGCAATATTTCCTATACAAGAACAAAAATGCATATCAGTTATAGAATAATTAATTCAAATAATATTACGTATAGTGCTTATGATGTTTGTAATTTAAATGTTGATGATATCATTTCAGTTCATGAGTATTGTCCAAATGAAAATTAATAGAAGAAATTTATTGGGCATGACCTTGGTTGAATTGTTAATCGTTGTAGCAGTGTTAACAGTTACTTCTTATGTAACCTTTTTAGTTTATAAGCCGGAGAAATTTACTGAAAAAATAGAATATGAAATATCAGAATTACAGACGATAATAATTGCCTTGCAGACGTATGAGTCTATCAAAGGTTCTTGGCCAGATAGCGATAATGGGTGTGTTGATGCTTTGGGTGTGCTTCAAAGTAATTCTGATAATGTATCATATATAAGAGGTGTTAACTCTAATATCTACGATATTAACCTTTCTTTTTCATGTGAAGCTGATGATAAAAAGTCAAGTATTTACGTGAGTTTTACTATATCTGACAACTATTTTAACTATATGTCTAGATATGTGCCATCGCTTGAAGTTCTTGATAATAGCAATAGTAATGCTATTAAAGTACAAACTCGAATTTTACCTATCTCTGGCACTATTAAAACATATTTGTCTGAGTCTAACTATGGGACAAACGTTGTGTCTGTTAATAGTTCAGGAAATCAAAGTTCATATAAAATTAGTGAGAAGTATTCATTTATTAGCATGCCTAATGAGTGTGTTGGCGCAGATGGTATTTCAGCTGGTTTTATTTCAAGTGCTTTATGTCCTGGTTTTAGTTTAAGTAGTGATAGATATAAAGAAGTTCGTATTCCAGTAAAAATAAAAGTCGATTATGGTATTGGTAATGCTGAATATGATGCAGAAGTTGTGCTAAAACGAGAAGTGTATTATCAAGGGTGGGTGTATGAATCAACGCCGTGTAAAATAGGTCGCTCAAGTTTAAACTGTTCTAATGTAGATCTGGAAAATGCTGATGGGTGGCGCGTGTATCCAGTGCCAAAAATAAATATACAATTTTCTGCCGAATATTTATTTGAATCATCACGTATAAATTCAAAGTTCGAAAATATTGGTAGTTTTAATTTTAATGATAAGCTTTCTAATCAAGATGTGTATAATTTATTTTTTAAAAAAACGAATCTTTTCGATATTTATAAAGACCAAATTTATTCTGCTGTTGATTCGATACCATCATTGCAAACACTGAGTTTTAATTACAGCTCAATAGATTTTGTTTATGAAATAGAGGGTAATTCTATGTTTCATTATGGCGGTATTAATAAGTTATTTGCTAGATGTGATATAGCTGAAGATAAAATATACGGAATTGTAAGTTGTAAACCAAACTAACCCACCTAAAACGCCCAATATTTCTTGCTTACAATTCCAAGCCATAAAAGACCACTTTGTTATACTTGATAACATACCCATCATTTTTTCTTGAATAAGAAATGGATTTGATGCTGGTATGGAGACCATAAAAAGAGGTTATATTATGCTGTTAACTCTTCGAAGCCTTATTCTGGAAGAATACCCACCTTTTCAATTTGATATTTATAATGATCAGCTATTTTGGTCGCAATGGCTTGAGTATTCCGTTTCTTGTGATGTTTTTTTTCAAAAGATTATGCAGTCATTGCAGTCTCGTCAAGAAAGTGCAACTCAATTACTCGACCAGCCAAAATCAAATGGCCTTACAATGCAAACCCAAGCCCACTCACTGCATTTGTTTCAAGTGTTACAATCAGAAGTAGAGCAGAACCATATCTCAATGCGATATGCTTATTTTTTACAAACGCTACAGATGATGCTCACATATATCGAGTGGCAAGAGAAACATACACTCAAGGAAAAGCTCGAAAAAGTCTATTATGAAATGTTTGATGAAGCCCTTGAGGCTCCAGATTTTGAAATAGATCAAGGCATGATTCGAGCCTCAATGGAAGTTATTACGTCTGTTTATCTTATAGTGCAAGCTGATCAAGCTTTGGAAGATTTTGAATCAGTACAAGCTTTTAGTTTTGCCTGTGAGCAATTTAATGAATATGTTGCTAAGACCAAACGTTATGCCTGCCTTGTAAAAAATAAACTCATCAAAAGTGAAAGCTTTCGTTTAGAGTCAGATTTGTTGTTGCTTAAGAACCAGAGCATCATTCAACAGTATATAGGTCAGACCCAAGTACCTGAGTTTGCGAAAGGCATGCTTAATGATTATTGGGCGTTAAAAATGAGCCTAGTCCAATCACTTGGTCAGGGTAGTTTATTTGATTGGCAGTTTTACTGGACTTTCGTGACTCGCTTTGTTCGCTACTTTAAAATCAACCAAGCCATTTCAAGCCCCACTATACTCAATGATGAATATGAGTTTTTGTCTTCATACCTTGTAAAAGAAGCTGGTGGCTTTGACATGAGCTATGAAATGAGTAAATTTATGTATGCATTTCGGTCATTTCATATAGATCGGCTGACAATGGTTCAGCAAATGCAAAAAGCTAAACGAACGCAAAAGCCGAGGGATGTTAAAGCATCAAGTCCTGACTATCAAAGTGCTTCTTCATATGTTGATCAACATGGGCGAGAATATTCCAAATATAAAGAGTTACCGCTTGAGCAAGGCCAACTCTTTTGGTATCGCGAGCAAGGCATGTTGATCGCCTGTGAGCTCACGATGATCTATCAGCAGTCAGTTTTTGTTCTAAGTTATGACCATGGACGACAAGTCATGAGTTTTGACAAAGAAGCAATGATTCAATTTTTAGTGAATGGAAGATTGGTGTATCGATTAAACAGCTTTAATTGCCATCACTCTCAGCAAACTAAGGTAGCAGAATATAGCCTAATTGATGTTATGGAACAGGCTGCCAGTTTATAAAATATGCTCTATTAAGGTTATTAAAAGGGCTTTTTTAGCTAAGAAAAAGCCCTTTTTTATTATTAATATGTATCTCAGTTTAGCTAAATTATCAAAATATCATGCTGGCTTTATAAATTTTTTTATAACCCATTACTGTCAATATGCTTGCTTTTTTTGTTCGACTTGCAGTCCTAAATACTTGATCTATAATATCATTTCTCGAAATTGAGCTGTGCTTATATTCTGCCTCATTCTTTTTTTTAAGAAAAAAGCCATGAACTAGAATAAAAAATTATGAATAAACAGCTAAATTGTTCGAAGTTATTTTGCAAGATGTTCTATAAATATTTCATGCAAACGGTGATTAACATTGCATTCAGAAATGCAGTCTTTTGAATAGCTTAAATGTAATCATCTTAATATGAATATCAGTGGTTCAATTATTGTGTAACCTTACTTGATTTACAGCCACTGCTTGCTATTACAATGAGGTTAGTGGCCACAGATATTCATGTTGATTGCTTAAGATGTACTGAATTAAATCGATATATCTTACAGTCGTAAAAATATTAAAAAAGGATTTTTAAGTTTTTACAGTACTCCGAAAATGCAGTTTATTTTCGGAATAGGGAAAAGCATTCAATTTTAAACTTATATGTTGAATATTAAATGGAGGTATCAATGTCTGAAGAGCATGATGATCATTTTGAAAGAACTGGTGATGATGATTTTTATAGTCAGTTTGACGATGCTGTAACGCGTACAGTTGCCGCTAAAGCGACACAGCGACATCAACTGGAAGATGACATTCAGGCGTTTCTAGCCAGAGGTGGTAAGGTAAGTGAAGTGGAATCTAATGTAACAGCAGATCCACCTAAAAAGCCTGTTTCTAACTATGGCAGTCGCCCAATTTAATGGATTAAGAGATATCTCTAAAGCCGAAAAAGCAACCTCCTTAGGTTGCTTTTTTTTAATGTCCGGTTGTATGCCATGCAAGCCCTGTTAATGCTGGCTCTTCTGCTTCAATTAAATACACTGGTCTATTTTGCATGTAGCTTTTAAAACGGCCACGTTCATAAAACTGCTCTTCAAAATCAGAGGTTTTATAAAGATTTTTAACCTTCGTTGAAATCCCTCCAGATAAATAAATACTTGAGGCATTTGTAGCCATGGTGAGCTGTCCTGCAATAGCGCCAAAATAACGCATAAATTGCTGTAGCGCTTTTGCTTCAAGGCTTTCTGTATTGTCTTGAGCTGTCTTATTAATATCTTGTGGTGTTTTTATTTGACCTGAATAAAACTCATATAAATCTGCAAGGCCTTGGCCGCAACAAACGCGCTCCGCTGAAACATGACCATATTTTTGACTGAGGAACTGATGTATATTAAATTCCTCTTGAGTTTGGCTTGCAAGGGTGATGTGTCCAGCTTCTGTTGGAATGACATTGCCATTAATAACATAGGCAACGCCAAGCCCAGTACCAGGGCCAAGAATTAGTTTGATGTCTCGTGAAGACTCTTGCTGGCTTTCAATAATTGTGGCGCATTTTAAATCAGGTACAGTCAAAGCTAATGCTTGTGCTTCAAAATCATTGATTAAAGCAACATCGCAATTAATGATTTCTTGTGCAGCAGTTGTATTAATAACCCATGGGCTGTTAGTGAAGTCAACAGCATCGTTTTTAATGGGGCCTGCAACAGCGAATAGTGCGTGCTCTATTTCTGGATTAAAGGCATTGATATAATCTTGCAATGCTGTCTCAAAAACGGGGTACTCTTTTGTACTGTATATTTTTAAATCTGAATAAGTGCCATCTTGAGCAATAGCAAAACGTGCGTTGGTGCCACCAATATCGGCAATAAGTGCAGGGCCTTTTTTCATCTGTTCAATACCTTTAAAAGTGATTTAAAGCCAGTTTTAATCTATTCTATTTTCATTTATGTGCTTTACATAAAAGCTTAGATTCAACTCATAAGTG
>DJZY01000087.1 GCA_002450655.1 Gammaproteobacteria bacterium UBA6940 | reverse complement strand
GACAGGTACGTTGACAAACACCGGAAAGCCAACTCTAAATAATGATTTATAAAGCCTTCTATATTTAGCCTATTAGTAATGCCACTCTGCATATTAAAACCAAAAGGCCACTCGCTTTATCATCATTTTCTTAAATACATCTTTTAACTCTAGGCCTCTAGTTGTGATGTATCAAACATAAGCTTTACATAGGCTACTTTAGCCTCGCACTATTGACGCAAACCATTATTATACAAACCATTTCTTCCTTATGCGGCTGTGCAACCAATTTTGGCCATTTATTAACCTAATCATGCTTAAAGTCAATTGAAACCGCCCCCTTACCCACTCCCTCAAACATGTTAAAATAGCTCCATCCCAGCAACCTAGAAGTTCGAATTATGAAAATTAATACCAATCCGTTTATAAATTCAGTGGCACCAGGTAAAACTGACGGTGGTGTTAGCTCTGTCTGCCGTGTTTCAACTTCTGGGCTGGATCAAAAGTCATTTCAAGATCAGTACACGCAAACGAAAAATAATCTTGGGCAAATCAACCCAAGTAAAGATCACAATAAGAGCGCTTCAAAGCAGCTGCAGCTGCTTACGCAGAAAGCCCCTACTTTCCCACCACTTGATCAGCTGGTGCTTTTGAAAGATCACCAACCACAAAATGCAATCCTGTTAACTGGGCGTATTGTGCAGCACCTTAATCCAAAGGTTTGGGATACCTTCACTTCATCGGAAAAGCTGCAAATTACTGCTGAACACCTTGAAAGCATGTGTCATTTCTTGAATATGGATGCAGCAGAACTGCATAAAACAAATGAGCTGAAATCCCTCTACCTGAGTGAAAGCCAACTTGAAAGCTACAGGCAAGCGCTTATCTCTGATAATCGCTTTACCCACAAATGGCTTTTTGAAAAAGAAGAGATTCACCCACACCTGCTTATTCAACCGCAAAACCCTGCGTTCAATGCAATCGCAGATTCTATAGGTGATGATACTCGTTGGATTTGGGATGAGATTGGTGATGCCCATAAAGAGCACTTTGAGTTATTTGAGTTTGATCAGTTCTATGAGAAGCAAGGCTATATTCAGCGAAGTGGTTCTATGGATTTAACGGTTGAATCAATTATTCTCTTTGGCCATAAGAAGAATGGTATCTATCAACTGAAACATGCAGGCAAGATTAATGAGCATGGCTTTTATCAATCCAAACAACATACAGGTGGTACACTCCTCTGGCCTGCACCTATTGCAGATGCTTGTGAAGAGTTTGGCGAGCCATTGTTGCAGTACGTTAGAAAGGAAGAACCCGTAGAAAGTACAGATACTAATGGCAGTGACACTCCAGGTTAAAGGCTCGGTGATAAGAAGCTAAAATGTCTTATGTCGATAAAAGTGCATTTCATCGACATATCACTCTACATAACGAGCATTTCATTATACCTAATACATCCTATCACGGGTAAAAGCTGACTTTAAAAATAAGACCTGTAGCACCATAACCAGATAAATAAAATTCATTTTTATCGAAATCAAGAGCATTACCACCACGTGAGAAATGAGGCTTAACAGATGGATCAGGGCCATACTTAGGCCAGTAGTATTTCTCTAAATCAAAATTCAGCTTTTCATCATTCAAATCGACACTATAAATAGAGAACTTTTTACTAAATATAAAATATACATTATTTCCTGCAGCATAAACATCTTCTAAATACCCAGAAATATTTTCCATGTCAAAAGTACGGACTTCTTCTCCATTAATATCACAGCCACGCCCAAAATTTACAATATAAAAATGATCTGACTCTCCTAAAAAGCTTGTAGCAACAATGTGAGCATTAGGATTAATGGGACAATCAACTATTTTCTCACTGTGACCAGACTTATCGAACTTAAGAAACGCTTTGTCAGCATATACTATAAATGACGCACCATCATCTGCAAGCGTAAAAGTTGTTATCTCACCAAAATTAAAAAACGCACTAAAATCAAAAAACGTAGTAAAACTCAACTCGAGCCTTGAATTAAAGACTAGCGCTTTATCATTTGTTACTATTGCAAAATATGTTTTAGAAGGTGAAACGTAGATTTTAGGCGCTGAAACTGACTTAAACTCAATTTCTTGTGATACCTTTTCACCATTTTTACTCCACACTACAAGTGTTCCAGATGCCCCATACTGGTATCTGATCTGTAAAACCAAATCAACACCACTACCATCTCTTAAAAAGTATGCCTCTCTAAATTCCTCTCTAGAATGACAACATATATGACCAACAGCTGATTTATCATTCAAATTCCGTACAACAAATCGTGCCAAACCACCGCTCATATAATAGTCACCACTATAAGACAAAGAAATTTTACCAGCAGGATCTCTAATATCTTCAACCTTATACTCGGCTTTAACATTACAACTGAGTAGTAACGAAATTAAAGAAAGGCATATACAACATAATTTAATAACTGTATTCATCAATAAAAAATACCATGTGGTTTTAAAATACGTCTTGACCCGTCCTAGAATACGTTGACGGTTTATCTAGAAGCCAGCTTACTATAAGCTGGCTTTTTTGTGTGCCTCTTCTGGGGTTTGCATTCCCAGGCTTATATGAGGTCTTAGATTGTTATACGCGAATATACTTTCATGAAGTACTTCTTCTAATTCTGCACGGTTTTTATATGTATGTATTAAAAACTCATTTTTAATAATGCCATTCACTCGTTCTGCCAGAGCATTTTGATAACAGTCATAACCATCAGTCATCGATGCTTGAATTGAGTGTTGCTTGAGTTCTTTCTGGTATAACTCAGAACAATACTGCAGCCCTCTATCTGAGTGATGGACAAGTTTCTTTGCTGTTACTCTATTTTTCACAGCGTTTTGCAGCGCCTTTACAACAGACTCTGCTTTCATATCATTACTTAAGTGATACCCCATAATTTTTCTAGAGCTTGCGTCCGTTACAAGAGACAAGTAATGAACACCTTCTTTGGATTCTAGGTACGTAATATCACTTACAAACACCTGCTCAGGTCTTGTTATTCGTAAGTTTTTTAATAGGTTAGGATGCTTTCGCATCCAGTGTTTACTATTCGTCGTTTTACGGTACTGTCTTTTTGGCTGGATGAGTAACCTATTTTTTCTCAACAAATCAAAAAGGCCATCTCGTCCCAGTTTAATACCTTGTTTTAGCAAATCTGCCTGCATTATGTAGTGCAGTTTTCTTGTGCCTACTTTAGGTAAGAACGCTCGAATTCTCTTCACTTGCGCTATAACTGGAGCTAGA
>DJZY01000077.1 GCA_002450655.1 Gammaproteobacteria bacterium UBA6940 | reverse complement strand
TGAGGTGTGGGGCGAGTAGTTACGGTTATTTGTCTAAAGTGGCGGGGGGATAGTGCCGTTCATGTGATACGCTTTATGATTCATTTGCGAGTTTGTTGTAGCGGAGCATAAATAAGTAAATTTAATTTGCTTATTAAAATAGGATATAAAGGTTTAAGTAATGGCGCTTAAAAGGATAAATATTCAAGATCTTAAGTTAGGGATGTTTGTATCTGAGCTTGATATTTCATGGGTTAAAAGCCCGTTTTTCAGACATAAACGCCTCATCGTCAAACAAGAAGATATAGAGCTTCTTAAAAAAGCAGGTGTTGAGTCACTTGTAATAGATGTTGATAAAAGTAAAGTTGCAGTTCCTGACCCAAAGTCAGTGCCGAAACCAGCCTCATTAAATGAAGCTGTTACTAATGCTGATAGTGTAGATGCAGAGGGTGCTGCTGAAACTAATGAAGACAAAACAGTAATACAAAAGCCTGCACCAGAGAAAAAAGGGTCGCCCTTTATGAAGGCCCCTAAAGTGCCTTTAAAAGAAGAATTTAAAGTAGCGAAGCGTATTCAAAGTGAAGTTTTAAATGCTGTCGATCAAATTCAAAGTGCATTTGAGACTGGGCGTAGTGTTTCTCAAGAACAAGTAAACCCTGTGGTTGAAAAAACACTGGAAAGTATTGATAACAATTCTCAAGCAATTATGGCATTGCTACATGAAGGCCGTGATGGTGGAAAAATTGCAACCCATTCATTTGGTGTTTTTGCGTTAGTGCTTTTGTTATCGAGCCACCTTGAATACAGTGTTGAAGATCAACAGGCGTTAGGGCTTGCAGCGCTAACCCATGATGCTGGCTGGACAAAACTTCCTACACATTTAATGGGGAAAGGTAAACCATATACTGCATCAGAAAAAAAACTTGTTGCTCAGCATATTCCCATTGTAAAAGGTATGGTTAAGCAGCAAGCAGAGTTAAGTGAAGGTGTTATATCTGCAATAGAGCAACATCATGAATACCTCGATGGTTCTGGTTATCCAATGCAATTAAAGGAAGAAAGTATTCATCCTTGGGCTAGACTTCTAGCGACATGTAATGAATATGATGAACTTGTCCATGGCTTAGGTGAAAGCCCTGGTATGACCCCTCAAAATGCATTATCAGCATTATTTCAGCTCTCAAAGAAAGGTAAGCTTGATCGATATTTTACAACTAATTTAATTAGCCTTCTTGGGGTTTACCCTTTAGGCAGTGCAGTTGAGCTTGATAATGGGCAGATAGGTGTTGTTATTGAAATTAGCCATCAGTCACCACTCAAACCTATAGTTAAAGTGTTTTATGATAAAGCAAAAACCAAAGCAGCAAATCCATCTAAAGTAAGTTTATTAGATAAAGACATAAAAATTAAACGAGTTTTAGACTTATATGGTAAAGATTCTCATTTAGACCCTGAAAAGCTATTGGTCTTTAGTGGTGATATGTTGCAGTAAAAGTATGGCTTAAGTCCATAGAGTACAATAGAAGGTTAGAGATGTTTTCAGATAAGCCTCATTTAGCAGAACAGTTATTAAATAATTGGCCTGACGGTCTTATTGGTTTAGATCATTATGGAAAAGTAACATTCTCTAATGATAAAGCTACTGCAATTCTTGGTTGGACTCAAGAGCAAATGCTTGGACAGACAGCCCATGATCTGTTGTGTTCAAAAGCAGTGGATTATGCCCATAATGCTATGGACTGTCCAATGTGTGGGCATCAAAATGAAGAGGAGTCCGAGTCTCTAGATCATTTTGAAGCTTGGTGGGTTGGTTCGCAAGGTGTGTATATGAATTTGGATGTTCGTGTACTAAGCCCTGAACTGGATGATCTTGATATCGCAAAAGTGCTTACTTTTACAGAATGTTCAACTGGCACGGTGAGTCAATATGAAGCTCGACGACTTGCAATGTTTGCAGAATTTAGTCCTGTGCCAATTTTAGAAATAGCACTCCCTATGAGTATTGAATTTGCGAATCCTGCAATGACAGATCTCATGGTGGAATATGGTTTTAATGACGAAGGTATTCCTAATGTTTTACCTCCAAACTTAGAGATGTTAGTTGCAGATGCTGCCCACTTACAAGAAACCTTGATTAATCAAGAGGTAGAATATTCTGATGTATCTTATATCTGGACCTTGAATCCGCTTTATAAAAATAAAAAGCAGTTTGTACAAGTCTATGGTCTAGAGGTAACTGAGTTACGTAAAGCCCAACATGAGTTGGAAGAAGCTAAAAATGTGGCAGAGCGTGCAAGTGAAGCAAAAAGTCATTTTTTAGCAAATATGTCTCATGAAATTCGTACGCCAATGAATGCTATTGTCGGTTTTACTGAAATTTTACTTAAAACTCAGATGAACGATAAGCAAGTTGGTTACTGCAATAAAATTAAAATTTCGTCTTCAGTATTACTTGAAGTTATAAATGATATTTTAGATTTTTCAAAAATTGAAGCAGGTAAGCTGACACTTGAAAATATTCCATTTAATTTAATTGAAAATATTGAAGTGCTTGCTGATTTGTTTGCCGATCGTGCAAATGACTCTGGTGTAGAACTTGTTTTTGATGTAGATCAAAGGCTTCCTGCGGTTGTTTCTGGCGACCCTTTGCGATTTAAGCAGGTTATGATAAACCTGGTTTCGAACGCATTTAAATTTACAAGAACAGGTTATATTGAAGTTGTTGTTAAGCCTATACGTTTAGAATCAAAAGATTGCAGAATTCGCGTGGAGATTCGAGACACTGGTAAGGGGATACCTAAGGATAAGCAAGCAAAATTATTTGCACCATTTACTCAAGAAGATGAGACAACAACCCGTAAGTATGGTGGAACAGGACTAGGTCTCAGTATTTGTCGAAGTTTAGTTGAGCTTATGGATGGTAAAATTGGGGTTAAGAGTAAAGAAGGTCAAGGAAGTGTCTTTTTCTTTGAAGCTAATCTAGGTGTGCTTGATAACTCAAGTATTCTGGAACGTCAGTTATCAACATTTAAGGTTCAGAGTGAACGTAAAACAGTTTTACTTCTTCAGACAAACCCTGTTGTACGCCGAAGCATTCGACATCAGTTATCTGCTTATGGTCTAGAGTCTGTTGAGTTTGAAAGCGGGGTTGCTCTAGTTGATGAGCAGGAGTGGGTAGAGCGTAGTCATGAGATTCTTGCCATTATTACTGATCAAGATGATGAAAGCCTCGATTGGATTCAAGAACTGAATTCTGGATTTATTTCTGCCAACAAAGAAATGCCTCTCCTTTTAGGGATTACGCCTTTTTCACATAATTTTCAGTGGCCGCAAGAACTGCAATGGCCTGAAGCTTCACAACTTACCTTTGAGAAGCCATTGAAGCCTTCCATTATTTGTCGAAGTATTTTAACTAAAAGCTCTGAAGCAAGTTCCTATGCTTCTGCAGAGGCAGAAACAGATCTTAAGCGGTGCCAATCTTTAGATGGTTTTCATGTGCTTGTTGTCGATGATAATCTTTTTAATAGAGAGCTAGTTCTTGAGCTCCTTGCAGATAGTAAAGCTGTATTAGATACAGCAGAAGATGGTCGCTTTGCTGTTGAGAAAGTCCAAGAAAAAAGCTATGACTTTATTTTAATGGATATTCAAATGCCGATGATGGACGGCTATGAGGCCACTAAAATTATAAAAGAGAATGATCCTAATCAAGTGGTAATTGCTTTAACTGCTAATGCCATTAAAGGTGATCGAGAGCGGTTTATAGCTGCTGGTTTTGATGATTATTTAAGTAAGCCGGTAGATGCTAAAAAGCTGAATG
The DNA here is from genome assembly GCA_002450655.1 of Gammaproteobacteria bacterium UBA6940. Lineage (GTDB taxonomy): Bacteria > Pseudomonadota > Gammaproteobacteria > Pseudomonadales > UBA6940 > UBA6940. The sequence goes on along the minus strand of DJZY01000077.1, from coordinate 76,805 downwards.
ATCTTATTTATTTTTGGGCAGACAGAATTTCATCACGGGATATGACTGAATCTAGTTTAAGTCAGGTACAAGATGCTGAAGTTATTCAGGGACCTTCAGAAAATATATCTGAGAGTCCAATTCCAAGTCATGTTGCAGCAAATGAAACAAATATCGCTTATAGTAATGAAGTCATCGAGGTCGATACTAGTATCATGCCTGATGAGTATAGAGGGTTAAAAGTTGGTAAGGCGCTGAAATTGATAGGTGATAAAAAAAGTCTTTATATTAAACTTATGTCTCTCTTTACCAAAAATTATAGTAATGTGTCTGATGAACTTTTAAAGGCTCTTAAAGATGAAGATGCAATGACTGCTGGTCGTATAGTTCACACTATTAAAGGCAGCGCCTCAAATTTAGGTGCGGAAGATTTGAGAAAATGTGCTTTTGAACTAGAAGACTCCATTATTAATAATAGCGAGGCTTTGCAAGGTCATTTATCTGATTTTTGCGCAAGGCTCGATGAGACACTTGTAGTGATGGATGACTTTTTAGAAAAGTTTAAACATTTTGCAGCTTAAAACTCAAAAGGGCTTTGTTAAGCCCTTCTAGAAATATACTTATGCTTTAGATTGATTGTTTATACCAAAGTGTACATGCCCAGAAACAACGTGCGCTGACCCTTGTTGCGCATTTTTGATGTTGTCATCTAAAAATATATCTGCCTGGAATGCTTCTAAAAAAGGCCCCTTATTCATGCCACCAAGTAAATGAAGCTCATCGATTTCAATTCCCCAGTTCCTCAATGTTTTGATTAACCTTTCTGCAGCAGGTGCTGCTCTAGCTGTAGTGATTGCAATTCTAATTGGGCACTTTTCTTTTGGGAATTCTTTTTTAAGTAAGCTTAATCGGTAAAGGAATGGAAATAGTGGGCCTTTTTCTATAGGTGTGTTTTTATTTTGTTGTTCATGCTGGTAAAAGCCTTCTAGACCTTTTTCAAAGGAGATTTTTTCAGAAGAGTCTCCGAATACAACCGCATCACCATCAAGAGCCACTCTAAGTTGACTGCTTTGTTCTTTTTGGTTAGATGGTAAAATTTGTGCAGCTGGTACACCTTCATTAACAGCTTCTTTTGCATCTTGAGCGTTTGTTGTTAGAAAAAGGGATGTGCCAAATGCCTTGGTGTATTGATAAGGCGATGCACCATTTGTGAAAGCCGTTCGGTTAATTGGTAAATTATAATGTTCAGCTGATTTTAACGCTCGCATACAAGCGTCCGGTGTGTTTTTAGATGTAATAACGACGTCAAAGCGCAGGTCTGAACCAATTGCTTTAAGCTGTTCATTTACGGCAAACATTTTTTCACATAAATTGAACGCCTCACCTTTTTCAAGTATGTCATCTTCATGTTCAATTTGGTATTTGTCATAGGCTTCGGAGCCATGCTCTATTGCAATTTTATGATCGTTTGAGAAATCAAATATAGCGCCGGAAGATACTGCTACAACCGTATTATCAAGTCGAGGTACTATGGCGCCACGTTGATCTAAAGAATAAGGTAGAGGTGAGAACTCGTGATCGTTTGCTGATCTCATTTGATTTTGCTGATTAATTAAAGCATGATGAGTTTCATTTGTTGTTGATATTTTTTCAAGAGCACTCTCTGTATTTTTAAAAGAACTTGGTTGGATTTGTTCAATTGGAGTATTTGAAATAGCAACACTTTTCATGTGTAAAAATCCTTGTATACATCAGACATTGAGTTCGAGTGCTTCATCCTATGAAGTCTAACTGTGGTGTTGGAATAATTTAAAAAAGAGCTTACGTTTTTTATGTTAAGTATTTGTGTCGAGCGTGGATATTTTTACAGAAAAAGTGAGGGGAGGTCGATAGGTCGAGTATGGGAATTCTAAATAAGAAAATGAGAATATATTTATTTTTTAGTCGCAGCTCAAAAATATTTTTGAGCTGCGACTATAACGGTCTTACGCTAGCTCAAGATTCATAATCTCAAGAAGAGCTTGTCTTTTGCTTGGCGAAAGTTGTCTGAACCTACTAATGATAGCTGACTCTTGTGGGCTTACATCCATAGCTGTTTCACCACCAAGTTGAAGAGCTGCTTTTTCTTCTTCACTTAGTAGGCTTGGCTCTGCACGAAGGCTTTGCTCAAGGCGAGAAACGATTTCAGAGTTCATGCTGCGGTGATAGTTTTTTGCAACAAGTGCAATTTTCTGACGCATACCATCTGGTAAACGAACAACAAACTTATCTGCAGAGCGGCTTCCTTGTGTCTTTTCACTTGTATTCATAGGTCTCTTACCATTTTTGTTTGAAGAATTGCATTGACATTTTCCTAAATGCCATGAGAGTTGTCTTGATGATAACTCATCCTCGAGTTCTCTGCGCCTAGGCAGCCACTGATCCCTAAGTTTGTAGACCCTATCCAATATGAGGGTATAGAAAATGGCGTAAGCAGAAGTGAGTCAATTCACTTCATATCTGTGACTATCATATTCACAATAGCAATTCCGAACTTTACTGTACTACTTATAGGGGCTTACGGTCTCCATGCATGTCACTTTACTATGTGATATGTCGAAAAGCAATACCTATAATGTCGATATGATTAATTGACTCAGTGATGTTGTAGATTATTTGAGCCGAATCGCCAGAGGGTAGGAAGGATCAGAAGTCCAGTCAATAACATGACCTTCATTGTCAAAGACAACTTTACTGGAATTATAGTACCACGTTTTTTGATCTGAGTGATCAGGTGGACCATGAATTTCTGCTACTTCACTGTATGACGAACCATAAGTGAAGGTTTTATTGCTCTGAGTATTTGCTGCATTAGCATTGAACTTAGATAGAACGGCTTTAGCTTTGAGCTCTTCTTGGATAAGCTGATCGGATAAAGACATTTCTTCTGCTTTTTCAGCATTAGGATCAAGTTGAATACTTACACGGTAATCGAGCTCAGTCGAATCAATCTCTGTCACACTAGGGTCTACTTCCTGAGGAAATAAGAGGTGTGAGTGATTAAGTGCAAAATAGCCTGCTAGCCCAGCAATGCATAATAGCGCAGCTGCTTTGCCCGCTCTTGATGGCTTTGCTGGTGGTTGAGGTGCAACCGGTTTGTGTTGTCGACGAGCAACTGTCCGTAACTCAGGGTCTTTGAGTAAAGTGCTAGATTGCTGAAGAAAATTTTCTTCAGCTTGGTCTTTTTTGCTTCTCTCACGGCGCTTGCGCTGTTCAGCATTTTTATCATCATCTTGAAAAGGCATCTCACCATACATATTGAAGTGTTCTTCAATAAGTTGGTAGCACTTTTTAAGTTGAGAAAACTTTGAAGCAGCTTGCTTTTGAGCATTAACATCATTAGGGAAGCGATCTGGATGAAACCTGTGCATTTGTCTTTTATAAGCACGCTTGGCATCATCAAGGGAATCACCTTCGCTGATTCCAAGAATCTCCACTGCTTTTTGTACTGTTAATTGCTCACTCATCTGCTGTCTAATCGCACTCTATATTTTTTAAATTAGATTTATAAAAGCTCTCTAAAAGGTGGGCTCATATTACTCAAACCATCAGAGCTCTTATATATTGCTCTGGATGGCGAGTGTACACTCTAACTTTTAGTGAGTTCAAATTATTCCGTTAAATTCTTAATTTTGTATTTATTTTAAACAGGTGCTTGAGGGAAGCGTGGTTTTTCTGGTGCCTCACTTTCAATCACTGGTTGCGTTACCTCAAGGTTTTTACCTGCGGCTTTTTTACGGCGGCCTGCATTACCTTTATTTTTTCCTTTTTTGGCTGGCGGTGGTGGCGTATGGTTCTCTTTGTGTTGTACTGTCACAAGATTAGCCATAGCTGCACAGAGCCCTGTGTACACAAAGATAAACGGCGTATAGGCCTGGTTACCAAAAAATGCATAGACACAGAATCCAACAAGGTTTGCGGTCAAACAAATTGCAAGGATCCTGTTACGCCGGTTATATCTGGGGTCATGTTCGGGTATTTCTATAATTCGCAAGTTTATTTTAAATGCATAAAATATTGCTGCTAGATAAAAGAAAATTCCAGGCAAGCCGGTTTCGGCCATTGCCATTACAAATGAGTTATGTGGTGCTCTACCATGGTAGTTAGCCCACTGGCTCATGCCGACACCCCATATAGGATACGATCGAACCATGTGAAAGCCTTGTTCCCAAGCTCGAGTTCTGCCCTGAAAGCTTTCATCTTCATTGTAGTTGGCAATACTCATGAAGCGTTCTTGTAATGGACCAGGAATAACGGTCAATGCTCCAACTAAGGTAACACCAACAACACCAAGGACAATTGCTTTCTTCATAATATTGCCCTTACCCCATAGTGCTGCAATCACCATGGCCATGATACCTACAATGGCCATACATGTTCTGGAGTAGGTGAGACCTGTTGCAAAGAGTAGGAATGCTGCTGCTGAAACATAAACACAACGCATGATCCAGCTTTTTGATAGAAGAAATAAGCAGAATACAAATGAAATAGGCATAACCATAAGAGCGCCAAATTCATTCGCGTTTTTGTAATAACCAACACCAACCATTCTTTTTTCATCTGGGTTAGGCATGTATGCAAACGGACTATTTGGATCTGTTAAATATGATGATGTTGCTTCGTAACCAAGGGATACTGAGATAGCAATGACCACAGCAAACATAATTTGGAATTTAGGAATACTATCTAGGCAACGAGTAGCAAAGTAGTAAAGAATAATACTTGAGAATAGAAACTTAAGCTGTGCAATGAGGGTAAAGGGGGCCATAAGTATAAGGCCTAAAGTAACCCAGCCAACAAACCGAATCCAGTGCTTATCTGGCCAAAAAGTCTTTTTGCTCAGTTTATCTTTATGAATAATAAAGCCAACAATACAGGCTAAACACATATATACATATGTTGGCTGACTGTTGAGAACCTCGAATCGATCTTGAAAACGAATTAATATACTGCCAATTAACAGAACAAGACCATAAAATGGGCTTACTAGGGCAATAATGATCGTAGAGATAATATAGGTTACTGCAATCCACAAAGACATATGTTTCGGTCGCTCTCACTGGGGCTTAAGTTTTGAATTATTCGGGGCATAGCTTAGCCGTGTGTATCTGGCCTTTGACAAGTTCTTTACACGAATAGTGCAATAAGTCTTTTTACATTTGGTACAATGGCCACCACGGCACCAAGAGTATACTATCTGACACACGGCCGCTAGCCATTATAACTATTTAGAAACCTTGTAACTGGCCAATTATAGTGATTTAGATGTTTAGAAAGGTTGCCTAGTATATAATTGATCGAAATAATACGATCCAATAAAAAGTAAGTTGCTGAAAATTTAAGCAATTCTTTAGCTGCATTGAGGAATATATAATGCACGATTTGTACTCACTTCTGGACAAGCATATTCTTTATCCTGCCTATTATTGGAAGGCTAAGGATCCTAAACTTAAGCATTTGAAAATGCTTGAAAAGCGCCAGTTTTGGAGCACTAATCAGTTGCAATCTTGGCAGCTGGAAAGGCTTCAGGCAATGGTAACTCATGCTTATCAAACAGTGCCTTTTTATCGTGAATTATACCGAGCTGCAGGCATAAAACCTGAAGATATTCGAAGCTTAGACGATATCAATCTTCTTCCTTGTGTGCGTAAAAAAGATATCCAAGAACAAGGGGATGCATTTCTATCAAGTCTCTATGATAAAAGCACTCTTGTGGCCGATGCATCTGGTGGCTCTACAGGAATGCCTACACATTTTTATAAAGATAAAGAGCAGTATCAGAGACGTGCTGCAGACCAAGTCAGGCATGATAGATGGAGTGGTTGGGATTTGGGCGATCCTTACGCGCTTATTTGGGGTGCTCAGAAAGACTTGAAAGCAATTAGCTCATTAAAGCAACGTATAGTGACTCAGTACATTCATCGAGTTATGCCCCTTGATGCTTTTGATCTAACACCAGAGAAGATGTCTAGGTTTGCTGACGTCCTTGAAAAGGAACAGCCACCGATGATCCTTGGTTATGCAAATGCCTTGCTTGCTTTCGCGCAGTACCTTTCTGACTTTAGACCTCACCATACTATTCGACCTAAAGGCATAGTAAGCTCTGCTGAAGCGCTAACAGATAAAAACAAAGCTTTCATTCAAGATGTGTTTAAAACAAAAGTACTTAACAGATATGGCTCACGAGAAGTAGGGCTTATTGCAAGTGAGTGTCAGCATCAAAAAGGTTTACATATCAATGCAGATAATGTGTTTGTTGAAATTGGTCGTTTTGGTGAGCAAGTTGATGAACAGGGGCAGGTAAGTGACCCAGAGCAAATGGGCGCTATCCAGTCTAGGATTCCACGCTTATGTAATACCGATGAGTCTGGCGAGTTAATCGTGACTGACTTTTGGAATTACGGCATGCCATTCATTCGTTATCGAATGGGGGATGAAGGGCATAAACTTCCAGGCTTCTGTGACTGTGGCCGTAAATTACCGTTATTAGGCCAAGTTTCAGGCCGTGTGAGTGATTTTATTATTGCAATGAATGGCACGCGAATTCATGGTGAATATTTTACACATATATTCTATGATCTTGCGGATGTAAAACAATTTCAGTTGGTGCAAGAAAAAGTCGATCAGGTTGATCTTAAAGTTGTGACAAACGGTGAGCGCTTTGCGCAAGAAGAGTTTGTTATTAAAGAAATTAAAAAAGTATGTGGTGATGAAGTAAATGTAAATATTGTGCAAGTGGAGCATATTCCTCCTACTGCATCAGGGAAGTATTTATTTACGATATCAAAAGTAGCCTAGAATTTGCTTATTGTTTGAAGTTGTATGTATTTTCATTTGAGTTAAGTGCATACCATTAAGGTTGTAATTATGCAGGTTGTTGTTGTTTCAAATTTATACCCAAATAGTCAGGAACCGACGAGAGGTATTTATACCCAGCAGTTAGTTTCAGAGCTCAAAGAGCAAGTTGATGTACGAGTCATTGCACCATTGCCTTGGAGGCCTAAGTTTATTCGCAGCCTAACGAATAAAGTAGGAAAAGAAGTGCTCGTGCCTGAGCATGAAGTTATTAACGGTGTAGACGTATGGCATCCAAGGTACTTTGTTATGCCTAAAACTGCTCGATTTACCTATGGTGCTTCTTTTTATTTAGGTATTTACAATCGCCTTAAAAAGCTTCATGAAGAAAAACCTATTGATGTTATTAACGTGCATTGGGCATACCCAGATGGTGTAGGTGTTGTCTATGCAGCGAAAAAACTTGGCGTGCCAGTTGTTGTCCATTGTCTTGGTTGTGATATTAATGAGTTTGCCAAGTACCCTTGGCGTCGTGAGCAAATTGCATGGGCCCTTCAAAATGCCACAATGAATATTTATGTAAGCCAAGGGCTTGCAGATGAAGCTCGTGCTCTAGGTGTCAAGCATAACCGCAACCATGTGGTTTTAAATGGTGTTGATCAAAATAAATTTAAAGCAGGTGATAAAGCTGCTGTACGTGAACAACTTGGTTTACCTCAAGACAAGAAGATCGTTCTTTATGCAGGTAACTTTAACGTCGAGAAAGGCTTAATTTATCTTGTAGAAGCTTGGAGCCAGGTTGCTGAAGCTCATTCTGATGCTGTCCTAGCTGTGATTGGTTCTGGCCCTGAAGAAGAACTGGTTAAAGCTAAGATTGAAGAGCTTGGTTTAGGTGAGTCTATTAAACTCATGGGGCGTCAACCACATGATCAAGTGCCTTTGTTTTTACAAGCTGCAGATATCCTGGCACTTCCAAGCTTACGTGAAGGTTGTCCAAATATTGTATTAGAAGCGCTTTCAAGTGGTGCTGCTGTTATTGGCTCTAAAGTTGGTGCAGTGCCTGAACTCGTTGATGAGACTCGAGGCATTCTTGTTCAACCGAGAGATTCTCAAGCTCTTGGAGAAGCTTTGGTCGAAGGTCTTGGCAAAGACTGGAATGACTCACCATGGCCTTGGATGAGTTGGCATGATAATGCATTAAAGGTTATGGAAGTCTACCGAGAAGCGGTACGTCTTGCCTAAAGATGAGAGCGTTTCTAAGACATATAAAAACCTGAGATTTCTCAGGTTTTTTCGTTCTTTTACACAGTTTTTATTTACCTGCAGCTATTTTTAATCCACCTACAAGTAGTTTTCCTCTGCTTTTTTCATGCACAAGCGTTAATTTGCTCATTGTATTAGCTAAGCCTGCAGCATTATCACCATGTCTACTGCCTTTTTTTGCCCATGAGCTACGTTGGTCACGACCACCTGCAAAACCATATCCATAGTGCGCTGCATGAGGGTGAGTGCGGTTTTTGGGGGCTTTACGGCCTGATCCAGCATAATAAACACCTTGAGCAAGAGCAACTGGAGCGTGATACGCGGAGCGCGTAACTCGATCTGCTGTGCGTGATGAGCTTCTAAGGCATGCATAATGACATACCTTGCTACCGTGTTTATCAAGAGAGCGATCTATGCAGTTCATGTAATCGCCGTTACGGCCTTTGTACACATCTGAACTTCCGTTAGGTCTTAAACATCTATCGCCGCCAGCAGCGTATTTAAATGAACAGGTTGTTGGCATAGCAAATCTCCTTATTTACTTTTTAGATTAAGAGGTGTTTGTTTTTTATTCGAATTTCTGCATTAAAACGGCTGAGAGCCACTTAGGTCAATAGATAATTTACTCTGAAATAATGGAAGTTTTTTTGAATAAATACGAATGTATCGGAAAAATAGAAATGCGAAAAAGCTTTAATGCTATTACGTTTTTTTAAGTCATTTAAATAACGGTAAAATAAAGGGAATAGAGAAAATTGATAAGACTGGAAAGAACTGCAAAGATATTTTTTTTAAAGAGATAAAAGGAGTGCACTGAGACCATCAAATGATCTCTTAAAGCGCACTTTAAACTGATAAGATTATTGGTTTTCTTTTTCGGCAATAAGTTTAAGTTGTCGGTAATCATTCACAACTTTACAGAAGAGTTCTGCTGTTTTTTCTGTATCGTAGAGTGCCGAATGGGCTTCTTTCGCATCAAACTCAATACCGGCAGCTTTACATGCTTTTGCTAAAACAGTTTGGCCGTAAAAAATAGCAGAGATGCTTGCAGTATCAATACTTGAAAACGGGTGAAATGGGTCTCGTTTTACATTGCAGCGAGCCATTGCTGCTTTTAGGAAACCATGATCAAAGTGCGCATTATGTGCAACGATAATAGCTCTATTGCAACCAGCTTCTTTCATTTCAGCTTTAATTGGCTTAATAAAGTTATCAAGGGCTTTCTTTTCATCAATCGCACCACGAAGTGGGTTAAAAGGATCAATGCCCGTAAATGCCAATGACTTTTCACAAAGGACGGCACCCTCGAAAGGGGTAATGTGATGGTGGATTTTAGTTTTAGGTTGAAGCTGGCCTTCTGGCGTGAACTCCAAGGTGATCATGGCAAGTTCAAGAACAGCATTTGTCTGGGCATCGAAACCACTTGTTTCTATGTCGATAACCACTGGCAGGTATCCACGAAAACGTTTACTCATGTCGGTTTCAAGAACTGCGGAGGGAGATTCTACTTGGGTGACTTCAGTTGAAACTTCTTCGGTGTTTGACAAAATACTATCCTCTTTTTTTGCTGCAGCTGACGAGTGTTGAGCCTCGTCAGCATAGAGGACAGCATATCATATTATTGGACGCTTGAGCTCATGTTCGTGACTTGAATCCCTTGTCCATCCAGCGTGAAGAAAGTACTGATGTGATTCACCATATCGGTAAAGACAGCAGCCTCTTGTGTGGTTTGAGGAAGAGCTGCGGTTGTATGTGTACCAGCATTAAAGCGAACGGCAATTGTTTTGGGGTCAGTTGCACCAGCACTGCCGATGCCTGTTCCATCAGTGTAATCACCACTTGATAAACTGACTGCACTTGCTTGTCTAATGAGTGGCTCTGTACCTGCAAGTGGAGCAACAAGAGCGTTGCCATAAGGTGCGTTTGGCTCGTTGTCTGCATCAACTGGTACAACTTGGTCATTTGTCATTTCCATGAAATAACTTGGTGTGCCCGTGGCTGTTAGCTGTGCCGCAAAGTTGATTGGATCTCCAGAGTCGATAATACCTTGGAACACATTGAAGTAGGACTCATAGTTTTTTGTGTTTTGATTTAAGCCTGATGCTGCAAGGCCCGCAAGAATGACAGGCGCACCAAATTCTGTATTAGGGCTGTTTTCAAGCAGACGTGTTAATTGGCCGCCACCATTAAGAATTGCTGTTGCTTGGATTCGAGGTATGTCCGCTCTGGTTGAAATATTGGCAACAGCCGCTGTTGTTAAACCAACCATTGCACCAAGAGAGTGGCCGACAAGATACACATGATCAGTGTCAAAGTCAGGGCCATTACTTGCATTTTGATCCACATCCATATCACCAAGTGATGCAATCACATTAAGCTGGTCCATCACCGCTTGCTTTAGATGATCACGAGTATTTTGGAAGTGGCTCAGGTTTATGAAAAGAGAACCGCTGCTTGGTGCTGCATCTGTACTTAAGTAAGTTGTTGCATCAGTTGTACCCTGAGGGTTATATGTAATGCCGAAGTGACGCTCTTGTACAGACTGTAATGCTGCAGGTAGTGCACCTGCTAGGCTTGCATCAAGAGGATTGGCAGAGTCAAGCACAGGGTTTGCTGATCTTGTATTCACACCGTGAAGTGGTAAGTCAATCATGACACTTGCAAAGCAATTTGGTGTGATGCTTAAACCAGATGTATTGCATGCATCTGCAAGTTTAGAAGCGAGTAGTAATAGTGAGCTTCTATCGCCGGTAATGCCATGCACCATAACTACTACTGGCCAGCCTGCTGCAGGTTTTGCTGCTGTAGGCGTCACAACAGTAACAGGCACTGCTGTATCAGCTTGCTTTTCTGCAAATGGGTATCTGTAGGTCACATTATAGGATTCAGTTGTTTCTGTGCCGTTGAGGGTTGTTGTAGTGACATCAACATCAGCAGGCACGCTTTGTTGAATTGCAGCTGCAACTGTTTCACTTGGTGCCCATTGTGCAGCCTGAATCGTTGTGACTTGTGCTTTAAGTGAGTCTGTTGAGGATGGCACTTCTAAGTATGAAGGTAGTGCCATTGCACCCTGTACAAGATTTGCTGTACTTGGGAAGTAAGGTGCTTGTGGTAATGCTGATACAGCATCAGACACTAATTCCGTACTATAAAACCCAGATGTGCGAGCATTCGCAAAATTATCTGGTAATGCAAGAGAAAGTGAGGAGAGACCTGCATTAAAAAGTGTTGGATCGGCAAGTGAGTTGAGTGGTGCTGTTGGGTCTGTCGTTGTGAAAAGGTGTGTGTACACAATATCATCTTGTGTAATTGTCGGCAGTGACATTGCTGTATTAAGGCCATTGATCGTTTGCAAGGCAATAGGTTCTACAGCTTGAATCACAGCTCGAATGCTATCCAATGCTGCAGGATATCCAATGGCTGCGTACACCTGATCAGCTGTATCACTTAGTATTTGATACATTGCCGAAGGGCCAACTGGTTGGTTAGATGTATCTTCTAGGCCATTCGTGATCGCAAGAAGGTACATTGTTTCACTTGCTAGTGGTGCAACAGGCTCTAAGCGAACGCTGTCGTTACCAGTTTCAAGGGTTACTGCTTGTGCTTTTACTTGAGTTGTTGCGAGTAGAGTTGAATTAACACCAGTTATTGATGTAGGGGATAATACTTCACCAGTTTCAGATGTTGTTAGAGGAATCAAAAAAACATTTGGTGCACAAGAAGTCCCTGTGGCAACCATATAAGGTGTACACACTGACGAAGTGCTTAGGGCACCTTTAAAGTCGATATTCATTGGAGCCGTTGTAGACCAGCCATCAAGATCATTTATCGCATTTGTTACTGGGTTTGGATCACTCGCTGCATCAATTGTGACTTTTGCTGTGCCATCTGTTGAGTCTACAAATAAAGTGAAAGACGGTAAAGAGACCTCGCTAATCACAGGGTTGAAAGCGACTTTTGTCGTTGCTGTATCGTAAGTAAAACCTATAGATGTGCTGATGTCTTGAGGGGCTGGAGCGTCGGTTGTTACATCGTTGTTGACGTCAGCTGGCGTTGGTAAAGGGTCTGCGTCACGGCCACCGCAAGCAGATAGTAATAAAGCGCTAATAACCAATGGGGGTAGTAAATGTCTCATACAATATCCTTATCAATGAGCAGATGACTTCCGTTATAAATTTAAACAATACTAAATATAAAAATAGGTTTTCTGTAGTGTTAATTTAATATCTTTAAATTAATTAACAAATGACTTTGAGCCAATAAAAGATGCATTTAAAAAGCTGTACATTATCTATTTTAACTCTTATAAATAGTATTAGAGCAAAATTTCAAATTTTGTTGGATTCTTTTGCGAATCGACCATTTTGTGCCTAGTATAGTGTATAAGTTAAATCAAGAAATGGTCTTGTTTTGGGTTTTAATTAATTCAATTTTCAGGGTTTTATAAAAAATGGTTATGGAATGAGCATTTTTTACTGAAAGATTTGAATAACACAACTATAAACGCTATGGGAATACACCTAAGAATTGCTTATATCACTTTATTTATAGGATTTTTGACGTTTATCACGAGGTGTATAAGCAACTGGATTTTCTGGCAAGGATATGGATATGCAGCCTAAAAAGTCTTTTAATACTTCTAAAGTAATGTCAGCGATTGCGTGGGGTGCTTTACCACTTTTTGCTGGTTTTTCTCTTCCTTCTCATGCAGTGCAGTGGACCTCTGAAGATGGACGTCTTGATGTTATTTGGGATAACACCGTGAGCTACGGCGCACAGTTTCGTGTAGAAGGACGAGAGCCTTCAATGGCTGCAGAAGGCTCATTCTCAACGCTTTCTAAACGAGCGCAAATTAATAAGAATGATGGTAACCAAAATTTTGATAAAGGTATTACATCAAACCTTCTCAAATGGACAACTGAATTAGATGCTGTTTGGGATGGGCAGTATGGCGCGTTTGTTCGCGCTACAGCCTTTTATGATGATGTAATAATGAATGACCGCATGGATGGGGGCGATGTATCCGACTATGAAAACGGTGGTTGCGGCACATCATTTTGTCCAGAAACAAAAGACGAGGCTGGCTCTAATATTGAGTTATTAGATGCTTATGTTTGGGGCGATTTTGAACTTGGCGATACGCCTGTCACTGTAAGACTTGGTAATCAAGTGCTTGTATGGGGTGAAGCGCTTTTCATGCAAGATGGTGTGAATCAGATTAACCCTGTATCGCTTTCAAGTCTACGCAGACCTGGTGCTGAACTGAAAGAAGCTATTATTCCTTTACCAATGATTTCAGCACAAACAAGTCTTACATCAAATTTAAGTATGGAAGCATTCTATCTTTTCGATTGGGATCATTCAGAAGGTGATGCTGTTGGTACTTTTTTATCGACTCACGATGCTTTTATAGGTGAGGGTGCAAGAGCTATTATTACTGATCTAGAAGGGTCTGCTCTTGAAACAGTGGCAAAGGCATATACTGGTTTTGCTTATGGTGTAGATAGCTCTTCAGCTGCTTCAACGCGTCTTTATACAAATCGCTTACAAGATAGAGAGCCTGGGAGTACAGGTCAGTATGGTGTGGCATTTCATTATTTCGCTGAAGATTTGAATGCGACTGACTTTGGCTTTTATTACTCCAAAACTCATGCAAAAAAACAAACAGCAGGTATAGTGCTTGGTGAAGCCAACGGTGCTAACCAAGCTAATTCTGCTGCGTGTCGTTCAGCGCAAGCCTTAATTGCAAATTTACAGCCAGGTAGCCCAAGTGTTGATTGCGCCAATTTAAACCCTGCAGGCTTCGCAAACGCGGGTTATACGCAAGCTGAAATTGCTGGTGCAATGCAACTGGTTGGTGGTACTAATGCTGCTCACTTTATTGATACAACGAGTTACTTCTTAAATTATGAAGATGAGCTTGAAACTCTTGGTTTAAGTTTTAATACATTAGTTGGTACGACTTCTTTTGCTGGTGAAATTGCATATCGTAAGGATGTTCCATTTCTTGCTGAAGTTGGTGATAACTTAATTATTTATAATGCACTTGCTGCTGCTGATCTTGGTAATGGACAAACTTCAACTGAGGGGCAGTATGGTGCTCATTTGCCTGCGGGCTTGCAAGCGGGTGACACAGTAATGCCTAATGCTGAAGAAGACATGATTAATGCATCAGTCTTAGCTATTCACTCGTTTGGGCCACGCTTTGGCTTACATGAGTTGAATGGTCTGTTAGAGGTGGGTATGGCTTATGTAGCTGGGCTTGATGAAGATAAACTTTATGCAGCGCAAGATGCTATGTCTTATATTGATATCCCAGGTGTTGCTTATGATGGTAATCCGGATCAATACTTAACACGAAGCTCATGGGGTTATAGAGTTGCAATGATGGGGTCTATTAATAATGCCTTTAATGGTGTTACTCTAAAACCAAGTCTTCGATTTGCCCACGATGTTGAAGGGAATTCAGTATTTGGTGGTAATTTTGTCGAAGGTCGTAAATCTGCAACTTTAGGTATGGGTGCTGTATATAACTTCAATTGGGAAACAGCGCTTGCATACACGAATTTTTGGGGTGCTACTGATCGTAACCAGTTACAAGACAGAGATTACATTGCTTTCAGTGTAAAAAGAATTTTCTAATAAAGTTCTTTATATGAATCACAAAAGCAACAGACATATTTTTTAAGAGAAAGTAGGTGAGAACATGGATCGTTTAAAGGCTACATTAACATCATTGTTTTTGCGGAAAACCACAGGTGTATGTGTTGGAGCACTTTTAGCGTGCTCAGCTCTATCACATGCTCAGGCAGGTGTTTCTGCAGAGGAAATTAAAAAACTAGGTGATACTTTAACACCCTATGGTGCAGAGAAAGCTGGTTTGAAAGTCAATGACGTGATTTCAATTCCTGACTGGACTGGTGGTATTCAGAAAAAAGACTGGCCTGCTGATTACAAAGAACCAGGACAACATCACCCAAATCCATATGCTGATGACAAGCCATTATTTGTCGTTACTGCTGATAATATGGATGAATATGCCGAATTTATTCCTGAAGGTCATAAAAGCCTGTTAAAAACCTATCCAGACACATTTAATATTCCTGTTTACCAGAGTCGCCGAAGTCACTCTGCGCCTCAGTGGGTCTACGATAATGTGAAAGAAAATGCAGCTACAGCTGAATTAACCGACGACTATAACGGTGTGACTGGTGCTTATGGTGGCGTTCCATTTCCAATTTTAAGTGACGATCCAGAGATTGCAGGTGTGCAAGCCATTTGGAACCACATTGCTCGATTCCGTGGTGTTTATGTGACACGGAACTCTTCTGATGTAGCTGTATATCAAAATGGGACTTATGAACTGGTTTCTTCGAGTCAAGAAGTCTTTTTCAATTACTATAATCCTGAAGGCAGTTTAAGCACTTTGGATAATATGATGTTTTATTATCTGTCTTCGACCCATGCGCCAGCACGTCTAGCAGGTACAGCAACCCTTGTTTACGAGCCAATAAATCACAAAGAAAAGTCTCGTCAAGCGTGGACCTATAATGCAGGTCAAAGACGTGTACGCCTTGCGCCAACTTTAGCTTTTGATGCTCTTATTCCTGCATCTGATGGCCTACGTACAGCTGATGATACTGATATGTATAACGGTGCACCTGCAGAAAGATATAACTGGAAGCTTGTTGGTTTGCAAACTAAGTTTATTCCTTATAACAACTACAAGCTTGATGATCCGACAGTTAAGTATGATCAAATTCTTGAGGTAGGGCATATTAATCCTGATTTTACTCGCTATGAAGCTCATAGAGTTTGGGTTGTCGAAGGTCAAGTTAAAGATGGTCAGCGACATATATATGCGAAAAGACGTTTCTATATTGATGAAGATAGCTGGAGTATTGCATCAGCTGATCAATATGATGTTCGCGATAACCTATGGCGAGTGAGTGTTGCGTATCTGAAAAACTATTATGAAGTGCCAACAACTTGGTCTGCACTTGAGGTATTCCATGATCTTCAGGCGAAACGGTACCATGTCCAGTTCTTGGATAATGAAGCCGATAAAATCTTAGAGTTTGCTAACCAAGCGCCAGATAAAGGTAAGTTCAATCCAAATCAATTGAAGAGAATGGGGCGTCGTTAGTGAGATATTTTTATCGAAGCTTACTCATACTGCTCTCGATAAATACACTATGCGTGCAGAATATCTGCGCGCATGATCTTAGCGGTTCAGATTTCATTCAACCTAAAGGATTAGTTGTATCGAGTGCGATCAGCGAGCACGAAGCTTTTTTTGGTGGTGAATATGGTCAGCTTTATATGGCTCATATCATGCATGATGGTGTTCATTGGCAGCGTTACCGTAAGTCAGGTCTAGGTTTAATAACAGATATTGACGAATCTGGCTTCTCATCAAGCAAGAGTATTGATAATAAATCCATTCTATTGTCCACCTCTCGTGGGCAAATCTTTCAAGTCAATCCAGAGGCTCAAAGCGAGGCTTGGAAGCTTATTTATGCTTCAGAATCTGAAGAAAATCTGCCTTTTTTTGATGTCGCAGCATTTGGTGAAGACAAAATTATTGCTGTAGGCGCCTTTGGTACACTTATTTATAGTCATGATGGTGGGCAGCATTGGCAGAACTTAACAGAGTCAATCTCTGAACTTGATTATCCGCATTTATACAAAATTATAAAAAGTGCGCCACTTCAACAAAGTAAAACTGGAGTTGTTGGATATGTCGTAGGCGAATTTGGAGCTCTTTTACAGCTCTCAATTCAAAATAATGAGCTTATTACTGTTCCTATTGAAACAAATACTGAAAGTACATTTTTTGATGGCGCTTTTTTATCGGATCGCTGGATTATTTTTGCTGGTGTAAGCGGTTCTTTATTAGCACTTGATCATACAACTAATCAAATTTTTGCAAGTGATCTTTGCGATTCTAAGTCAATCTATTCTGTGAGAGCTGATGGTACTGAACGCAATTTATTATTAGCCGGTGAGGGTGGAACAGTTTTCCGTTTAAGTCTGCTAGATGAAGGTCTTAACGCGCCACCTCCACTTACTTGCCAGTTTTATAAGTTAAATAATGAAAAGCTCTCTAATGTAGATATTCAAGGTGAGCGTATTTTTATGACAACTGATCATGGCGTCACAATTGAAAAAGCCGCAACTTTATTGCAAGAGTTCACTACACCTGTCGATATACAATGGTAAGTCTATGCATACTCTTTTTGGTCGTTTTAAAACCTTAAGCATTGCAGGATTTATTCTTTTATCCTGCATTTTTGCCTTTTTTTCTTCTCAAATTATTATTAGCTCTGATTTTAAAAAGCTTCTGCCGCTAGAGCATCCTTATCTTGTTAATATGATGGAGCATAAAGATGATCTAACGTTGGGAAATGATGTGCGCATCATTGTTAAGGCAAAAAACGGCTATACAATCTTTAATAACGAGTATCTGCAGTGGGTAAAAACACTCACAGATAAGGTGTATGAAATAGAAGGCTT
This sequence comes from Gammaproteobacteria bacterium UBA6940, assembly GCA_002450655.1. Classification (GTDB taxonomy): domain Bacteria; phylum Pseudomonadota; class Gammaproteobacteria; order Pseudomonadales; family UBA6940; genus UBA6940. Next base: position 59,213 of record DJZY01000077.1, on the reverse strand, counting down.
GGATAAAGTCTTTATTAAAACTATTTGGACACCAAATGCAAGATGGATTGCTGTTACCGAGCAAGGTTTTGAAGGTGGTGAAATTATTCCACCGACGTATGATGGTTCTGTTGACTCACTAAAACGTGTTCAACAAAATTTAGAGCGATCAACAGAAATAGGGCGTTTGGTTGCGGATGACTATCAGTCATCAACATTATATTTGCCATTAACCTGGCGTGCCGATGGCGAATCAATTGATTATAAAGCCCTTAATAATGCTTTAGAGGAACTCCGTGCAGAGAGCCAATCAAAAGGGTACGATATTGCGATTATTGGGGTGGCAAAAAAAATAGGTGATCTAATTAATGGAGCTCAGCAAATGGGGCTCTTTTTTCTTATTGCTGTAGCATTTATTTTTGTCGCACTTTTTTGGTATACCTCATCTTTTTCAGTTGCTCTTATTTTAACAGTTTCAGGTATTTTAGGTGTAATATGGCAGCTTGGTCTTGTAAGTCTTTTAGGTCGATACTGGGGCTTTGGTTTAGATCCGTATTCAATGCTTGTTCCATTTCTTGTTTTTGCAATTTCAATTAGTCATGGATTGCAACTTTTTAATGCAAGTAGCAGTATTGATCTTCATCACCAGAGGGCTCGCTCAGTCTTTCAACAGCTAGGTAAGCCTGCTTCTTTGGCTTTAGCAAGTGATGCTATTGGTTTCGCAACGCTCGCCATTATTCCTATTGCTGCAATTCAAGATTTGGCTATTACTGCATCACTGGGTGTTTTATGTCTTTTCTTTACCACTCTTTTGTTTGTACCACTGTGCATTTCAATTTTTGGTGTATCGGACAAGTTTATTCAAAAAAATAATAATAAAGTGAAAACACTACCTTGGTGGGCTCGCTTGAGTTTATTTGGTACTCAAGGGGTGGGGCGATTTGTTTTCATTATTGTCTTTATTTGTTTAAGTGTTTGGGGCTTTAGTAAGAGCTATGATCTTCAAGTGGGTGATTTACGTGCAGGAGCTCCAGAGCTGCGATCTGATTCTCAATACAATAAAGATATTCAATACTATGTTGATCACTTTTCTCAAAGTGTTGATGTGTATGTAGCGCTTGTGAGAAGTGATGCTGATCAATGTAATTCACCAGCAAATCTAAATTTACTTGAGGACTTACAATGGCGCTTTGAGCAACTTGAATCTGTTCAAAATACCTTTTCTCTTGCGAATGGTGTGAAGGCAGTGCAGCGAGGCTTAAGTGAAGGTTATCCAAAATGGTCTCATGTGCCCCAAGAGCAAATAGCAATTAATGGAACAACAGGAAGCCTCCCGCCAGGATTTATCAATTTAGATTGTTCCTTTACGCCTCTTTATGTCTTTTTGAAAGACCATAAAGCAGCAACACTAGCTGAAGTTACTCAAACTTTGACAGAGTTTGATACTGAACTTCAATCGAAAGAGACAAGTATGCGAGTTCTGCCCGCTGCAGGTAATGCTGGTATTGAAGCTGCAGTGAATGAAAGTATTGAACAGCAGCAAAATACCATGCTATGGGTTATTTATGCAGTTGTCTTTTTTATGTGTTTAATTACATTTAAAAATGTATGGCATGTTTTAGCAATTTTAATGCCCTTAGCAATGACGTCTATTTTATGCCAAGTTTTGATGGTCTGGCTTGATATTGGCGTAAAAGTCTCGACTCTACCTGTTATTGCCCTTGGTGTTGGAATAGGGGTTGATTATGGTGTTTATATTGTTGCGCGTTATGTGATAACAAAAGATATGAGCATCGTTCTTTCGAATACAGGGCGAATAGTTGCGTTTACAGGGATTGCGCTTGCCGTTAGTGTTGGTACTTGGATGTTTTCAGCTATTCAATTCCAAGCAGATATGGGGTATTTGCTGACATTTATGTTTATATGGAATATGGTTGGAGCTTTGTTTGTGATTCCGTGCTTGTTATCTTTTTTTAATAAAAAAAATGACGAAAGCAGTTAAGTGGCTCAGAGACTCTAAATTAAGAATTAATTAATAAAAAAAGGGCGTGAGCCCTTTTTTTATTAATGGTCTCAGAGTCAGGAAATGGCTAAATATAAGGGTTATGAATAATGTTTGTGTGTTTGAAATGGTTATTTGGATAATGCGTAAAATAATTTTTATTTTAACATTTTGTTCAGTTTAATTTTCTTAAAATCATGACTCGAAAGCTACTTCAGTTTCTTCAAGCATATCTCAAAAAAAGGGCGACTAAATGAACGATCAAAATTCAAAACAACTTGATACTGAGCTTAGAGATTGGCCTGAACTTGAATCAACTGCAGAGCAGATGGTTCCGCTTATTGGTTCACTGTATCGTGAAAAAGCAATTATTACTTCCGTTTTTGGTCGCCCGATTATTAACCGTTCTCCTATTTCTATTTTAAAAGCGCATAAAGTAGCTCGTGAAATGGGGCAGGCTATTAGTGTTTTGGATACGTTCCCTGTTCTGAAAGCGATGTCTGAAATGGAATTAGGTTCAGCCCGTGTTGATGTAGGCAAGCTTGCAGTTATGTATGGCGCGTTAAATGTTGCACAGCAAAATGAGACTGGGCGTTTAAGAGGTTTCTTAGACAAGCAGCTTTTATGTGCAAAAGGCACACCTCCTGTCTTAGAAGAGCCAAGAGATGTTGTTCTTTATGGTTTTGGCCGTATAGGGCGTCTGCTTGCACGTATTCTTATCGAGAAGGCTGGTAATCGATCTCTAAAACTAAAAGCCATTGTAGTTCGTGATGGTAAAGCAGCTGATGATCTTGGCAAAAGAGCAAGCTTACTTCTTCGTGATTCCGTGCATGGTCCTTTTCATGGAACGATTGAAATTGATCGTGAGAGATCTTTACTTATTGCAAACGGTAATGCAATCCAAGTAATTTATGCAAACTCTCCAGCAGATGTTGATTATCAACAATATGGTATTGAAAATGCGTTATTACTTGATAATACAGGTGTTTGGCGAGATGAAGCTGGGCTGTCACAACATTTAGAGTGCAAAGGTATTAGCCAGGTACTTTTAACTGCGCCAGGTAAAGGTGATATGCCAAATATAGTCATGGGCGTTAATCACCATGGCTTACAAGATCATAAAATTGTATCGGCTGCTTCTTGTACAACAAATGCAATTGTACCTGTTTTAAAAGTGCTTCAAGACGAGCTGGGCATTCAGCATGGGCACGTAGAAACTGTTCACTCCTACACAAACGATCAAAACTTAATTGATAACTATCATAAGGGCAGCAGAAGAGGTCGAAGCGCTGCACTTAATATGGTTATTACTGAGACTGGTGCGGCAAAAGCTGTTGCGAAAGCTTTACCAGAACTTGCAGGTAAATTATCTGGAAATGCAATTCGAGTACCTACGCCAGACGTGTCGTTAGCGATTTTAAACCTTGGTTTTGATAAGGCTGTGACAAAAGAAGATTTAAATAAGTTATTAAAAGATGCTTCTCTTTATTCGCCATATTATAAGCAAATCGATTTTGTCGAATCAGAAGAGGCGGTATCAACGGATTTTGTGGGTTCACGCCATGCTTCTATTGTGGATGGTTTATCTACAATTTGCGACGAAAATCGTGCAGTTTTATACGTTTGGTACGATAATGAGTTCGGATATTCGTGTCAGGTTATTCGTTTAGCACAGTATCTTTCTGCTATGACGACACAAGTATTTCCAACGCAAGAGGCTTGGCATGAATACCAATAAGGTTCACAATAGTCACGTTTAGTGACTTTGGGCCCATTTTGAGTTCCAATTAAGTCAAATAAAGATAAATGATCACATCGTGTGGGGTATTTTGATATATACTCTGCACGATGTTTTTTGCTTTTTGCCGATACGAAGTCATTTTTGTACTTGGCATTTTTTTTAGCTCGTGTATCATCACGGGCAACCAGTTGAATTGGTGCACAGTATTTAATCAGTGCCTGGTTCTTTTAAGAGAAGCTGGAGCATAGCTAAGAAATTGATCTCAATGTGAGAACACTCTAGAGATGACCTTGTTTTAGCTGCATAAGTTCAATAGATCAACGCAGCTAGCAAAGGTGGGGTAGTAGCTCGTTAGGTGTTTGTAGATCTATGAGTGCTTATAGTTCTATAACAATAGCAGTTGCCTATTAAATCGTATCTCTTGTTTTCAATGAGTGAATGTTTCTAGTGCTCATATTGCATATATGTGTTCTAATATGGCGGTTTTCAATGTTTGTACTGTTAGAAAGTTCAAAATTTAATCTTTGGCTTACTGCAAAAACAAGATATTGATGACATACCGATATTGAAGAGCAGAGCAACAATGAGCGCTTGCTTTGTAATTGTTGGTCGAGAGGCTATGAGGTAGCAATGTTTAAGATAAAGAAAGGTCTGGATCTGCCCATCAGCGGCGCACCTGTCCAGGAAGTAAAAGGTTCACCAAGTGTTAAAACCTGTGCTTTACTGGGTCATGACTACATTGGTTTGAAACCGACTATGGCAGTAAAAGAAGGTGATCAGGTTGCGGCTGGTCAACTCTTATTTACTGATAAGAAAAACCCATCTCTACGTGTAGTAGCACCAATCAGTGGTACAGTTACTGCAATCAACCGTGGCCATAAAAGGGTTCTACTTAGCTTGGTTATCGAAAACGATGGCCAGAATCGCACAGTAGAGTTCGAAAGCTATAAAGGTCAAGACGTTCAAAGCTTATCAACAGATGACGTGAAAACACTTCTCGTTGAATCTGGTCTTTGGGCTTCATTTAGAAATAGACCATTTGGCCAAGTGCCAAGTCATGAAAGCGATGTTAATGCTATTTTCGTGACTGCTATTGATACACACCCACTTGCTGCAGACCCTGCAGTTATCATTGGTCAGAACAAAGAAGCTTTTGCAGCTGGTTTAGAAGCTGTGAAGAAACTGACTCAAGGTAAAGTTTATTTATGCACTAAGCCAGGCGCAGCTATTCAAGGCGCATCCGGTGTAGAGCAAGCTCAGTTTGACGGTCCTCATCCAGCAGGTCTTGTAGGAACTCATATTCATTTCCTATCACCTGTATCTGAGAAAAAATCAGTTTGGCACCTTAACTACCAAGACCTAATTGCAATTGGTCGCCTTTTCAAAACTGGTAAATACGATACACGCCGTGTTATTTCTCTTGCTGGTCCACAAGTTGAGCAACCATCTCTAGTAGAAGTACCACAAGGTGCAAACCTTGAAGAAATCGCTGCAGGTAAAACTAAAGCAGGTGAGAACAGACTTATTTCTGGCTCAGTGCTTGGTGGCGCTCATAACCAAGGTCTTAAAGGCTACCTTGGTCGCTACCACCTACAAGTAAGCGTACTTCTTGAAGGTCGTGAAAGAGGCTTTATGGAATACCTATCGCCAGGTACTCAAAAGCACTCTGTTGCAAAAATTTATCTGTCTCAGTTCGCTAAGGCACTTCGTCTTCCTATGACGACAACAACAAATGGTTCTCAACGTGCCATGGTACCAATCGGTACTTTTGAAGAAGTTGTTCCTCTCGATATCCTTCCAACTCAGCTTCTGAGAGCTATTGTTGTTGGTGATCTTGAAGGTGCTATTGAGCTGGGCGCTTTAGAACTTGAAGAAGAAGATTTGGCGTTATGCACATATGCTTGCCCAGGTAAGTATGAATACGGCCCAATTTTAAGGGACGTTTTAACCCAAATTCAGCTGGAGGGGTAGTAAATGAGTCTTCGTGATATCCTGGACCGTGCAGAACCGCATTTTTCTAAAGGCGGTAAATATGAGCGTTGGTTCGTTTTTTATGAAATGTTTGACACAATGCTGTACAAGCCTTCAAGTGTCACTCAATCAAACGCACACGTAAGAGATGGTATTGATCTTAAGCGTATTATGATGACAGTTTGGTTCTGTACATTCCCAGCACTTTTATTTGGTCTGTGGAACGTTGGTTACCAAGCAAATACACAGCTTCTTGCTAATCCAGACCTTGTTGGTCCTGACGGTTGGAGAGGTGCTATCCTTTCAGCTCTTACAGGTTTTAACCCTGCAAGCATTTGGGATAACCTTGTTTATGGTGCTGTTTTCTATGTGCCGATTTTCATTGTGACTTACCTTTGCGGTTTCGTTTGGGAAGGTCTCTTTGCATGGAAACGTGGCCATGAAGTTAACGAAGGTTTCTTCGTAACTGGTATGCTTTTCACGCTTATTCTTCCAGCACAAATTCCACTATGGCAAGTTGCTCTAGGCATCAGCTTTGGTGTTGTGATTGCTAAAGAAGTCTTTGGTGGTACTGGTAAAAACTTCCTTAACCCAGCTTTAACTGGTCGTGCATTCCTTTACTTTGCATACCCAGCACAAATCTCTGGTGATTCCGTATGGACGGCAGTAGATGGTTACACTGGTGCAACTGCGCTTAGTCTTGCAGCTCAAGGCGGTATTGAAAGTGTTGTAGCAGCGGGCATTACTTGGTCGAACCTATTCTGGGGTCAAGTACAAGGTTGTATTGGTGAAGTTTCCACATTTGGTATTCTTCTTGGTGGTGCATTCCTTCTTTACTCTCGTATTGCTTCTTGGAGAATCGTTGCTGGCGTAATGATTGGTATGATCGCTATTTCTACTCTTCTAAACATGATTGGTAGCGATACAAACCCAATGTTCAATGTGCCTTGGTACTATCACCTTGTGATGGGTGGTTTTGCATTCGGTATGATCTTCATGGCGACAGACCCAGTTTCTGCGTCTCATACAAATGCTGGCCGTTGGGTGTTTGGTATGTTCATCGGTGGCATGACTGTATTCATCAGATGTATTAACCCAGCTTTCCCAGAAGGCATCATGTTGGCGATTTTATTCAGTAACCTATGTGCGCCGCTGATTGACTATTTCGTTATGCAGGCAAACATCAAGCGTAGGAGTCTACGAAATGCATAAGGATTCAGTACAAAGAACACTTCTTGTCGCTTTTCTTCTCTGTGTAGTTTGTTCTATCGTTGTTGCTACTGCTGCTGTTTCTCTAGCGCCAGTTCAACAAGCTAACCAACTACTTGATAAGCGTAAAAATATTCTAGTAGCTGCAGGTCTTGCTAAGCCTGCAGACTTAACAGCTGAAAAAGTTGACGAGCTCTTCCAAAACATCGAACTTAAAGGTGTTGAGCTTGCAACAGGTGAGTATGTTGACATTGATCCTGACTACTCAATTCAAGAAGCTGCAAAAGACCCAGAGCTTAGCCACAAACTAAGCGCTGAAGAAGACCAAGCAGATATTCGCAGACAGCCAAATGTAATGCCTGTATATCTTGCTAAAACTGAAGACGGCCAGATTGATAAAATCATTCTTCCTGTTCATGGTTACGGTCTATGGTCAACACTTTATGGTTTCCTTGCGCTAGAAGCTGATGCAAACACAGTTGCTGGTTTAGGTTTCTATTCTCACGCTGAAACACCAGGTCTTGGTGGTGAGGTTGATAATCCTAAGTGGAAAGCTCAATGGCCAGGTAAAGAAGTTTATAAAGATGGCGAGCCAATTGTTGAGCTTGTGAAAGGTGGCGTTTCCGAGCAAACACCTAATGCTGACTACAAGGTAGATGCACTTTCTGGTGCAACGCTTACATCTCGTGGTGTAACGAACCTTCTTCAGTTCTGGTTAGGTGAAGACGGTTATGGCCCTTACCTGAAAAAATTCCGTCAAGAATCTTAATGGAGTGGGGAGTCAAACATGTCTGAAACTAAAAAAGTATTATTAGGCCCTATTTTTAGTAACAACCCAATCGCATTACAGATTCTTGGTATTTGTTCTGCTCTGGCTGTTACATCTAACTTAAAAACAACAGTGACAATGTGTATTGCTTTAACACTTGTAACTGCTTGTTCAAGCTTTTTCATTAGCTGCGTTAGAAATCATATTCCAAGTTCAATTCGTATCATCGTACAGATGACGATTATTGCTTCCTTGGTAATTGTTGTTGACCAGTTCTTGAAGGCTTATGCTTTCCAAACAAGTAAACAGCTGTCTGTTTTCGTTGGTCTGATTATCACGAACTGTATCGTTATGGGTCGTGCAGAAGCTTACGCAATGAAAAACGGTCCTGTTATGAGCTTTATGGACGGTATCGGTAACGGTCTTGGTTATTCTGCAATGCTTCTATCTCTTGGTGTGATTCGTGAGCTTCTAGGTTCTGGTAAGCTGTTCGGTGTTACTATCCTTGAGACGATTGCTGATGGTGGCTGGTATATGCCGAATGGTCTAATGCTTCTACCTCCAAGTGCTTTCTTCTTGATTGGCTTGATCATCTGGGGCCTTCGCGCTGTTAAGAAAGAACAAGTTGAACAAGACGAATATAAAATTGCACCTAACACTACTGGTGGCAGTGCACATTCGCACGGTCAGTAATTAAGGCGGGGTAAAGATTGTGGAACATTATTTAAGTCTATTTATTAAAGCCGTTTTCATTGAGAACATGGCGTTAGCATTCTTCCTTGGGATGTGTACATTTATTGCGGTTTCTAAGAAAATTAAAACTGCAATTGGTCTTGGTGTTGCTGTAATCGTGGTTCAAGTAATCACTGTTCCTGCAAACAACTTGATCCTTAACTACTTGCTTAAGCCAGGCGCACTTGCATGGTTAGGCTTTGAAGACGTAGACCTGACTTTCCTTGGTCTATTAAGTTACATCGGCGTTATCGCAGCGATCGTTCAAATTCTTGAAATGGCGCTGGATAAGTTCATGCCTTCTCTCTATAACGCGCTGGGTGTGTTCTTACCATTGATCACAGTAAACTGCGCAATCATGGGTGCTTCACTATTCATGGTTGAGCGTGACTACAACTTCTCTGAGAGTGTTGTTTATGGTCTAGGTGCAGGTGCTGGTTGGGCTCTAGCAATCGTATTGCTAGCTGGTATTCGTGAGCGTCTAAAGTATTCTGACGTGCCAGATGGTCTTAAAGGTCTTGGTATCACATTCATCACTGTAGGTCTTATGTCTCTTGGTTTCATGTCCTTCTCAGGCGTATCCCTATAAGACTTGGCTTAAACGAAGGGGAGTGTAAGCACTCCCTTTTATAGAGAATTCGATAAAATTTGGTTGGAAATTTGGAGTAGATAATGCTTGATTCCACTATTGTTGTCGGTGTGGCAATGTTCACTGTGATCGTAATCGGTTTGGTTGCGATTATTTTGGCAGCTCGCTCAAGACTAGTTGCTACAGGTAATGTACACGTCGACATTAATGATGATAAAGAAAAAGGAATTGAAGTTCCTGTTGGTGGTAAGTTGCTAGGTGCACTTGCTGATAAGAAAATTTTCGTATCAAGCGCGTGTGGTGGCGGTGGTACATGTGGTCAGTGTAAGGTTCGTGTTAAAGCGGGCGGTGGCGACATTCTACCAACTGAAGAAGGTCACTTTTCACGTAGCGAAATCAAAGATGGCTGGAGACTTTCCTGTCAGGTTGCTGTTAAGCAAGATCTTGATATCGAACTCGATGAATCATTCTTTGGTGTTAAAGCTTGGGACTGTGAAGTTATTTCTAATGAAAACGTTGCTACGTTCATTAAAGAACTTACACTTAAGCTGCCTGAAGGTGAAAACGTTAACTTCCGTGCTGGTGGTTATGTTCAGCTTGAAGCACCTGCTCACCATGTTCAATACAAAGATTTTGACATTGGTGAAGAGTACCAAGGTGACTGGAAACACTTTAAATTCTTCGATCTAGAATCTAAAGTTGAAGAGCCAATTATCCGTGCTTACTCTATGGCTAACTACCCAGAAGAGAAAGGTATTCTTAAGTTCAATATTCGTATTGCAACGCCTCCACCAAGAACACAAGGTTTACCACCAGGTCAAATGTCTTCTTATGTGTTTAGCTTGAAGCCAGGCGATAAGATTAAAGTGTATGGTCCTTTCGGTGAGTTCTTCGCAAAAGACACTCAAAACGAAATGGTCTTCATCGGTGGTGGTGCTGGTATGGCGCCAATGAGATCTCATATCTTTGACCAGTTGAAGAGACTGAGCTCTGATCGTAAGATTTCCTTCTGGTACGGTGCTCGAAGCCTACGTGAAGTATTCTATGCAGATGAATATGATGCTCTAGCAGAACAGTTCCCGAACTTTGAATGGCATCTAGCTCTTTCTGATCCACAGCCAGAAGATAACTGGACTGGTAAAACAGGCTTCATTCATGAAGTTCTATACAACAACTACCTGAAAGATCATGAAGCGCCAGAAGATTGTGAGTTCTACATGTGTGGACCTCCAATGATGAACGCTGCAGTTATCAAGATGCTAGAAGATCTAGGTGTAGAACGCGATAACATCCTTCTGGATGATTTCGGCGGCTAATCTAGAGACGCATCTCCTAAAAAAGCACAAGTTAACTTGTGCTTTTTTTTATTCTTTTTTTCATTTCATTAAAATAGAAGTTGTTTTAATAGGGTATAGGTGGATAGTGTGAGACGCTTAGTTGTTATTAGTGCCGTTGTTATTAGTATGGTATTAATTTGGGGCCTCTCTTGGCATGAGGATAATTGGGCTGGAAAAACAATGGGGACAAGTTACAGTGTCCATATTTTCAGGCCAGGCTTTTTGCAAAGTAGCGCAGAGATTTCTTCAGCAGATATGCCTGACACCGAGATCCCTGAAACAATGGAATTGCAAAAAGTGCTTGAAGAAGACCTTGCTCGTGTTAATCAAAGCATGTCTACTTATATTCCAGACTCAGAAATTTCAAAGTTTAATCAAATTGCAGCAGGGGATACTTGTCATCCAGTATCTCAAGACTTTATGAATGTGCTGACGATTGCTGAAAAAGTTTATCAAGATACAGATGGGTATTTTGATCCGACAGTTGGCCCATTAGTTGATTTGTGGGGGTTTGGTGGTAAAAGCAAGCTGACTCTCGATTGGGCTCCACCATCAGAAGATGCCATTGCAGAAACAATGAAAAAGGTTGGCTTTAACTCGCTTGAGCTTCACAAAGAAGATCTTTGCGTTATTAAGCGTGCAGATGTAGAAGTTGACCTCTCTGCTGTTGCAAAAGGCTATGGTGTTGATGTTCTTTTGAATACACTTAACAAAGCTGGTATAGCTAATGCACTGGTTGAGATTGGTGGTGAGGTTCATGTTTCAGGTCAAAAAATGCCGCTTCGTCCGTGGATGAAGGGGGCTCCTTGGCGCATTATGATTGAAAAGCCATCAAAAGATATGGTCTCTATCCCTGTCATGACAGATGCTCTTAAAGAAGAGATTAATGCACCATTTAGCTTAAAAGATCAAGCTGTCGCAACATCGGGCAACTACCGTAATTATTACGAGTATAAAGGTCAGTCCTTTAGCCATATTATTAATCCTAAAACAGGTTACCCTCTTGAGCATCAACATGATAAGTCTCAATTAACGTCAGTCAGTATTTTTGCTGATTCAACAGGTATTGCTGATGGCTATGCCACTGGGCTGTTTGTACTCGGGCTTGAGGCTGCACAAGATGTAGCTATTCGTCAGGGCTTGGAGGTTGTGTTAGTCTATGAAGATCAATCAACCAAGTCATTTGATGTATGGGTATCACCTGCATATAAAAAGGGTGTGTCTAAAACGAGATCGCATGTTGAATCGTAATAACGAGCATGTTTCCTTTATAAATTAGGGTATATTAGGCAATAGTTTTAGAGGCTTTGCCTCCTTTTTTAAACATCAATGAGTTTGTAAGCATATCAATGCGAGGAAAGTATCATGACATTTATCGCAGTAATTACCGGATTTGCAGTGTTCTTTATCACAATGTCTGTAGGCGTAATGATGGGACGCAAACCTATAGCTGGTTCTTGTGGCGGTCTTGCTAATGTAGGGCTTAACGGCGAATGTAAAGTCTGTGGACGTACACCAGGTTCTTGTGACGAGAGTGGCGATGCTGCGCCTAAGTCACCAAATGCAGCTCTTAATTCATTGTTTGTAGATGCTATGGCATCAGACGTGGATGAAGAGGAAGATGATGAACGTCCAATTCGACGCAGACCGGTTGACCCGCTAAACTTCTAAGCGAGTCAATCGTTAAACAAGAGTAAGCCCAATGGGCTGCAGTCATGGATGATATGCAGTAACGCTTCTATTTGACTATCCTGTTGTAATGCATCTTAAAAAAAGTAAATGTCAGGCAACATACTAGGGTTGATCAAGATATATGGTATTCCAATGGGTTAAAAAGCTGTTTAGTTCTAAGGATAGTACTGAGCAGACACCTCCCTTTATTAGTCCCGAGCTTTCGCTCAAAGTACTTGAGGCCTCACAGACATGCCTATGGGTATGGGACTTACAAAAAGAGCAAATTCACTTCAATGAGCATTTTTGTGCAATGCTGGGTTATACGCCAAGTGAATTAGCCAGCTGCAGTATTGAGCTCTTTTCCCAATTGTTTCATCCCGCAGATCATAAAGCTTCAACAGCATTAATTAATGCGCATTTAAATGGTAAGACTTCGAGGTATAGCTCCGAAGCACGAATGAGACATAAGGATGGCCATTGGCTCTTGATTTTAAATGAGGGTGCTGTGGTTGAAAGAGATGAGTCCAATAAGCCAGCGCGCCTTATCACAAGGTCAACTAATATCAGTCGAACTCTAGAAGATCGCCAAGCATTAAAGCAAATAAGAGTGTCTCAGTCCCGCCAGCAAAACCTCTATAATGCTATGAGTATTCATGGACAGATTGGTGGTTGGGAGATGGATATGGAGACCAACCAAATATACTGGACATCTGAAACTAAGAAAATCTTTGAAGTGGATGATGACTTCAGTCCAAACTTGACGAATGTAGTTGAATTTTACCTTCCTGGCGTCCATCGAGATGTCATTCATAAAGCCTATGAGCAGACTATGAGTGGTGAAGGTCCTTTTATTGTAAATTCAAAAATATGTACAGCTAAAGGGCGACTTATTTGGATACGTGTTACAGGTGAGCTTAAAACCGATGGGAAATCAGGGGGGCGTCAAAGTAACTACCTTGTTGGCTCAGTGCAAAACGTTAATGATCAATTCTTGAAGGCTCAAGAGCTTATTGATTCGAAAGAAAAGGCTGAATCTGCTACACGTGCTAAAAGTATGTTTTTAGCAAATATGAGTCACGAAATCAGAACGCCAATGAATGGTGTCTTAGGTATGTTGAGATTGCTTTCTGACTCAGACTTATCGGAGGAGCAAAGTCATAGACTTAAAATTGCAAGTAATAGTGCAGAAGCTCTTTTAACAGTGATCAATGATATTTTAGATTTTTCCAAGATAGAGTCAGGTAAATTAAATTTAGACATAAATGAATTTAACATGTTGGACATGTTGGAATCTTTTTTTGATTCGACTCTTATTGCCGCACAAGAAAAAAAATTAGAACTTATTTTAAATGTATCAAAATTAAATCATGTTATTTGTCAGGGGGATACATCCCGAATTCGTCAAATATTAACGAATTTAATTGGTAATGCTATTAAGTTTACTAAGCACGGCAGTATACAGCTTAATATTGAAAGTAAATCTGTAGATAACGGTAATGCTGAATTTATTTTTAATGTTGTGGATACAGGCATTGGTATGTCGGTGGAAGCAACAAGTCGTCTATTCCATTCTTTTTCACAGCTCGATAGTTCTTCTACACGAGAATTTGGTGGTGCTGGCCTAGGGTTGGCTATTTCGCAGCAGCTTTGTTTACAAATGAATGGCGGTATTCGTGTTAAAAGTGAAAAGGGCATAGGCAGTCACTTTTCTGCAAGTATTATCTTGCCTGCCGAGGAACAAACGACACTGCCTATTTCTTTATATGGGCAGAGAGCCCTTATATGTATGAGCCGAACTAAAACAGCGAAAGCCCTGCAGCAACAACTACAGCGACTAGGTGCGCGAGTCGAAGTAAAAGCCCTTGGTGAAGAAATAGAGCCTCATGCATATGAATATTATTTTACAGATGCTTTAAATCCGTTAATTACGGATAAGTTTATTGATGCGCTTGAAGAAAAAGGTGTTCGACTTATCGGAGTAATGTATAATGATGCCACTTCTCCAAAAGCGAAGAATATTAAATTTAAACTTGAAACACCTATTTATTTATCATCTCTTGTCGATGTCCTTATTGGTCATAAGTCTAAATATGAAGAAATAAGTGATGAAGTTAAAACTGACTCAGAGCGAATTATTCAATTTGATAAGTATCGCTCAAATGAGCAAGAAGTTGTAAAGGTGCTTTTGGTTGAAGACAACGAAACTAACAAGGAGTATGCTTTAGCACTTCTTGAGAGTTTTCAATGTGTAGTTGAAGTTGCAAATAATGGAGAAGAAGCGTTGCAACGTTTGCAGACTTCTTTTCAGCATTACTTAGCTGCTGAAGGACGAAAAAGCCCTGGATATAGAATGTGTTTTATGGATTGTCAGATGCCGATTCTTGATGGGTATCAAGCAAGCCAAAGAATTAGAGCGGGAGATGCAGGCCAGATTTATCAAAACTTACCAATAATCGCATTAACAGCAAACGCAATGTCAGGCGATGAAGAAAAATGCCTTGCTTATGGAATGGATGACTATGTCACCAAGCCGATTGATCCTGATGTACTAGAAGGTAAAGTACGTTACTGGGCAGGTCGAGTAAGAAGTACCCCCCTGAGTGTGTAACTGTTAAAAATAATGCTTGTATTATTAAGTTGGATAAAGGTGTGCATCGTAAACTTATGAAATAAAAGATCAAGTGAGGAAGTTATGCCAGCTCAATATGATGTAGTAGTGCTAGGAGCAGGGCCAGCAGGTGAAGGTGCGGCAATGCGTGCTGCAAAACTCGGTAAAAATGTTGCTGTAGTTGATGACAAGCGGGCTGTAGGCGGTAACTGTGCTCATCTTGGCACAATTCCCTCAAAAGCATTACGTCAAAATGTACGCCAAATCATGAAGTTTAATACGAACCCAATGTTTCGTGTGATTGGCGAACCCAAGTTTGTTTCTTTTGCTGAGATTATGCAAAATGCTAAAGATGTCATTCAGCAACAGGTGGCACTCAGGTCATCATTTTATTCTCGTAATCGTGTTGCTATGTTCCATGGTTCTGCTCAGTTTTTAGATAGTCACACTGTTGAAGTTCATACCGGTGATGGTGTGAGTGAAACCCTGATTGGTAATGAAATTGTTATTGCTACAGGAAGTCGTCCATATAGACCTGCCAATGTTGATTTCAATCATCCACGTGTTTTTGATTCAGACACTATTCTTAATTTAAAAGAAACGCCGAAGAAGATCGTTATTATTGGTGCCGGTGTTATTGGTTGTGAATACGCTTCAATTTTTTCTGGCCTTGGTGTTCGTGTTGAGCTGATTGATGGTCGTGATCGTTTACTTACATTCTTAGATCATGAAATTTCAGCTGCGCTCGGTTATCACTTGCGTGAGAATGGTGTTCTTATTCGCCACTCTGAGCAGTTTGATAGCATGGAGTGTCACCAAGATCATGTTGTCGTTAATCTTAAGTCAGGCAAACGTTTAAAAGCGGATGCATTACTTTGGTGTAATGGTCGAACCGGTAATACTGCAGAGCTCAATATTGATCTAGCTGGGTTAGATGCAAATGGCCGCGGCCAGTTGCAAGTGAACGAAAACTACCAAACAAACGTGCCGCATATTTATGCAGCAGGTGATGTTGTTGGCTGGCCATCTCTTGCTAGTGCTGCTTACGACCAAGGCCGATCTGTTGGTTCTGCAATAGCCTTACCTGAAGAGACTTATTTTGTTCGTGAAGTGCCTACAGGTATTTATACAATTCCTGAAATTAGTTGTCTTGGTAAAACAGAGCAAGAGCTTACTAAGGATCAAGTGCCTTACGAAGTAGGGCAAGCCTTCTTTAAAACACTTGCCCGAGCGCAAATTACTGGTGAAACAGCTGGTATGCTCAAGATACTATTCCATCGTGAAACCCTTGAGATTCTCGGTATCCATTGTTTTGGTGACCAAGCTTCGGAGATCGTGCATATCGGTCAAGCGATTATGTGTCAAGAAGGTACTGCAAACAGCCTAGAGTACTTTGTAAATACGACATTTAACTATCCAACGATGGCTGAAGCCTACCGTGTTGCTGCGTTGAATGGTTTGCATAGACTCTTTTAATTGCTTTTATCACCTTCTTGCTGGGCTTTGTTATAAAAACAAGCCCAGTCTTGCTGACATTCATTAAACATTGTTTCAAACAGCGGTACTTTGCTTTCATAATCGCTGTAAACCATGAATTTAGCGTTGTTCAGTGTATTTATCCATTGGTCATAGCCTGAATGCGACCAAGACCGTTTGAGCGTCTCATACTCCTCTTGCAAATTTGCCATAATCTCTTTTTTTACTTTTCTTTTTTCCTCAATATCTCTATCGCTTTTATAGAGTACTTTTAACTCTTTTCTGTATTTCAGAATAAGCTTTTTTAAATCTTCGTATGATTCTTTGCGAGCTTGGTCAAATACTGGCTCTTGAAGCTGTTGCTCCTCTTTAAATTCTTTATAGGCTTGTTCGCCGACAAAGGTAGCGAAGCTTTCATTAAACCGAGTATTATTTTTAATGTAGAGTTTAGAGTGAGCTAGCTCATGAAAAATTAAAGTAAGATACTCTTTCTCAGAGTAATGAATAAATGTATTGATGAGAGGGTCTGAAAACCAGCCAAGGGTAGAGTAGGCGCTTACACCACGAAGGTATGTTTCATAGCCTAACGCTTGTAACTCTTTTTCTGCTTCTTGCGCTTTTTCATAATCAAAGTAACCACGGTAATTTGCACAGCCTACAATGGGGTAACACCATTTATAAGCTGAAAAACTTAATTCTGGTGCAGCAGATAAACTCCAAAGAACATAAGGCCTTTTAAGGTCTACGTAATCAGAATAACGATCATCGACATCAATCAGTAAATTTTTTTCTGCAAATGCTAGGGCTTTTTGAGTCAGTAGAAGTCGCTCTTTTAATGCTGGAGATGTCTCTTTTGCATTTATAACCTGGCTTAGAGGTTTTCTTTTTTGCATAAGGTTGTACTGGCCTTTCGCTAGATGCGAGTAATAGCCAAGGCTGCATCCTTGTAAAAAAAGAAATGCACAGGATATTGCAATAAGTTTTAATCGTTTTATCATGATATTTTGAGTGCCATTTGATTAAATTGTTGCATGAATCGATAAAAAATAAAGCGTTTTATATGCTTTTTAAAAATATGTATCTTTAATAATAGCTTATGGCAGTTTGCAACGTTCACTATGCGTTTATCCATGATAGTGAATCATACATGTAAATTTTAGGGAACTTTTTACATAAATGTTTGCCGCACTTTTACTTGGGGCCCTACGTGTTTAACAAAATTTGATTTTGTGGTTTCAAAGTAATGGCTGTCAGATATATGAAGTTATTTTTGAGGCTTAAGCATTTATAGCCTACAATGGTGCAACCTATTCTTATAAATTTAATGCTGGAGATAACATGGATACTGAACAAGTTCGTGAAATGACAGATCACGCTCTTCAAGTCGCGACGGCTTACTTCACTGAATATGGCATGAAAATTCTTGCTGCTATTCTGATTTTTTTCATTGGTAAAAAGATTGTTAATTTTTTAACATCTATGGTTGATAAAGCCTTAGCAAAAGCTGGTGTCGATCCGACAATTACAAGCTTCCTCCACAATGTTATTTACAGTGCAATGCTCGCATTTGTTATCTTGGCTGCACTTTCTAAGCTTGGTATTCAAACAGCTTCATTTATTGCTGTACTTGGTGCTGCAGGTCTTGCTGTTGGTCTTGCACTGCAAGGTTCACTTTCAAACTTTGCTGCTGGCGTCATGCTTGTGCTGTTCAGACCGTTTAAAGTAGGTGACTATATTGAAGCAGGTGGTGTTGCAGGTACTGTGGAAAAAATTATGATTTTCAGCACACAGTTTAAGACACCTGATAACAAGCGTATCATTGTACCTAACTCAAATATTCTTGAAGGTAATATCACGAATATCTCTGCTAATCCAATCCGTCGTGTTGACTGGACAATTGGTGTTTCTTACAACGCTGACCTTAAGAAAACACGTGAAGTACTTCAAAGCTGTATTGATAAGCGTGAAGAAGTGCTTAAAGATGAGCCACAACAAATTGTTGTTGGTGCGCTGGCTGACTCATCTGTAAACTTTATCGTACGTGTTTGGGCAAATGCTGGTGATGTATGGCCACTGTTCTTTGCTCTTAATGAAGAGTTTAAGATTGCACTTGATGAAGCAGGTATTGAGATTCCATTCCCACAAATGGATGTGCATCTTGATACAGTTAACGTTAAAAATGTTTCAAGTTAAATGAGAGAAATTCACTCAAGTAGTGACTCAATAAAGTAATAAACCGAGGTGATTTAGATTGCCTTGGTTTTTTCTGCTTTTAGGAAAGATAAAGTAAGTTCAGGAGAATTGAAGTGAAAAAGATTATTGCTGGAATATGCCTTGTAATGGCTGCAACAAACGTATCAGCAAAAGATGCAAATGATCCATTAACAGCACAAGCCGAGCTTGGTTTCCTTATGTCGAGTGGTAACTCTGAGAGTCGCTCTATTAATGGTAAGCTGAGTGCAGAATACAACCTTGAAAAATGGAAGTATAAAGGTGCTATTGATGGTTTAAGCGCTGCTTCTGCTGATCCTGATGAACCTGGCTCTGAAATGGAAACATCTGCACAGCGATATGGCTTTAATCTTCAAGCTGACCGTAAACTTCAAAACGATCATAGTTTATTTGTAAAAGGCAGCTATGATGATGACCGCTTCAGTGGTTTTGACTATGAAACAAGTGCATCTCTTGGTTATGGTCATCAAGTCATTAAATCAGCACGTCGTAACTTCAGAGTTGAGGTTGGTCCTGGTTTCCGTATTTCTCAGCCAGAAGTTGGTGAGCGTGAAGATGAAGCGGTTATTGCAACATCTTTCCTATTCGACCAGCGTATCGGTGACACAAGCAAGTTCTCGCAAATCCTTGACATTGATGCTGGTGATGAAAGAACAATTTCTACATCTGTAACTTCACTTTCTGCACAAATCGTTGGTCAGCTTGCGATGAAGCTATCCTTCACAATGAAGCATAACTCTGATCCTGCAATTGATGAAGATACAAGTATCGAGAAAGAAAGCTTAGATAAAGAGACATCCATTAACTTGGTCTACTCGTTCTAAAGCCAAGGTATGTTCTGATCTAAAAAAAAGACCAGCATGACTGGTCTTTTTTTTTTAGGTAAAGTTAAGCAATATTTACAACAGAGCCCAAACAGCAACTGTGAAGGAGAGTACTGCAAGTACACCTGCAAATGAAGCCACAATAGTGAGTGTTTTCGCTTTATTGGTTTGATTCTCAAGCTCTTCAGTGATGTCCAATAATTGCTTTTCAAAATTTTCAAGAAGGGAAGTATCAAGTAGCTCATTCATTGTGTCTTCGCAAAGCTCTTTTGCAATTTTACGAGCAGTATCCACGGCTTTATGTGTTGCAGTATATTCAGCAGCACGACGTGCATCTTCTAGAATTGTCTCTTGAAGAGCAATAGGATCGAATTTTTGTAGCTCAAACTGACGTTTTAAACCATTCATCTTCGTTGTTAGATCGTTATATTGAAGCTGCGCTTGTGTTTCGCTCGTACTCAGCTTTTTATCAACATAATGCCTTAACTCGGAAGAAAGATTTGCATTAATAGTGGAACGCACTTCCGTAGTAATTGAGTCCATTGATGTTTGAATATGTTGGTTAAACATTTCCAATGTCTGTTGGCGCACATCTTCTTGCAAATTGCCTCTAAAACGGCCCCAAGAATCACTGAGGAGTCGTTGAGCTGAATCGCGCGCTCTACCTTCAGCTTCTGCTCGAATTAAACTTCTAAGCTGATCATTGAGTGCTAAATCTGCAGCGGCAGAATAGCCTGAGGCTTGAGCTGGGCGTTCTTGTTGTGGTGGAGGAGAGAGCTCTTCTTGAATGTCTGATTGCTCTGCTTCAGGTTCTTTTACGTGCATATCTGCAAATATGTCCTCTAAGAGGGTTTTGATTTGCTCTTCTGTAGCAGGTTTAGGCAATGTGCCACTCAGGCCAATTTTTTTGGCTTCAACTGCATAAGAGTCACTGTCTTTAGCTGTGCACATGATAATTGGAGTATTTGCAAAGCTGTTTTGAGAGCGAATTTTTTTGGATGTTTCAAAGCCATCAAGACCAGGCATAAGATGATCCATAAAAATCACCTGAGGTTCTTCAGCGCAAAGCACTTCTAAAGCCTGTTCACCGCTTTCAACCGTGATAACTTCATGACCAAGATTAATCAGTGCTCTTTTGAGCGTAAATCGAGCTGATTTTGAGTCATCAACAACTAAGCATTGCAAGGGAGGTATCTCCAATTATCAAATTTGAACTTCTCTATGACTGTTTTGAAATAGAGTAGGGTGAGCACTGTGAGACATAACTATGGGGAGTAGAGGATCAGATCTCACAGGTTACTCTTTAACCAAGCATTTTAAAGATTTTTTGGTTGTTCGTCACCGTTATCTTTCTCTTCAGGTGCTGGTGTGCTTTCTTCTTCAAGTTCCGATACTTCGTCGATGGTAAGATCATTCTGGTTGACACCATTGTCATCGTCGAATCGATCAGGGTTAAAGACTTCATCTGTCAGGTTTTGCAAAGACTCTTCGCTATTACCTTCTTTGTAGTCTTCATCAGGATTTTTGAATGCATCTGGTACAAAGTCTTCATCAGCTACAGGTGTAGATTCAACAAGAGTGTCATTTTGTTTAAAATCTTGATCTGAAGCCTCAGCTGATTCTTCAGACTCATTTGCTTTCTCAGCGGCATCCATTTGGTGTAGGTGAGATTCAACAAGTTCATCTTCCGCGTCAAACCCTTCAATTGGAGAGCGAGGTACTTCATCTAAAATATGTTGGTATTGGCCAAGTTCCATATCATCAGATAGAAGGTAATGACACGTGTCTTGAATTTCGCCTAATTCAAAACGAAGATGACGGATATGACCTTTAAGTGACTGGATACGTCTTTGATAATCAGAGATTTCTGCAACTAGATGCTGAATTGTTTTGGCTGCAAGCTTACGTTTTTCAACACCATCTTGCATGATGTCATGAATTGAGATCTGCATAGAGCTCAATGTTTTCTTAATCATTTCCGCGCCGAAGAATACATCTTGGCCTTCTGGAATATAGCGAATCAGATCGATAATTTCACGGATGCCGTATGTAGCATCTTCCATATCAAATACTGTTATTTTACCGTCTTGCGTTAATTTTGGGCCTTTTTTGCGACCTTTGGTTGCCTGGTGTTGTTGTGTTGCCATATGTTGTCTCCAAATCATAACTTCTAGCGAAGGCGAATCCTCAGGTATGCTTGCTGTGTGTCCTTACAATCCTTTTTATTGTGATTGGTTACGGGCATTATTCAAAAGCATCTTTATTATAGTAAAGCCTATAATTCTGAAGAGCACACTCCTGTAAGTAAGACTAATAGCCTGTTCTAGCTAAAAGTGTCTATTGTGAATTCGTAACAGATTCATGTTGTTAAGTGGTGCCAGTGCGCAAGGGCAGTAGGGGCTTAGTATTGAGGCAAATACTGAAAATGTGTGTCTCTCAAATGTTATCTCTTCGTATCTTCTTATTGTTGTGCAAAGCAATCTAAATTGGCTTCGCTGTTGCAATGATATCATTATTTATAGAGCTAAAAAAGCTTAACTGGCTGAGAGGATTCTATTCTTCTTAACCTGAAAGATATATAAACCCTGACATAACTTCTTATCGATTCTATGATAATGGCTAATTTGTAATCAGCTATTAAATACTATTGCGAATCATTCTTATTCTCATTATCATTTGAGTGTGATTTGATACGAGGAGCATTCGGTGGCTACAGCATATTTACCTTTAAACAGCATTGCATTAGAAACTCAAAGCCCAATAGAGCGCAGGCTTGCTGACGCATTTCAAAATAAAGCTGCACAAAATCAAACGAGTATTGCTTTTGATTTGATGTTTGAAGGTTTAAAGGCTGTCACTGACAATTCAAGAGTAGAGCCACCAAGATTACTCGAAATTAACCATGCTGTGGATCAGATTAAAGAGATGTCCAAGTCGGTGTTTGAGTGTATTGATCTGATTAATAATGATGCTGATCATCTTGATGCAGAATACGAGCATGCGCAAACCCTTATAGATCAGTCAAAGCTTCACCCTGCAGAAAAAAATGAGCTTAGCCAAGCATTAGCAGGTGTTAAACAGCGATTTCTTGATTTCAAAGTTGAGCAATTAAGTAAAGAAGCAAAGTCGCTTTATCTTAAAACGATGACAATTGATCAAGATGCGCCTTTGTTTCATGTTCATGCTGCAAACTTATGGCATCGATCAGATGTTACACCTCCTCAAAAAGAAGCCATTGAAAAAAATGTTATTCGATTTGGTTTAGGCCAAAATATGTCAAAAGCGGATCGTGATCGCTGTATTGGCGCCTTTTTCAAAGGTGATGCGCAAGCCTATACACATACTTTGGAAAAATGGGCTGATCGTCTTCTGACTGAGCATCACTGGAATTCAGACTGGCCAAGACGGCCACTTGTTGGTGCCTGGCTTGAGCACGCTACAAAATGCCAATATGCACCAATGTCAGAAAGCTTACTTCAAAAACTGCGCACAGCAATTAATTTAGATGCTCCGCTTATAGCAACCAAAGCTGAAACAGGTTTTAAGGGGTTAACACCTGGTCATCAGTGGGGCCAGCTCTTTCCTGGCGATAATAAGCCTGCTGCATTTAAAGTTGAGAAAGTTGAGTCTGCTCAAAAAGGTGAAAAAGATGTAACAAAAGCTGATGCTTTAAAACTGACTTTTTCTTTTCCTGCTGATGCAGATAAAGAACTGCCATCCTTATTTACTCCTGGTCAGCATTTAGCGATTATGGACTTACGTCATACCTCTGAAGAATTTAAAACAGAGTTAAAACAAAGCTATAGCGATGCGCTAGACCAAGATCAATTTAAAGATGACGTTCAACAGCTTTCCACTGAGAAATTTAGGTATTACACCGTTGAATCTCAGCAAGGTGGTAATGACGACGGTACTCTCAGTATTTATCTTCGTGTTCAGAAGAAAGACCCAACCAGTAATAGTATGTATTTATCTGGCCTTAAAGAAGGGGATGTTGGCTTAGCTGGATTTCCTGCAACAGACTTTACCCGTTGCCCTAAGCCACAAACACCAATGCTGATGTTTGGGCAGGGTACATCTGCCTCATTAGAGAATACGTTTTTTAAATCGAGAATGCTGTTAAATAAGGATACAAACATTCAGTTTGCACCTTCGTACAGTGTAATGAATTACAGTAAAAGTGCAGAACGTTTTGCTGCTAAGGAATTGCGTGCAACTGCCCGTGTTCAGCAGTTCAATGCAAAATTTAGAGCATTGGTCAGTCATGGTGATCATGTAAGGCCACATATTCAGAAAAATGAAGATAACCGCTTTTTATCAGCTGTTAAAACCATCGCTGGTACAGGATTTCATAAACCTAAATATACGCCAGGCCCAACACTACCTTTCAGGTTATTACGAGATCGAAATGAGTTTGATATTGTTAAATCTCTTGTATTGAATCCAGATGCTCATATTTACTTTTCAGGCTTTCTTGGTACAGATAAAAGTATTATAGAAAATTTAAAAAGAGCAGCGCTAACACATAATGTACCTTTTGACTGTATTGATGATGCGGTTATTCTTGCTAAACAAGAAGGGCGCTTCCACGTTGAAGGCAGTGTGGCACGAAATATGTCAACAAATTACCAAGGTACTTAACGTTAAAACTGAAAAGATGGCATTTTTTTGGTATTGATCAGTGCCTTTTTATAAGGGTAGACTACAACCCACTTCTTTAACGAATAGGGTTGCCAGTGTCTGTCGTTTCTCGTGCGTACACAATAGTTTTTAAGGTTTTCAAGCAAAGCCTTGCGTATCTATTGCTGAGTATTTTTGCACTTGAAGCTATTGTGCCTTTAGGTTATATGCCTTCCAAGCTGTCACAGGGGCAGTGGGTTGATATATGCCCTGTACAGCAAGCATCACTTGCATCTCTTCTGCAAACCTCTCACCACCACCATCATCACGATTCGAACGATAATGAAAGTAGCATCAGTGCTAAGTCTGTCTGTGACTGGGGCTCTGGCATTCAAAGTGTTTTCATCACGGCTTATAGCTTAGATGTGGTGCTGGGCATTTTGCCTCAAAGTTTGCCATTCACTGAGAAGACTTTTATTTCTCGATCGACATATCGTTACAGCGGCAATCGCGATCCACCTCAAATTCTCGCTTAAGTTTTTAATCTTTTTTTTAAGACATATTTTTCTATTTTTTATGCCCAGTGTTTTTAAGGGGCATGCACTTTTGCGTGGGATTTTTATATGCGTTTTCAAATCACTTCTATAGTTTCTGCAGCACTTTTATTGACAGCTTGTGGGGGCGGCAGCAGCTCTTCAACAACAATTGTTGATAACAATAATTCGGGCTCCAATACAGGCTCATCTCAATCAATTACATTGAATTTCACTCCAAAAAGTTTTGGTGAAAATATAGATTGTTCATCTGTGATCACTGGGTTTGGTTTAGATGGCCAAGATACAGTGCAGATGCAAGATTTGCGTTTTTATGTCAGTGATGTTGTCGTGACAAGCAGCAACGGTCAATCAGAATCCTTAGCGCTGGTTTCAAATGAGTTTCAATACGCTGATGAGACAGGCAGTGTGTCTTTAATCGACTTTACAGACGTAGTGACAGGGTACTGCGCCCAAAGCAGCTCAGGTACGGCTCGAACGAACTCTCAAATTACGGGTACAACTACTTTAAGTGACGTGGCGCAGGTTGATTTTACTATTGGTGTACCTCAAGCCATGATGAAAGAAATTACAGCTTCTTATACAACTGAAGATGCGCCAACACCTTTGAATGAAATGTTCTGGTCATGGGCAAGCGGGTACCGCCACTTTGTATTTAACTTTGGTGTCTTGAATGCTGCAAGCGATGAAGGAAGTGGTGCTGTTCATATTGGAAGCCGTAATTGTGTTGATGCAGCAGCAACAGCACTTGCTGATAAAGAATCTTGTGAGTTTGTGAATAATCCACAAATATCACTTTCAAATTTCAATCCAAGCACAGATGTGATTACTGTAAACCTTGATGCACTCTTTAATGGCGTGAGCTTTGTGCAAGAAGTTTCAAGTGAAAGTGATCATATGAGTATGGATATGAGTTCTGATGAAATGTCCATGACTGGTACAACTCGCCCAGGTGTGTCTTGTCACTCTGCACCAGCTGAAAGCCAGCCTGACTGTGCTCCAATTTTTAATAACTTTGGTCTTTCTCTTTCGGATGGCACTGCAAATGCAGCAAATAACAGTGTATTCCAATTTGAAACTGCGTATTAATTGACTGTACGAAGAGCACATTATAAATGTGCTCTTCAGTTTTGTTGTTTCTGTTGAGAGAACCTTATGTTTTTTAAAATAACAAAGTGCATGTTGTTCGGCACTTTGCTCATGCTCTTTGGTTGTGAAAAATCAAGCACACAAGTTGATGTGACACAAACAGAAGTTGAGCTGCGAGCACTTTTAAATATTCCAGATCATTTTGCGATACCTGCAATTCCAGAAGAAAACATGCCAACAGCCGCAAAAATTGAACTTGGTCGACATTTATTTTACGACACTCGATTAAGTTTTAATAACACCATGTCTTGTGAGTCTTGTCATGAACAAGACAAAGCCTTTAGCGATGGTGTGGCAAGACCTGTTGGTGCTACAGGTGAGCAGCTGGTGCGTAACAGCCAAGGCTTAGTAAATGCTATGTATCATGCGTCATTTACATGGGCCAATAACGGATTTACTCATATTGAAGATCAATTAGAGGTGCCTATACGTGCCGATAACCCAGTTGAACTTGGCGTCACCGAAGTCTATGCCGATGAGGTTTTAGCCCGCTTTGATGCAGACCCAGCTTATGTGCAGATGTTTGCTGATGCCTTTCCTGAGAGTGAAACTGGTGCAAGTGTAAATAAAATTATTTTTGCTTTAGCCAGTTTTGTCAGAACTATTGTCTCTGGTGATTCTCCTTTTGATCGGTTTTTATTAGGTGATGACAATGCATTAACTGATCAACAAAAGCAGGGCTTTGTTTTATTTAATGGTGAAAAATTTGAGTGCTTTCATTGTCACACTGGTACGCAATTAACCACATCATACAGAGACTACAACACTGATCCTGCTAATGCACAAAATCAGTTTTTTAATACAGGTTTGTATAACTTATCCAGTGAAGGCGATTACCCCGCAGAAGATCAAGGGTTATTTGATTTAACCAATAATCCAGCAGATAAAGGCTTTTTCAGGCCACAAAGTTTACGTAATGTCGCAGTTACAGCGCCCTATATGCATGACGGCAGCATTGCAACTTTACGGGAGGTGATTGCCCATTATGCAAGAGGTGGTCGTTTAATTGAATCAGGCCCCTATGCTGGGGATGGTCGACTGAACCCACTGAAGTCTGATTTAGTGCCAGGTTTTAATGCAACAGATGAAGAAATAGATGCCGTTATTGCTTTTCTTGAATCCCTGACAGATGAAAGTGTTTTAACAAATCCAGCGCTTTCAAATCCCTTCGAATAGTTTTAAAAAGTAGAGTTTAAATTAAATGAAATTAATCAAAATCGTATCAATTGGTAGCATAAGCTTACTCAGCTCAACGCAGACTTTGGCACATATAAATACCCATGCTGAAGTGGATGATTCAATACAAGTCAGGGGCAGCATGACCTTTAGAACAGACTCTATTGTTGAACAAAATGAAGCTTGGATTTTGCCCGGTTTTTTAATGGGTGGGCATGCTTTGCCTTCGCAAGATGGTTTTGAGCTAGATGAAGTTAGTGTTTCTGGTGCAAAAGCTTTTGATAAATTTAGGGTGCAAGGGCAAGTGAGTCGCCATTCTGGTCATGAACAAATTGATATTGATCATTTCTTTATCACCGTACCCTTTGAACATGAGCTGCAATTGCAGTTTGGTCAAATGCCAGGGCTTTCTACACCACTTATGCAATGGCATGCTTCAGTAGGTGCTGTTGCCGATATGCCTTTGTTGACAAGTGTTTTTTTTGGTGGTCATACGCAAGATCAAGGTGTACGGCTCATGAAACATTTTGATTCAAACACAACCTTGGGCGTTGAAGTTTGGCAAGGCAATGACTGGCCTTCTACTTCTGATGAAAACCCTGTTAGCGCGTTTTTAAAGCAGTCTTTTACACTAAGTAATATAAGCTTTGATCTTGGGGCTTGGTATATGCAAAGCGCTGCAACGAGTCGTATGGATGATCGTTATGGCGATGACCATCATTCAACGGTAACTCCTGTTAATGCTGCTTATATGTTTACTGGTGATGTAGATACGGGTGGTGTTTATGCTGATGCAACCACTGTTTTATTTAATCATGTATTAAGTTTTCATGGTGAATATATAATGCAAGAGCATGATGGTGTCTTGTCTGATACATCAGAGTCATCATCTTTAAATTCACAAATAACAGGGTATTTATTCGAACTTAATCTTAATAATGTCATGACATTTGGTTATGAATTATTATCAGTTGAAAATACTTTTGGTAGTAGTGTTTCAACAACTTTCTTAAATAACTCAGGTCTTTATAACCAAGGTTTTGAACCAGAACGTTTTTATGTATCCTGGCAAAAACCTGTATTTGAAGGGCTTGATTATCGAATTACATTAATTCAAGAAACCCTAGAGCCAGAAGAAGACGAGCTGCGCTTTAATATTGGCGCAACTTGGGTGTTTGATGTGATTTAGTTTTAAAAAAGCTCAGGTATAGTACTTAATACTTGAGCTTTACTTTTATTCGTTGTGATAAAGTGCTTTTGCGCCGGTTATTTCAAGATCGAATTGTTCACTTACCAGTTTTGATCTCATGTCTACCGACGCTTTAATTCTTACTTCAATATCAAGCTTTAAAGACGTTTTCTCACCATATCCTAGTTTTTGATTTGCTTTCGAGTTTGGTACATCGAAGCCTAACCAAGTTTTTGTTGGCTCTTTTTGTGTGTAAAGGAAGGTTGCGTTATCGCCTTCGCCTTCCTGTTCACGGTTATAGTTGTGCATGGGGAAGTTAATTGTACGTATATGAGGCGCATGCATCATGCCGTATGAAAGTGTATCTCGACCATAAGTAAATGTATATTTACCACCAGGCTGAAGGTCGTGGGTAAGGTTAACTGCTCGGCCTTCAACGCTTTCAATTTGCGATAGGCGTGAAAAAGAATAGGTTTTACCTACTTCTTTATTCATAAGACCTGCAACTTCTTTAAATGGTTGCGATGCAAAAACTGGCGGGCTAATTGTATTAGGCATGATATTGTACCTTTTTAATGGAATTTGAGGGGACAAGTCTATGTCGTAGATAAATCACAACTCCATGTGTTAGTCTTTTATAGTGTTAAAGCAATTATATAAATATATGGTCTTAGTTCTGTTTTTGGGTAAAATTTATGCGTCTGATTAAAATGCTTCAAGTTGCTTTCGTTCTTTTATTGGTTTCAAATATAACTTTTGCGGCAGATAAAGCGCCTGAAATGCAAATTGAAAAACTCAACGACACCATGTACTTGCATGTGACATCGCAAGACATTGAAGGCTTTGGAGTTGTAAGTTCAAATGGTCTTGTCGTAATTGAAGGCACAGATGCCTATTTACTTGATACGCCATGGTCAGCAAAGGAAACTGAAGCCCTTCATCACTGGATTCAACAACATGGCTGGACTTTAAAAGCCAGTATCTCAACCCATTTTCATGCTGACCGCGCCATTGGAATTGAGTATCTTAACAGCCAAGACATACCAACCTATGCATCACAAATGACAAACGAGTTACTCAAAGCTCAAAATAAGCCTCAAGCTACTCATACATTTGATGATGAAAGTTTCTGGTTATTGAAAGACGACATCGAAGTCTATTACCCAGGGCCAGGGCATACTCAAGATAATCATGTGGTTTGGTTACCGCAGCATAAGGTGCTTTTAGGTGGTTGCTTTGTGAGAAGCCAGCAAAGCTTTGGTTTGGGTAATATTGCAGACGCCAATGTCAAAGACTGGCCTGCATCCTCAAAACGCCTAATTAAGCATTATCCTGATGTTCAAACGGTTATTCCTGGTCATGGTCGAGTCGGTGGCCCAGAACTACTTCAACACACTGCGAAGATGACAACAGAATTTAAGCTTTAACATATGCTCAAAAGTTCATTCGTATTACTCTTTTATTCTTATCGAATAAAATAAACACAATAAGGTGAGCATTGATTGGTTGCTCACCTAAAGCGTGTTAACGTCTAGAACCTAATAAATCTGATCATATTTCATTACCTTGGCCCTTGAAGTGCATGCTTATGAAAATACTAACTTTTTTAACTCTATTGCTGTCCGTTCTTTGCTTTACTGGTTGCAGTTCAGAGCCTGAACCTTTCAATGTCGAAGATTTAAAAGTGCTTGGTACGAGCTCTTTTTCAAAGGCCGCCTGGGCAGAGGCTGAAAGGGAAGAGCGAGGTGCAATGCTGTATGATCTTCTCAATACTCATAACTTAATAGGCCAGCCGGTTGAGGTTGTGAATGAATTACTAGGAGAGCAGACAAGCTACTACATTCATGACAGTTTTCCTGCCTACCAAGTCGGCCCAACAAATGTTCATAGCGTACATGGCATTGGCTATATTATGGCGTTTATTACCGACCCTCAAACAGGTCGCATTGTGAAATACGATGTTGTGCCAAAGCTTACGAAGAAGGCGGTGAGCCTGAGCTCTCTATAATTACCCCTTCAACTCAGGTATATCCTGAGTTGAAACATTTTCTTCTTTAAACAATTCTTTTGTTTCCTCAAAATCATCTTGATCAACTTCAATATCATCTTGTGCCTGTTTTGCATCAGGTGCGTAGGCGAGGTGTGTAAGCAATGGAAAATGGTCTGAACCTATTGATGGTAGGCGGCGCATTTCGACTAATTTAAAGTGTTTGCTGTGGAAAAGGTGATCTAATGGCCAGCGCAAAAATGGGTATGACGCATGGAATGTATTGAACATGCCTCTACCAATTCGAGGGTCTAAGAGTTTACTTAAAGCTCTAAACTGTCGTGTTGTTTTCGACCATGCAACATCGTTGAGATCACCTGTGACTATGATTGGATTTTTTGAGTCCTGAAGTGCTTTTGCTAAAAGAAGTAATTCTATTTCCCGCTCTTTAGATGTTTCATTTTCTGTTGGGCTTGGTGGTGCTGGATGCACAAAGTGAGTTTCAATGGTGTGCTTATCATCAAGATGAATAGCGGTATGAATTGAGGGGACATCATCTTCCACAAGAAATTGAAGCTCAGTGTTACTTAATGGCAGTTTTGAGTAGAGGTGCATGCCATAGAGGTTTTCAAGAGGGCATTTAACTGTGTGTGGCATAAAAGCTTCAATTTCTTTAAGTTGATCTTCCCACCATTGGTTAGATTCGAGCGTGACCAGAATATCTGGTTGCTCTTGTTTCACAAGCTTTAAAAGCGCTTCGGAATTGTGATTTGTTTGCAAGACATTAGAAGTAAGAATTTTAAGGCTTTTTTCGTATACATGAACGCTATGAACCTCTTTTTTCCAAAGTGGTGTGTAAGGTAAAATCCATGCAGTTTGCCAGAGGGCGCAAAAGAGAAGGCTCAGTGTGATGCTCCAATAGTAAAGCGAGCTTTCTGGAGAGTAAATGAGATCAATCGCAAGTGTTACATAGGCAAGTAAAGCCAGCTGCACTCTGGGAAAGTCAAAGTCTCGCACACACCAGTGGCGTATATTAGTCATGGGAAGGCATGTTGCCAT
This sequence comes from Gammaproteobacteria bacterium UBA6940, assembly GCA_002450655.1. Lineage (GTDB taxonomy): Bacteria > Pseudomonadota > Gammaproteobacteria > Pseudomonadales > UBA6940 > UBA6940. Next base: position 28,336 of record DJZY01000077.1, on the reverse strand, counting down.
AAGCAGAAAAGCAGCAGTTATTGTCAGAAAAATGATCATGATTATTCTTTTGTAGGGTGAGCCCTTAGTCTATTGGCATAGACTAAAGGATTTATTGTGTACATTACATAAAATAGTAATAGTAGCTGTAAGCTGCTGCTGCACCAGCTGTTAATGTAAGACCAATAAGAAGTTTGGTGATGCGTGCTTTTCGACGAATTTGGCGTAGTAGCTTTTGGTCTTTAGGGCTTAGAGAATGGCTTTCTGGTTGATTTACATAATGGGGTGCTTTTGGCGGTGGAGTGTATTCTGATTTAATACTGTGGCCCATGGTCATGGCCGCAATATGTGGTGATAGCGGTTTTTCCTCTTTAATTTCTTCTTCAAGATAACTCATATTGGCAGCAGGTAAGGCTATATCTGCCAAGTGCGATGCTTTACGAGCGATGGCGTGAAGCTCATATTGCTGTTTACCTGAAGGGTCCAGTTTTGAGAAGGGCTGCTGTGAAAAAGCAACCACTAGCCCTGTAAAGCCATCATCCTCTGAATGCAGTAGCGTTGCGTTTTGCGATACTTTTTTTGGGTTGAGTATGAGCTTTGGCCAGATATTGCTGAATTCAGCAAGGATAAAAGATTTTTGATTTCTATTTTCTAAAATAGTGTGATGAATCTTCGCTCGATAGCCTTCAACCATCTGATCTGCTGTTTCGCTTTTAGCATCGAGTGATGCCATAAAATCAAAAAATGGTTTTGGGTGTTCTTGATAAGCACTGATAAAGATTTTATCACTTATCTCGGGCAGGGTTGCCATAATCCAAATGGATTGAGATGCAAGGCTACTTCCACCTTGAGTTGCGCTTGGGCCATCAAGTTCGGCGATGGCCACAAGGTAATCTTGTCCTACTGAGTTTGGTACAGCGCGGGTAAAGCATTTAAAGCTGACACCAGGAAACCAGTTTTGAATCTGAGCAAATGCATCCTGCTGATGCTCAGTCAATGGTTTGGACGTTTGTATTAATTCATTGTGTTCGGTTGTTTGTTCTTGATGGTTAAAAGCGCGTCCATTTGCTTCCATACTTGATTACTCCGAATCGGGTTTTTGATGAAATATCCTTTGTAGTGCGTCTGTTAGGTTACGGCCAATTCCAATATCTGTATGAATTGCTTCATTTAAGGAATCTGCGAAGTATTGGAAATCAGAATGGCTCTTTTCTTTAGCTCTATAACGCGCAATGTCTGCCTGCTTGAGCAGTGTAGCAGGGTCATAGGTAAGGTCTGGTGCGCCAATAGCAATACCAATTGAAAGGGTTATCGAAATTGGTTTTGTGCCAAACATAAATGGTTTAGTGACAAGATCCAATAAATGCTGTGCAATATAGCCTGCATCTTTAATATCAGCTAAGTTTTCGAGAATAAGACTAAACTCATCGCCACCAAAGCGAGCAATGGTATCTTGCTTACGAAGATTGCGACCAAGTCGCTCTGCAACCTGTACAAGAATCTGGTCACCAGTTTCAAGGCCATAATGATCATTGATCGTATGGAATTGATTAATATCAAGCAGAAGTAAAGCAACGTTTTTTTGTTCACGTTGAGAGCGGATGACTGCATGCTCTAGGCGATCTCTGAAGAGGTAGCGATTAGCAACACCTGTGAGCTGGTCGAAATGAGAGAGCTTGGCAATTTGTTCTTCATTATTCAAAATTTGACGAGCATAGCGAAGCACACGCTTGATAATACCTGGGTGGAAGTCACTTGGGCATAGAATATAATCCATAAAGCCACGCTTGAGCATTTTCTCTGCGTTTTCTTCTTGATCATCCGTTGTAAGTAGCACTGTAGGGACGCCTGGTGCATGAGATTCGAGCTCTTCGATCACATGAAAAATACCACGACGGTCAATGTTAACGTCGACAAGAATGAGATGAAAGAGGGCGCTGGCAATTTTACGAGTTGCTTCATCAAGATGCTCGGCAGCAAGAATCTGTACATTGTGAGCTTCATCACTCAGCATGCACGACAGTGGGTAAATAGATTCAAAATTTCGATGGATAATTAGAACTCGTAATCGAAAATCATCGTGTTGGGACATTCAACATCTTCCTTTTTATATAAAACAGAGAGTTAATGCGATAACAATGCCGAAACTCACTGTGACTGACCATATAATTTTGAGCAGCAGCTGATGAATTGGTTTCAGTGCAAGCTGTATTTCATTAAGCGCTGTTTCTTTCAAGGCTTCTTCAAATGCAGCACTCAGCTCCAGCGCTCGCTCTTGGCGAAACTGACTGTGCTCAAATGGTGTAGAAGCATTTAAGATGACGTAGTTGATCAAGTTTGCTCTTAAGTCCAGAGGGGCTTGGCGGCCAAGGCCAAATTGCGCCAATGTTTTAAGAGGTAAGTCTTCAATCAATGGTTGAAACGCTTTATTAATGACACCTTGAAGCTCAGTTGGTGGACAGCCTCCATTTCTCATCTTATTGATAAATTGATCCATTAAATAGATTTTTTCACCAAGCCAATACCCTAAGCAGCGAGCAAAGCCTGCTTGCATTGATTTGGTCAAAGGCTGGGTGTAAAACGTTACAATGCCTGTGCAAATAATGGGCAATACTAGGAGTATAGTCATTGATGCTAATTTAGGCGCTATAAGGCATGCTAAAAAATAGAATATGATACAAAAGCAGCTAAGCTTGATGCTGGACTTACTTAGATTTGACCAATATTGGTGAAGCGCTTCTGTGCTAATAAATCGATAGCCCGTCTCTTGCTTAGACAGCTCTTGGTAAACAAATTTATCATGGTCAAAAAGATCACAGACAATAAAGTCGAGATATTCAATGAGCTTATCAATGCATGGTCTGAACTTTGTTGTCACGCGATGGTAAATCGGCATACGCATGGCTTGAGGCATGTTATCCCAAATAACTGGGCTAAGTGGTTGAATTAACTGATCTGTTAACGATTCTGTATAAGGAATAAGCACCTTAAGTGTTTGTTGTGTACAGCGCTCTGGATTCATCGCTTTATAAAGGTCATGGCGAGGTAACTTTAAGCTGAGTCCATAAAGGCACTGATGAGAAAGCCTCAAAAACTTCTCATACAAGGGCTGCCATATGGAAAAGGGAATGGCTTGAAGTCGTTCTTCGCCTGCACGCAAAATAATCCATTGTGCGGATCTCAAAATGGCTATGGGTAATGCTACAGCAGCAACAAAGCCAACAACCCAAATAACTGGATGGCTTAAATTCATATCAATCATGATGATTCTCGTTGCCTCATCTGTTTACTCCTTCAGACAGCGTTTCTTTTAAAATACCAGTGTCAGCTGAGCAACACCAGCTAGAGCACCAAGTAAGCCACCAAGCAAAATTAATATCCACTCGTCTTCTTGAAAGGCAGGGCGTAATAAGTCTTGGAATTCTGAAGGGCTCAGTTGCGACATGCGGTCTTCAAAAAGAGCTGCAACAACTTCAGCGCGCTCTTTATTAAACTTGGCATTATCAAAAGGTGCTGTTGAAACTTCTAATGCTTTTTCTTCAAGTGCATGTTTTAAATTAGCATAGCCTGATAGACCAACAGTAAGCTGTGCAAGGGTTCTTACGCTGGCTGTATCGATGATTGGCTTCAGATGCTTTTTAATAAGCACTTTGGTGCGGTCTTGACGAGGGCCGTGCATCATTTCTTCAACTATACGCTGAATTGTTAAAACTTCCTCTGTTACAAGTTGGCAGAAGGTTGCTGATACTTCTTGTTGGCGTTTTAAAAATAAGCCTTGAATCACATAAGGGCCAATTTTAAAGGGTTTAAGTGGTCTAAAAATAATATTGAGCGCAATCCAGTTGGTGGCAAGGCCAACGAGCAGGCCAAAGGCAGGTAGAATCCAGTTTTGTGACCAGAAAATCCAAATAAACATCTGAATAAGCCCGAAGAGGCCACCAAAAAGAGCGCCAGAACTAATAATAAACTTAAACTCTTTTTCACCCACTTCAAAAAAGACTTTATTCATCAGTGCTTTATCACTGCTCATTTGCGCCACGATCATATGCTTCAGGTCCACAAGCTCTTCGATATGAGTGCCAATGTCTTTGACTAGACCTTCTGTGAGTTCTGGCAGCTGTTTGCGGGTGCGAGCATAGAGTCGCTGCTTAATTTTAAGTGGCAGGTTAGCCCATAGAACAGCATTTTTTTCCTGCATGACTTCATCTGTGTAAGTCTCTATGCGCTCATCAATAAAGTGGTGTACATGGTGGGCAATTTTTTCAGGTTCCATTTCCTGAAAAAATTCATCAAGAGTTCCCAGCTTGGAGAGGGTTTGGTCAACAACAATGCTGGCCATTTTTTCAACTTTGGCGGGAATAATACCTTGCCAGCCAAGTAGTGGTGGTTTACCAATAAATTCCAGCGGGTGAAATGTGAGCTTGATCGCAACCCAGTTTGTGAACCAGCCTACAAAGGCTGCTATTAAAGGAATGGAATAGAACTTCCATGCGTCAGGGCCAGTAAGGGACGATATGATTACTTCTAGCATTGTTGTTATTCCATATCCATATGTGTTTGGTCTCGTAAGTGTTTATCTGTCAATAGTTTATATTATGCCTAAATGCTAGTAGGTATGTCATTCTAGCAATGCGGATAAACGTTTAATTGTTTGACCATAGGCTCTTATCCTTAAGACGCCCTTAAGATGGTTATATTCATTAAGGCTAACGAAACTATCATAGCTGAAAATGATGCCCAATCACTTTCAAATTATGTAACTTTAAGATGAAGAGTATAAAAAACGGGCATAAAAAAAGGTGCCGAAGCACCTTTTTTCAAGCTCATTCAATTATGCTTGCGCATCAATGAACTTTTGAAGTTTATCTAGTGCTTTATCAAGCGCAGCTTGGCTTGTTGCAAAAGATAGACGAAGGTGACCGTTAAGACCAAAGGCAGAGCCTGGTACTAAAGCAACTTCGCCTTTTTCAAGAAGGTCTGCAGCAAACTCAACGTCGCTTTCAAAACCAAGCTTCTTCATTAGGCCTTCTACATTTGGGAATAGGTAGAAAGTACCGTCAGCTGGAAGGCAAGAAATACCATCCATGTCGTTTAGACGAGCAAGAACTTTGTCATGACGATCTTTGAAAGACACGTTCATTTCAGCGATGCAATCTTGTGGGCCATTAAGAGCGGCAACAGCAGCTGCTTGAGATACTGAACATGGGTTAGATGTACTTTGACCTTGTACTTTCTTCATTGCTTTGATGATTTCAGCTGGGCCACCTGCGTAGCCGATACGCCAGCCAGTCATGCTGTACGCTTTAGAAACACCGTTAAGAACGAATGTACGGTCAAACAGGTCTGGGCATGCCATTACGATGTTGCAGAAAGGCTCGCTTGACCAAAGGATGTGCTCATACATATCGTCAGTTGCGATGTAAACACCTGGGTGTTGACGTAGAACTTCACCAAGACCTTCAAGTTCTTTACGAGTGTAAGCAACACCAGTTGGGTTTGATGGGCTGTTAAGCACAACAAGCTTTGTTTTTTCAGTGATTGTTGCTTTTAATTGCTCTGGTGTAATTTTGAAGTTTTGTTCTTGAGACGCTTCAACGATCACAGGCTTACCACCACCAAGAAGAACCATGTCTGGGTAGCTTACCCAGTATGGAGCAGGGATGATCACTTCATCACCATCATTAAGAAGAGCGATGCTGAGGTTGAAGAAGCTTTGCTTGCCGCCAACAGAAACAAGAATTTGATCTGCCTTGTACTCTAAACCATTATCACGCTTGAACTTGTCGATAATTGCTTGTTTAAGAGCTGGAGTACCGTCAACAGCTGTATAACGAGTTTGACCTTCGTTAATCGCGTTGATCGCTGCTTCACAAATATGGGCTGGAGTTGGGAAATCAGGTTCGCCTGCACCTAGACCAACAACGTCACGGCCAGCTGCTTTAAGCTCTGCAGCTTTGGAAGTGATTGCGAGAGTTGGGGATGGTTTAACAGCCTGGACTCTTTGAGAAACATCAGTAGACATGGGATACCTCTGTAAGTGTTGTCACATTCTTGAATATAGAAGACGTGCAAAGCCCTACACGCGAGGTGCATTTGGGCGCATCAGTCACAAAGATCATACGCCATCTAGATTTAAAACTCTAGGGTAAATTGAGAAGAGGGTGATTCGGGAGATTTAATAAGAAAAAGCACCGATAAGCTCGGTGCTCTAGGCGAGGCAAAGTCTCTAATGTAGTTAGCCTAAGATGCCTTTTGGTCATGGTGAGGTACTTGACGCCAGTTATCGCATTCTTGGCAAGAGTCCAAAGGTGTGCAGAGGTAATACCCTTGGGCTGCTGTTGGTTTGAACTGCCAAGCAAGGTCACTGTCTTGTTCTGTTTCAATGCCATCAATAATAATGGCAACATCACAAGATCGACAAAGCGTAATAAGATGCGTAATGAAAAGATGTTGATGTTGTGCCTGTGTCACTTCATCGTCGTTTTGATCCTGGCTATCATTATGAACTTGCTGCGCTTGCTTTAAAAACTGGATATTAATTTTAAGTGCTGAAACTGGCAGTCGTACAAAGTTATCAATAGTGCTTTTATGTGCAATTGTACGATCCAGAATTAAATTAATCCCCATTGTTTTTAGCTCAACAAGAGTATTGATCGCTTTAGGGCTTTCTAAGAATGACTCTTTAACATCAATTGATAAACAATCAATTAAATCAGGGTAGTTTTTCAAAAGTTGTTCTAACCAATTTGTAAAATCAGAGTTTTCCAATGTTGAGTTTGAAATATTTAAGCTTAATTTATGACAAGGGTTTTCATTTAAATGCGCTAGTGCCATTTGAATAATCAGTCGATCAAATGCATAGGTTAGCCCAAGCTCATCGATCACGGGCCATATTTCTGCCCCGGTATAAAGTTGACCATCATGTGGTAAACGCATAAAACACTCAGAATATGGAATATTTTGATGATTATCTGTTTGCAGGCAAGCAATTGGCTGGAACTTTAAGATAATATTCTTTTCAGCAATTGCATTTGTTAATATTTCACTCCATTCTTTTTGGCTATAACACACATCGCCTGTGCATATCTTTTGATGATGACTTGCTGCATACTCCACTGGTGTAATTGCATTTGATCTGTAGTCAGGCCCTATGCATAAGCTGTTTTGCTCTACAGCATATTGTACATTGCCAATGAGGCGATCATAAATCATTGCCCAAGTATCAACGTGATTTCTGCTATCAAAGAAATAGAGGCTCATGTGAATATTTAAAAAAGCACCTTGTTTTTGTTGGTTTTTTTGATCGTTGAATCGAGTTTGAATTTGTTGAATAACACTATGAATATCTTCATAGTTTTTCGTTTCAAACCAAGCCAAAAACTCAGAGCTATTATATCTTGCAACAAACGAAGAGTCTGTTTTTAGCTTCCAGGCATCATGCCAAGTTTGGCTAAATGTTTTGATAAATTGATCTGTGATTTGGCGACCTGATTTTCTATTTTCTTTAGTAATTCCATCAAGCTTGCAAAGAATAATAAAGCCATTCTTGTGGTCTTCATAATTATTTTGCATGAGCTGAACAACATTCTCAAAAGAAATGCTATTCGGGAGACCAGTGAGGTGATCTTCAAAGGCAAGGGCTCTTGCATGTTGAATAATATCAAGTTGCTCATTGAAAAGTTGATGCAGTTTATTCGACATAGTATTCATTGCCACAGCGACTTGTTGTAATTCTCTTGTTTGAGGAATAGGCATTATATGGTCAAACTGCCTATTACTAATCGCTTTGGCATGTTTTTCAAGTTCATTCAGTGGTGAGAGCAGCTTTTTCATTGAATAGAAGAGGGCGATGCTTGTTGCAATCATGCCAATAAGAACCCACTGCGCTGCATTTTTAACAGTGCGGAACAGGTTGTAGTTTGTTTTTTCTTGGTTCATCTCAACAACAACTTGGATGTCAGATGAGTTAATCATTTTATTGATATTAATTGGTGAGCTTTGAATACCAAATCGCTTGGAGAACCAAGTAGGCACAGCGTCAATAATCAATGGTAGCTCTTGTGAATAGAGCACTTGATCACCTTGAAATACCGCAATAGATTTGTATTGGCCTGACTCAATTAAAGGATCTGTCAGCTGTTGTAGCTGATTTGGATCAATAAAATAATTGAGATCTTGCTGGTGTGCATTCACGGCTAAAGTATTAATAAGAAACTCAGCAGTATTATGCGCTTGATTTTGATTATTATCATTTATTGTGCTTTGGCTATGCCATATAAACAGGCTTGCACTGCCTGCTTGAATTAAGAAAGAAAAAAATAGGACCAGCCAAGTCAAGTGTCTGAATAGTGTCACGATGGACCCTCTTATTAAGTGTTACATCCAAGTTTGTCAACAGTAATGTTGTCCATTTTATTGCCGGAAGTTATTGTTAGCGCTAGACTTTATACAAAGACTGATTTTTTAGAGACCCTTATCTTTTTCAAACATATTTTTTTTGGCCTCTATTTTGCAGTATAGATAACTTTTTAGCCGCTATAGGTGTTCGATGGGATGGGGGTTACAAACCTTTATCAAGTTGTTGAACTTTTTGATATAGACTTAAAGTATCAACTCAAGTTGTACAGGTTTTAATTGAGGATTTGATCGAGAATGCGATCTAATACGATGCAACAAATGCAGCTCAGACGCTTTTTTGCAAAGCGTGTGACGAATCAAGTGCGAGTTATTCTTGGACTTTGGTGCCAATTAAATGATGGCCCATGGACAACGATGGGACTTGATGAGTTTAAGCATGCTATTCAAACCTTAATTCGCTTTGCTCAACATTTTAATGAAGAATCTCATCGTCGTGCTGCTCGTCAGATTATGCAGTGCCTTGATCTAGTCGATAGTGATACGTTAACTCCAAACCCAGAAGTGCTGCATGAGTTAACTGATTTAATTGGCCAATTAAGCCATTTGGCATTACGTCGTACTGATAATGAAGAATATGAGTCAGCGAATGTATTAAACCCGAAAAAGCCTGTTTATATTGCAATGCATAATATCGAGGAAGCTTTCAAACTTTCTGAACAGCTTGAGTTTTTTGGTTTTCGTGTTTTGGTCACAACAACGCTCTATGAATTTGAGTCTGAAATGAAATCTAGAAGACCAGCATGTGTCATTATGGACGTTGCCTTTTCAAAAGATACGGAAGGGCTCGAAGTAAAAGACCGTGAACTGGCAGGTCTTGAAGCGCTCAAAAAAGCCCAAGCCCAATACGAGCATCCAGTTGAGTGTATTGTTTTTTCTGAAAAAGCCGCCAATATTTTTACACGTCTTATGGCAACACGGACGGGTGGTCGCTTTTTTCATACTTCTCAGCTTGATGTTGGTCGAGTCGTTGAGGAGCTTGAAGAGCTTACTCAACTTATGCCTCCAGCACCTTATCGTGTCCTTATTGTTGATGATTCTCGCAGCCAAGGCCTTGCAACCCAAAGAGCATTAAATCAAGGTGGTTTAATTACTGAAGTCATTAATGATCCATTGTTGATCATGGATACAATTGAAACAGTAAACCCTGAAATTATTCTTCTTGATATGTATATGCCAAGCTGTATGGGAACTGAGCTTGCTCAGGTGATTCGACAGCTTGAAGAGTATCACCATATTCCAATTGTGTTCTTATCAGCGGAAGAAGACAAAGAAAAGCAAGTCTCTGCGATGGGGTTTGGTGCCGATGATTTTATTAGTAAATCTGAAGAAGCGAAGTACCTCGTAGCAGAAATTAAAGCCCGTGGCAGAAGAGCCCGCGAACTTGTGACCTTAATGCACAGAGACTCTTTAACAGGCTTATTGAATCATACCCGTATTTTAAAGCATCTTCACCAAGAGATCGATAAAGCGCTTAGCTCTGGTACACCACTGTGTTTTGCGATGGTGGATATAGATCACTTTAAGAGTGTTAACGATACTTATGGTCATCCGGAAGGAGATAGAGTTATCAAGCGACTTGCGATGTTTCTAAAACAACGTTTGCGTAAGTCTGACTTTGTTGGTCGCTATGGTGGTGAAGAGTTTGCAATTGTATTAACTAATACAACTGTTGAGGATGCAAAAGTCTTTTTAAATGATATTCGTGAGCAATATTCTAAGTTTCGATATCATTCATCTAAAGGTGAATTTACCTCCACATTAAGCTGCGGAATTGCTGAGTTAACGGAGCAAAATCAAAATTTTATTACGGTCAGTGCTGATGAAGCTCTTTATGATGCCAAGCGTGGAGGCCGTAATCGAGTGTGTATTGCTCGTCACTAGTGCTAGAGCGGCTATTTAATTTGCTGCCCAAGCTGCACTTCAACTCTAAACACCATTCTTAAAGCCATATCTCTTTCAATTTCCAATGGCCAATATACACTTGGTTCTAGCTCATAGTAGAGCCATGGCTTAAGAAAGTTACGTCTGTAAAGGATATGAAAGCCATATTCCACCACATTTAGGGTTGGGCGGGTGTGGCCAAGCATTTGCATCCTGTATGACAAGCCACGTTTTTGGTCCAGTTGTTGGAAAAAGATAAGGTTTTGCTCAAGCCTTAAACCTTCTGTTTCTTCTGAATACTCGGCCGCTGTTACCCAGCGAAACAGGGTGATATCTGAAAGTGTTTGGTTATATTCCAGTAATGTCTCTTCACCATAACCAAGGCCATCCAGCCAGAATACCGATTGGCTTAAACGTAAGTTTGAATCTGCGCTTGGCCATAGCTGAAAGGTAGCTCGGGCCCTTGTAAACAGTCGAGGACCATCATCTGATTTAAAACCAACATCAAAGTCATAATCAACTGGATCGGCATCATCAATACCTAGAAGCTTACCTAGACGAGAGGTTTCTTTTGATAAAGATTTATTGGCGTAGTTTTTAGATGAGGGGATTGTATTACGCTCTTCGTCATCATCAGTAATGAGGAGATGCAGTTTTTTACTAATATTTGGAAGACGAACCCTGGCCTTGATACTTGGTTGATATTCAACAGTATTTTCATCTAATTGCAGCCATTGAATGCCGTTTCGAATTCTTAAAAAGCCTTGGGCATTCTCATCTTCACTTATTTGACCAAAAAAGCCATCAATATTATTGACTTGCCTGCATAAACCCACTGAAACTTTAGCGTGAGTTTTATCAAACCAAGAGGTTTGATCAAGCTTATTTAAATCGTTTTCTGGTTTAAGACAGTGCTTAGGTGTTGGTTTGGGGGTATCTTCTTCTCGCGTGTCTGCTTTTTTTTCTGAATTAGATGCTAACGCTATTTGTGTGAAACCTGTTGTTGATAGTGAAAGTGCTATCAATAGAATTTTTTTGAACAAAACAGGTTTCCTTGGGTTTAATAAGTGTGCTTATACATTTGGGTGTTGCTTCGTCTCCAAATTTTAAAACAATGTGGTTGGAATCTCAATTTAAATTCTAAATTAATCCATATTTTTTTTGAATTATTATGCTGGCAACTTGTCCCTAAAAAAGGAGGGTGACCCAAGAGTAATTTTTTTAGTTTGTGAGGTCTAACCCTTTTAGTTAATCTAAAATGATACAGGTCATAAATAGTCAGAAAGGGGATTCAAAATGGCTCAAAAATTTCTTTCAGAAGAATGGTTTTCAGAAGTTGATCGTTTAAATGCAGAAGCAGGTGATATTAATGCACCTTCAACATTGCAAGAATTAAAACTTAATTTAGCTGTTAATGATAGTGATCATGAAGTGGCGATGAGTATGAATGAAGGCAAGCTTGTTAAGGGGTTTCAACCGGATGCAAGCGTCAAGATGATGCTACCAGCAGAGCTTGCACGCAAAATCTTTATTGAGTCTGACCAGATGGCTGCAATGCAAGGTTTTATGGCAGGCCAAATTAAGGTTGAGGGCGATATGTCTCAACTGATGGCGTTGCAAAGTGTACAACCATCAGCTGAGCAAAAAGCGCTACTTGATAAGATTCTTGCTGTTACGGCTTAAAGCAAGAGCATAAGCAGCTTTGTGTTGTTTTACGCCTAACATGAGGAGTAGAGCAACCAAGAATGCAATATTAAGTGAGCCACCACCACTTTCGGTAATAACCCTAGGCTCACTTGTTTGAGTTGTCGATGTACTACTTTCTGATTGTCCTGTATTTAAGGAGCGCTCAGAAGTATCACTTGTACCACTGGATGACTCAGAAGATGCACTCACATATCCTACAGCAATATTATTATTAGCATTCAGTTCAACAATATCAGCATCTAGTGTTGCAGATATCTCCGCTAAGCCTGAATAACCTGTCACGTTAAAATCAAAACTCATAAGCTGTTCACTCCCTAAGGAGCCGAGAGTGCAAGTTGTTCTGGTGCCAGACACACTGCAGTTTGAGCTTGTAGCTGGAACAATATTGCCATTGTTAGTCGATAAATCGAGAGTGACCTGGTTGATTGTTGATGAGCTATTGTTGGACACAATCGCTGTAAAAAGTCCGCTACCATCATTTGATTCAAAAAGATGTACTTCAAGGTCTGCAACTTGAGCGCCCCAGCCAATATCGGCAAGCATTGCAAGGTTAATCGCTGAGGTTTCTAATGCACCTGAATAAGCAGGCTGCATTATTGCAGTTGGATTTATTTCAAAAGCAGTATGAGACAAGCTTGAGCCATACTCTGCAGGTGATGGTGTATAAATTAACGGGTAGCCTTGATTTGTGCCATTGAATAATGTTTGGGCGACAGGCTCAGCTATTGAGCCTGCCCATACCACTTCACCAGTCGCTGTTGCCGCAGCGCGTCTATCACTTTGACTCATTGAAAGAAGTGGTATGGGCGTATTATCAACAACTCTGGCAAGTTGTGTTGAAAACACATCACCAATATCATTTCGACTGCAACCGCTTCCACATCCAAATTTATGGCCTGTTGTTGGATCTATTACTGACAAAAATCCCAGACCATGCATAAGTTCATGAGAAATAACCGTCATAAAATCCAAGTCATAGTAATCTGATTGGCCATCAAGACCATAATAAAATGATGAACTGCCAAGGGCTGCACCATCTACATCTACATTGATTTCTACGTCTATATCTGCAATGCCTTGACTTGAGTCAGATAAATCAAGGCCGCTTATTTTATTGGCGAGGGCTGATGGGTAGGCAATATTTTGTAATGGTGCATTTCTAAAATTAAATAAAAACCATTCAGGGCCTGCACTTGCGAGTACCGCGCTATAGGTAGTTCCTCCATTGTTTGCAAAGTGAGCCTGTACGTGAATAGGGATATTGCTTGTAAAACTGTGTTCATATGTTTCAATTGCTTTTTCAAAAGCAATGCGTCTTTGCTCGCCAAAGGTCGTGCCAGTGTTGCCTCCGATTGGGCTTACTGGAGTTGTATCATAGAAGCCATAACCTTGAGCATCTTCATATTCAATAATAAAGTCCACTTGAGCAAATGCAGCAAGAGGGAATAGAGCGCTGAGAAGTACTATGAGAGATGCTTTTTTCATTCTTATTGATCATCCTTGTTCGATATACTTGCATTCACTGTTTCATGATGAACTTCCATACCTTCTGGTGTGCGAGTTGCAACCAGGTGTGTTTTCATGCGTGCAGGCATTGCAATGACTTGTGCGCCATTAAATTCCTCAACTACGCCTGCTGCAATATTGCTTGCAACCAAAGCCCGTGAGGACATCAGGACAGATGATGTAGAGGCTATTGTCGTGCTTGATGTGCTTTCTGCAGGTCTATGTTCAAATGCGCCTGTAACAGGGTTTCGAAAGGCCTGTGAGTGACCTCTGTAAGCTGGTACTATGGTGTTAGTTGATTTTTGCGAAGTCTCTTGAGATTCACTCAGGGAAATGTGTCCAGTTTTGATGGCACCAATAACGAAGGCAACGCCAAGTGCACATATCAGTGTTAATTTAATGACTGGGTTTTTATGGTCTACTAACAACATCTAAAGACCTCGATTGCTAATGTGCTTACTGCATTCATCTCAATATCGATGAGTTAATATATTGAGATATTTCGTTCCTGAAATTGATACTGTTTTAATAGTATTAATATTAGGTTAGCCCCTAGGGATGGGCGCTGTATGTTGCAGGTGGGTAATTAAAACAATTTATTTGGGTTGTTTTAGTCAATACTTTGGGTAAGTGTTTGAATGGCTGTTAAATGGTATAACGTATTGCGTAAGCAACATCTATGTATGATTAAAGACAAGGTATAAATTTGAAAAATGGTTACTCAAGATTTTAATGACACTATTGATCTTATTTTAAAAGATTTAGATACGCAGGGATTTACAGCTGAAATTGAAAAAGGACAAGTTGTAAATTTAATTTCCTTAAAATGTCCTGAGCCATTGATGATGTTACGTCAGGCATTTAGAACCGCAGCAAGCGGTGCACAATTTATTGTATTTGCGACAGACCCTTCGACTGAAAGAGATTTTGCGAGCTTTTGTCGTTTTTCAAATCATAAAATGCTGCATAATCAAGCTGTTGATACAGGTATGGCTGAGCATACAGCCTTGTATGTATTTATATTGGAGAAAGGGTCTGCTTAATGTCTAGCTCACGGCGTTATTAGACCACGAATAACAAAAAAGGAGCTTTTAAAGCTCCTTTTTTGTTGAATAGACTTTTAACTATCTGCTTGGCTATCTAAGTTCTTTTGTTTATTACCCCTTTGCTCAATCAGTACAGATATTGCAGCTAATGCTTCAGGATCTTGCTGTTTAATCTTGTTGGCAATTCTGTGCTGGAAGAAGTACCTAAATTCTTTATGATCCTGTGCACCAAAAAGACAAGGGTCACCAGGTAGAATTGGCGTCATCTCAACTTTGCTTTCATCTACTACCATGCCATAAATTTGGCCATTGGCAAGCAAGCGCCAACTTAAAACTTCGAAGAGTGCAAAACTATGGAAGCCATCATGAGTAAATACTGCATGAGTTCCTATAGTGTCTGGAATCTCTTGAATAATATCTGTTGGGTGGTCAATATCGTAATCATAGTATTCAAGAGCCGTTTGCAGTTCTAATGCCTTGTGAGCAGGAGCTGTATAAAATATCTCATCAATACCTGGGTCACGATAGCCTTCCCATCGACCATTAAGCGGGTCGTTAATCTCTGTGCAGGGCACAATATCATCCAGCCATGGCACGAAGCCAACAACTTCACCATTCTCTCTTAAGCCCCAGCAAACAATTTTGAGAGAATAGAGGCGTGATGGTGCTGTGTCATTTGAGTACAACATCTCAAGACCATCAAGCTCTGGAGCTACACGAACAATACGTTTTTTAGCGTCATAGAGTGGGCGACCAGAGAATAAGTCATACACATTAGAATTTGAGCTTTGTTTTAGATGCCTCATTAACATGGATACTAACTACCTCACTTTGTTATAGATGTACGGCCCGATGTGTTTACCTCTTGGGCCCACATCCTTGCTAACCGATCAAGCTTTGTTGTCCTCTTGCTTGATGTAAGGCTGATATCTTTATGCCTCTTTAATTTTAAGTCTAGTGGCACAAAAGCAGTAATGGCAAATCTGTTAGCTAGAGAATGACAAAATACTACTTAACTATTGAATTATTTAATCTGAAATGGGCTTATGTAGTAGAAAGTCTTTAAATTGAAGCCAAATTTATGTACGTTTCAGTTAAAATAGCTAACAATTTGGGCTTTTAAGGATTGTTCTACATGGTTTTTTCATTAGTAAAAGATGTACTGGGCTTTGCTTGGCGTCATCGAGGGTTCTTCTTTAAAACAATAACGCCAATGTTATTTGTTTTGGTGTTGATATTTGAAATGTCTGGTGCCAACACCTTTGCAATGAATATGATGAGCCAGTCAGCCGCAGTGCAGGATTACAAACAAACTGTGACAGCATCAGATAAAACTGAATCTAAAGATGAAGCTCAACCAATGAGTGCTATGGAGCGTCAGCAGGCTGCAGATGCTGATCGAGTATCAATAGAAACGACGAATCCTGATACTCAGGTGAAGCAGGTTGAATTAGAGCCTCTTTCGGCCATGGGGGTTGTGCTGTTTGTTGTTTATTTACTTGGGGGCTTATATCCAACAGCGATTGTGATTCATTATGTTCGCTCAGTTTTTGCTGCGGAAGACGTTGAGACGAATAAATTGCACTCAAGAGCTTCTGCTTTATGGGGGCGACTACTTGGGATCTACTTGCTCGTATGGGGTGGGTTGTTACTCATGTTTGCAGGCGGTTATGGTATTTTGCATGCGCTTGGTCTTGCCCAGTTAGGTGGCTCTCTAATTGTATCTGTTTTATTTGGTCTTGGGCTTTATATTCACCATAGACTGAGTTTGGCACCATATTTTTGTGCAACCACTGGTATGGATATTATTGATGGGCTTAAAGCAAGCTGGAAGCATGCACAAGGTTATGTTTTTACCCTTATTATGGGGCATCTTGTGTTATACCTTGCTGTTATATTCAGTTTATCTTTGATAGGACAAGTATTACAGTCAGTTGTATCTGAAGGAATGACAACAACAATTCAATTTGTGATCAGTGTACTTGCAGGGTTTGGTGGTATTTTACAGACAATATATGTGTATAGAATTTATAGCTTAATTCAAGAAAAAGGGCAGTAATACTGCCCTTAGTTTATTAGTTCAATACAATTATTGTTGATCCATTGTTGCAATAAAATCATCTGCTTCTTTAATTGCAGCTTGCATATCTGTAATTAAAGAACGAATATTACGCTGCATTTGTATATTGTCCTGCTTCATTGCGTTGACTGCTTGAGCATTTAGGTTGTGCTTTAGGAATAAAACACGGTCTTGAAATGGGCTAAGAACAGGTTGGATTTTAGATTCAGCATTTTTTAAATGGCTCACAAGGCGAGCAAATTGTGCTTGTGTCGCTCGGAGCTGATTTTGGCTGCGTTGCTTCAGTGTTTGGTTCGAATACAGCTCAATTTCGTCACTCCATTCATTGAAAAGAGCCTTGCCAACAGATTCAACTTTTTGGCGCTTCTCCGTTACATTTTCAGCTGTTTCGACAGCATTATCATATCTTTTTTTCAGTCTGTTATATGTTTTCTCGAGGTCGCCGCCATCAAAATTAATAAGTGCAGAAAACTCTTCGTAAGCTGATTCAAATTCTTTCTGTGCGTCTTTTTGGGATTCTTTTGCATCTTTAACTCGGCTGTAGAGAATATCTCTTTTTTCGAAACCAATTTTTTCCATTGCAGAGTAATAAGTGCTTTGACAGCCTGTTAAAGTCATTATTGAAATTAATAACAGTGAAATAAATTGCCATGAGCGTTGCATGTAGGTGCCTCCAATGTGCATTTTTATAAGATCTAAACCAGCTTCCAATAAGTGTGCTCTTTATGTGAAAGCTTTTTACAGTAGCTTTATATGATAAAAATGTGAATAAAATTAATTTGAATTGTTTAAAAAATAGTCACGATGTATCCACGCTTCAGCTGTTAATACTAGTATAAGTCGAAAATTTTATGATTATATGGATGGAATATCATGCTGAAAAAACCTCAAGTCAAAGGCTGCTTTATTCAAGGTCAATTTCAACATGGTCAATCCGAAAACCTTTTGAGTGTTCGACACAAGCATAATGGAAATCTCATCGCTGAAATGTATAAGGCAAGTGCTGTCCAGATAGAATCAGCACTTGAGTCAGCAAAAGAGGGTAGGATAGCTCTATCACGACTTGATCAAAAGACACTTGAGTATGGAGTGTTTGAATTTGCCAACCAACTTGCCGCACAAAAGAATGAGCTAATTGATATTATTGTCACAGAAACCGGTAAGCCTGAGGGCTATGCAAATGTTGAGGTCGACCGAGGTGTTAATGTACTTACTAACCTAACCAGCAGTGCTATTCCTAGTAGTGGGGAAGGAAAAACTGTTTTAATCATTTCTCCATTTAGTTTACCCCTTGATCAAATACTGGATAATATCTGCAAAGAGTTGATTCAGGGCCATTCAGTTATTTTAAAGCCTTCCTCAAAATCACCTTTAACGGCTTTATTTTTAGCATCTATATTGGTAAAAACACCACTCCCTGCTCAGGCTCTGCAGGTCATTAGCTGCGATACTGAGCAAGCAGAAATGTTAGCTCATAATGCTAACGTATCTTCTGTCATGTTTACTGGAAGTGATAAAGTAGCTTCGCATTTGAGCCTGACTCTTTTAGATAAGGATATCTATCTTCAGACAAGTAATGGTTATACAAGTGTCTTTAACTCATCACAAAACTCAGCTCTAATGCAACACGATATGTGTGAAAGAAATGAACTCAATAAGATAGACAAGCTCTTAGATGATATTCTTGATCAGGATAGCGCTGTTTTTGATGATTTGAGTTTAGAGCACCTCATGTTCAACGAGTTACCTCTCTTAACGTCTAAAGCGTTACATCATTCTTAGGGCTCAATAAGTTATGCGCATCTGTGCAGGTAAAAGTAACAGGTCTTCGTTGATTTAAAATGCAATACAGCTCTTCCTTATTAAATTGATCTGGTGTTAACCAATCGTCGATTGCATCTTCTTCAAGGATAATAGGGCTGCGATCATGCCCCATTTCGAGGACTTCAGGTGTTGGGTCAGTGGTTATAATCGCAAATGATCGGATGACAAACTCTCGATCTGGCGATTGCCAAATATCGTATAAGCATGGGGCATAAAGCAGGCGATCGCCGTTATGTTCAGTGATTCGAATAAGTTGTTTACGTCCATTTCGCTCCACCCACTCATAAAAAGCTCGAAATGGAAGAATACCATGTTGTCTCCCAAACAAAGGTATCCACGACTGTCGGGTTTCCAGTGAGTCTAATCGAGCATTAAAAAGATTGTATTGTGAAGGTACTTCTTCCGCTGAGCTTTGCGGACGAAGTCGATACCGCATAGGTTGATAAACACGCTGGTTGTTTTCTTGAGTGACGACTGGCGCATAAAAGTTCGGGAATACTCGAAAATCTTCAGCTGGTACTATAAAGTGATTTTTATTTTTTCTCTTCAAATTTAAACTCTTTTTAATTTTTTCCTGCCCTTCAGGTGTCTTTTGGAGTGATAAATAAGACTGAAACTGAGCAAATGCAGGAATATGCCTCTTTGCATTTAAAGACTGTTCAAGGCGCTGTCTGCTTTTAATAAGCTCTACTGAAAAGCACATGTTCAATTCCTTTATATTTTTTGTTGAAATGCTTTTTCAAGGTAATCTTTCACAAAGTAGACTCTTGAATCACGCATCTTTTGTTTTTGCCATGCCATATGTACGCAGTTCTTAGGGGCTAAAGGATGATCGATTAATTGCACTAAACGTTTTTGCTCAATGGGTTTCTGACAGAGGTAATCAGGTAAGACTGCATAGCCTTGATGCTGATAAAGAAGCTCTAAAACAATGCGTAAATCTGGGACACATGCGACAGGGGAGGTTATACAAGACTGCTGTATTGTTGCATTAAAGTATCTTTGCGCTAATGAGAGCTCTTCATCATAAGCCATGATAGGTTTAGTGATAAGATCTTCAACTTTTCTACAGCTATTAAAATGCATGTTGGCCCACTCTGGGGATGCAACAGGAATAAGCTGTTCGCATGCGATTGAATGATATTCGAATTGTTCAGGTTTATGCTGTGCTGCAAGAAATACGATATCTGCTTCACCTGATTCCAGCTGATCAATTAAAAATTTACGGTTGCCAGTTTGTAGACGGAGTTTAATGTTTAATGGCATTAGCCCAGCTAATATACGGGCCGCTGCATAATGCATAAACTCACCAGGGCCAGCAATGTAGACAGTGCCTTCTATTTGATTTGATCGCGCCTTAAGTAAGCCGAGGGTGGTGGCAAGACTATCAAGTGGTGAAGAGATAGAGTGGGCAAGTTCAATAGCAATAGGCGTTGCTTGGATTCCACGACCAACTCTTTGAAATAAAGGTTTTTCTAAGCTTGCCTCTAGGGATTTTATTTGGCTTGAAATAGCAGGTTGCGTCATGTTGAGATTCCGAGCTGCTGCAGTCATTGAGCCTGTTCTGTATACCTCTAAGAAGCTTCTTAAATATTCAAGTTGCATAGGAACCTCAAGCACTTATGTTCTATAAATATATTTATGGATTGATGTAAAATCTATTATTTGTTTTTTATTTTATTTCAGTTTATACCTTGTATACAAGATAAATTGAACGAAACATGAGGTTTATGATGTCATCACTATTTACTCCATATGAGCTTAAAGACGTAAAACTGCGCAATAGAATCGCTGTTCCACCAATGTGCCAATACTCTGCCGAGAATGGTGTGCCAAATGATTGGCACTTCTCTCATTATGCGACTATTGCCCGTGGTGGCGCTGGTCTGGTTATTGTCGAAGCAACAGGTGTTGCCCCTGAAGGCCGAATATCACCAGCTTGCTTAGGTATTTGGAATGAGGAGCAGCAAGCGCAACATAAAATAATCACTAAAAATATTAAAGATGCAGGTGCGGTGGCAGGTATTCAAATTGCCCATGCAGGTATGAAAGCCAGTGCCAATAAGCCTTGGGAAGGCGATGATCATATCCCTGATAGTGATCCGAAATCATGGCAAACAATTGCACCATCTGCAGTTGCTTTCGGTACTGATGCTCTTAATCGAGTACCACAAGAAATGACAAAAGACGATATTCAGCGAGTTAAAGCTGATTTTGTTGCAGCAGCACAGCGTTCTCTTGATGCTGGATATGAATGGTTAGAGCTTCACTTTGCCCATGGTTATTTAGCTCAAAGTTTCTTTTCACGTCACACAAACCATAGAACTGATGAATACGGTGGTTCAGTGGAAAACCGTTGTCGCTTTTTACTTGAAACAATTCAAGCTGTACGAGACGTTTGGCCGCAAAACCTTCCATTTACTATTCGATTTGGTGTGCTTGAGTTTGATGATAAAGATCAAGAGACTTTAGAAAGCGCTGTTTATTTCCTTAATAAAGCAAAAGAGCTTGGTGTAGATTTTGTGAGTGTGAGTATGGGCTTTTCAACACCGAATTCTAATATTCCTTGGGGGCCTGCTTTTATGGCGCCTTACTCCAAATACATCAAAGAGCAAACAGGTCTGCCTGTTGCATCAGCATGGGGATTTGGTTTACCACATTTAGCAGAAAGTGCAGTGCATAATAATGATATGGATCTTGTTATGATTGGGCGCTCAATACTTTCAAACCCACACTGGCCCTATGAAGCAGCACAAGCACTTGGTGTAAAAGACCCAGCTTGGACTCTACCAGCGCCCTATGCTCACTGGTTATCAAAGTATCGTATTTAAAGAAATGATTTTTTAGGGGGATATCTATTATTTCCCTTGAAGCCATACAAAGCAAAAGGTTGCCGCCTAAGCGCTTTGTATGGCTTCAAGTGTTTATTTTTTTGAATGCCCTAGGACAGGGCCAAGGGCTAGTAGCGGGTTATGTACGTCTGACCTTCATGGGAAGATCTATATTCAACGCCTTTCATACCGCCAGGGCCAAGTAGATCAAGTGCGGCTTGATGCATGTTATCTCGGTGCTCAGTTGCCTCATCACATTCGCCAATTTCTCCACATGGACGATATGTTCCAGTGCTTGGCGTCATGATTTTTAAATCGCCTCTAACAAAGTGCCATTGGCCCGCACACTTTACTTTCTGTTGAACACCATTAACTTTGCCGAGATGACAGTGTCCGTTCAGTCGCTGACCACAAGAAGAGCGGTCTGAGGTTTCGTATGCAAGCCTTAAGGTATCATTTGTTAATTTCACGACATTAACAACACCTGTGTATTTATGGGCCTGAATGTCTGCGAGATAACAGTTATTAAGCTTTTGTGATGGAGTTTGAAATGCTGTATGACGAGGGTCATTACAAGTTGCATATTTTGGTTCTAGTGCAAGTGTCATTTTCAATCTCCAGAGCTACTTGTTATTTTTTTATAAGTCACTTATTTAATCTGTGACTGAGTAGTTCCACGTTTTTTTATATTCGAGAGATAGAATACATTTAAAAAATCGATATTGCTCGCGCTTGTTACATAAACGGAAAAAAAATTTTGACACTTATTTTGAATAGATATTAGGGATGTTTCCTAAGAGATATATAAGTGAAGAGGCGTTTTAATAATGGCTTAATATATTTGATAATTTAAGCCAATCATGACAAAAGGAAGTACTTTGTAGTCATCCATTTCTTTTGTGATTGCAGCCTTTTCAGACCAAATTCGTTGTATTTGCTCATCAGTTCTAACTTGATTATCAGAAAGCCATCGCACTTTTGCTGGTTGTTGTGCAAGAAGCCCAACATCAATGGTTAACGAAAATTGATGCAAGTTTTGACGTGCAGCCCAGCCGGTTCCAAAGAAATAAGCAAGCTTGCCATAGTCTGCTTGATAGCGATTAAGTGGTTCGGTTGTGTCCGTGGATTCATCAATAAAAAACTCACTGGAGTTTCTTAATATGCCAAATGAAAAGCGAATGGAAGAGTCCCAAGGATACCAGTCTGTAATAAGTCCAGTGGAACGGAAGTGACCGTCGGCATTATAATTTGAAATGCTTGCTGCTGGATCAAGCTCTATATCGCCAGTTTCTAAATCGAAATCCCCTGGTGCTAATGTTTGCCAGACAAGTCGTAGGTAAAAAGGTTTACTTATTTTGGTTGTGTACTCAAGCCCCCAGCCAACACTACCAACACGCGCACCAAGTGCCATTTTTGGCATTTCTTGGATAATATTGTCGAATGACTCAATAACAACTTCTTCGCTGGGGGAGAGTGGCTCTGTTTTTTCCATCTCTGCATTGTGAGGTGCTTGTGGCCCATCATTAGCAAAGACAATAGGAGATAAGATGGATGTACATAAAGCAATGCCAAGCCTAGTGCTTGGCATTGAATAGTATTTAATAAGGCGATTAAGCTTTAGCACCTTTAATTCCTTGACGTACAATTTCAGCACACATGATACCGGCAGCAACACTTACGTTTAAGCTTTCGGTTAAACCTGGCATCGGAATTGTAATAAGTTGATCACAGGTTTTGGCAGTAAGCTGACGTAAACCTTTACCTTCAGAGCCCATCACAACTGCGAAGTGCTGTGGGAAGGTTGTGTCGTATAGGTCTTGGCTTTTTTCTCCCCAGCCTGTGCCATAAATCCAGTAGCCATACTCTTGCATTGTTTTTAATGTACGAGCAAGGTTTGTCACTTGATAAATTGGTAGAATTTCAGCAGCTCCACATGCAACTTTTTTAACAACAGGTGTGACGCTGGCAGATTTATCTTTAGGAATAATAACGCCAAGAGCACCAAGGCTTTCTGCTGTACGAATACAGGCGCCTAGGTTGCGTGGGTCTTCAACTGTATCAAGAATCAGGAAGTAGCCAGGCTTCATGTCTTCAACAACATCAAAAAGATCATTCTCAGTGCCGACAGCTTGAGATTTAATCACAAGTAAAATGCCTTGGTGTTGAGGTGATTGCGCTTTTTCTGTCAGCTTATCTTTTTTGATGCGGTTAATGCTCACGCCAAGCTTTTCAAGCTCGTTTAGAATTGGATTAATTCGTGCAGAGTCAGCACCTTCGCTGACAAATGCTGCTTGAATCTTTTCTGCGTGATGCTGTATCACTTTATTGGCGGCATGAATACCGTAAACTTGACTTGTTTCCATTAAAAAACCTACTTCTTACGTTTCTTCGATTTCTTTCTGGATGAAGAGCTTTGCTGCGTTTTTGCAGGTAAAAAATCAATTTTACGATCTTCTAAAGAAACCTGTGCGACTTTGATGCGAATTGGATCGCCTATCTTATACACGAAACCAGAGCGTTCTCCAACCAGGCGAGCCGTACTTTCGTCGTAGGTGTAATAGTCGTGGTCAAGGTTTGATATATGTATTAGGCCATCAATCATAAGCTCATTGATAGTCACAAATAAACCAAAGTGCGTTACACCACTAATTTGACCATCATGCATTGAACCCAAATGCTGTTTCATATAAGCGCATTTGAGCCATGCAACAACATCTCGTGTTGCATCGTCTGCACGACGCTCACATTCAGAGCTGTGTTTAGCAACATCTTCTAAAACGTTTTGCTTTTCGAAAATCCATTCTGGCTTACGAAGTTTCTTAGCGCCTTTTACTCGATGTAAGTGATTGCCTTTTTGATTGCGAATTAAATAGCGAATCGTTCTGTGAACTACGAGGTCAGGGTAGCGACGAATTGGTGATGTAAAATGCGTATATGTTTGGTAAGCCAAACCAAAGTGGCCTTTACATTCCGTTTCGTATTTTGCTTGGCTGAGTGAGCGAAGCATAAGTGTTTGTAGAATATGACCATCAGGGCGAGCTTCTACTTGCTCCAAAAAGTGCATAAAGTCTTTTGGTTCAGGCGCATTGCTAAAGCTAGGTTTAACACCAAAAGCTTGTAGTGATGACACTAAACTTTCAAGGCGATCAGCAACTGGCGGCTCATGGTTTCTATAGAAACTTGGAATCTCATGCTTTTCGATGACTTTAGCTGCACAAACGTTGGCTGCAAGCATAATTTCTTCAACAAGTTTATGAGCATCGTTTCGGTAAACAGGTACTACATCTTCAATATGACCATCAAAATCAAATTTAAATTCTGTTTCTGTTGTGCTGAACTCAAGGGCACCACGTTCACGACGAGCCTCAAACAGTTTTTGATAAACCTCATAAAGATCTAAAAGTGGTTCGCAAAGATTTGGGTATTCTTCGCCAATTGTTTTTTGATCTCTGTTTTCGTATTCAGTACCAGAGAGGAAAGCACCAACTTGATTATATGTAAGTCGTGCATGAGAGCGAATAATACCTTCATAGAACACATACTTTGTGACTTTGCCGCTGGCACTTACTGCCATTTCGCAAATAAGGGCAAGTCGATCCACATGAGGTTTCAAAGAGCATAGATCGTTTGATAATGCTTCTGGCAGCATTGGGATCACTTTATGTGGAAAGTATACAGATGTGCCACGATCTCTTGCTTCTAAATCAAGAGGTGAATCTTTTGGTACGTAGTGGGAAACATCAGCAATAGCAACCCAGAGTCTCCAGCCTCCACGAGGTTTTCTGCAAGCAAAAACTGCATCGTCGAAGTCGCGAGCAGACTCGCCATCAATTGTCATAAGAGGCAGTTCGCGCAAATCCACTCGCGTGAGTGTGTCATCTTCAGTAGGGCGTTGCAGTGCTTGAGCTTGTTGTTGCACTTCTTTCGAAAACTCAAAGGGTAAGTGATGCTTGGTGATTGCAAGCTGTGTTTGTACGTACGGATTATCTGCTTGGCCAAAGTTCTCAATAATTTTGCCATGAGCTGGCATATGAGACTCAGGGTACTGCGTAATCTCAACAACAATGTGATCATTGTTTTTCGCACGGGCTTTTTTATGATCAGGAATTAAAATGGACTGCAATTTTGGATTGTCTGGAAGGATATGCCCTGTGCCATCAGAAGAAAGGGTAAATCGGCCAGTGATGCGCGAGTGAGCTCTTTCTACAATATTAAGAATAATGCCTTCAGGTTTGCCAAAAAAGACTTTACTACCAAGTTCAACTTCAAGTAGATCACCGTCCCAAGCCATGTCCATTTGGCGCGGTGAAATTGAAACCTCACGGCCAGATGCAGTTTTTAGGATGCCATGGCCTTCGCGTTTTGATTTAACACGACCTGTGACAACCTTGTAGGAATCAGTAAGTTCATATGTGCTTTTACGAGGTGATTTTAGTTGCTCATCCTGTAGCATCATACTAATTGTTGATTCAAGGCGGGTTGTATCAACTTCAATTGTGTCTTGGATAAATTTAAATGTAAGCGGCTTCTGCGCTTCTTCAAGCAAGGATACTATTTTTTTTGCAATAGCATTTGGCCTGACTAGTTCTGGATGTGTATTCATAGAATTATTTTTTGAAAATCGTTTTACTTTTATGGTGTGCCTCACAGGGTCTCAGTTTTTTCCATCTTTAATTTGATCAATAGCACATTAACGTGTGATATTCAATTCCAACAATGGTTTATGTGCCAAAATTGGGAGTGCATTGGTCATAGATGTGGTTTATTCAATAGTTATTATGATTGTTTGTACACACTTTAAGTGTGCGGTTGTGTGGGTATTTTCTGAAAGGGTATCAAGGCTGGTTGTAAGATGGGAGTGATGTTCGATCCATCGAGCTTGCTTGTCCTTCAGAACCTTATCCATTTATAGTTCTGGTTATTAAGATTTTCTGTGAATGCCCTACATCTGGCACTCGATACTGTGAAAGATCTAGTTAATTTTATAGTGATCTTTTCTAAACCTTAATATGTTAATTTATGTTTGTATCATATGGTGATTTAGCATCTTCTTCACCCACAGATGCCGAACATTATACCTGAAGTAAAAAAAAATGCTGTAGATTTAGTGTGATCACTACAAAATGGTGTATTTATGGTATACCTAGAGTCTGCAATAGGTTGCAAGAATATGATTTAATGAGGTTTATATGAGTGATTGTTTATTTTGTAAGATTATCAAAGGCGATATTCCTTCCAAAAAAGTCTATGAGAATGATAACGTTTACGCATTTGAGGACTTAAATCCTCAAGCACCACATCATATTTTGTTTATTCCAAAGCATCATATTTCAACAATCAATGAAGCAACGCCAGAAAATGCCAAACACTTCGGTGCTCTATTTGCTGGTGTAAAAGAGTATGCTGCTGAAATTGGTGTTGATGAGCCAGGCTATCGTGTTGTGATGAATTGCAATGCAGATGCTGGTCAAACTGTGTATCATGTTCACCTGCATTTCCTTGCTGGTCGTTCACTAACATGGCCACCAGGTTAATTGGTTTCCTAAAGTTGTATGATTAATTTTTTAAGAGGTGAGTAGTCATGGCTGTTAGCCGTTTTCTTGATAAAGTCTGTGTGCAAATGGATCGAGCGTTAAAAGTGCTAACCCCTGGAGCAGTACAAGCCCGTCGAGAATATCCAGTTGCAACATTAAGCCCTGAACTTAATCCTCAAGAACGCCAACACGTCGTAGGCCTGATGAAAATTAATCACACAGGAGAAGTTTGTGCTCAAGCGCTTTATGAAGGCCAAGCGCTTACTGCTAAAACAGCAGGCACCTCAGCAGCTATGATTCATGCTGCTCAAGAAGAGGAAGATCATCTTGCTTGGTGTGAAACTCGTCTTGAAAATTTAGGTGCGAAGCCAAGTGTCTTGAATCCTGTCTTTTATGCTGGTTCGTTTGTGATGGGGGCTGCTGCAGGTATTTGTGGTGATCGTTGGAGCCTTGGTTTTGTAGAAGAAACTGAAAAGCAAGTGTGTGCTCATCTTGATTCTCATCTAGCAGTCTTACCTGATGTTGATGCTGAAACTCGTGACGTTATTACACAAATGCGTATTGATGAAGCAGAGCACGGTGATGCAGCTCATCAGCTTGGTGCTGCAGAGCTTCCGGGACCAGTGCGTTTTGGTATGAAATATATGTCCAAGGTAATGACGTGGAGTGTGTACCGTTTCTAATCAAAAAATAAGCGCTGTTTCTTCGCAGTGTATTCTTCAAACACCTGATACTCACCAGGTTGGCTTTCCTCAAAATGTGCGTGTGCACTTTGTTACTTTTGCAGAAGCATCAGGTTTAAACCTTGCTGGGCATACTGGTGCTGCAGCTGAACAAGTGCAAGAAGCGAGAGCGCATCTACAAGCGTCTTTTCCAAAGGTTCATCCTATTGCGTGGTTAACACAGCAGCATACAATAAATATTGTGAATCTAGATGCTGATAAACATCTTGTTGATGAAGCAGCATTTGATGCATCTACGACAACATGTAAAAAAGAAGTCTGTGCTGTACTAACAGCTGATTGCTTGCCGCTTTTGATTAGCCATAAAGATGGTGCTCAAGTTGCTGCTGTGCATGCTGGTTGGCGCGGACTAGCTGATGGTATTGTTGAAAAAGCATTAGCTGCATTTTCTGATCTCAATGTTGCGGTTGTGATTGGGCCATCTATTAAGCAGGCTATGTTTGAAGTCGGTGATGATGTCTTAAATGCCTTTGGTGGTCAGCAAGGGCGCTATGCTTCATTCTTTGTCGATAACGGTATTAAAGATGGTCAACAGAAGTGGCTTGCAGATTTACCTGGTATTGCTCAGCTGAAATTAGAAGAGCAGGGTGTAAACCAAGAGAGTATTTATGTGAGTGATATCTGCACTTACCAAGCAGAAGACTGGCCAAGTTACAGAAGAAATAAAACGCCTTTCAGAATGGCAAGTTTAATCTGGTTTGACTGATATCCTGGTTTTAGTTGTACCCTCGTGTTAAATAACGCACAAAAAAAAGCATGGCTGAGTGAAGTGCCCCCCAAAACTTGT
>DJZY01000095.1 GCA_002450655.1 Gammaproteobacteria bacterium UBA6940 | reverse complement strand
TCGAAAACTCCCCGAACTATTGTTGGAACTATAACAAATCTTATTTTCAATCAGGTTCAAGGTGACCAAGGGCTTTATGCTTTACTGGAAAAAATAAAGCAACTTGATAGCCAACAGCAGCAGTTAATTTTAGAAATAGAGTCTCAAGTAAATCAATCTCGTGGTTTATCTGATGATTTACTGAAAAAAGCGTTTGCTTTTAATGCTGGTGTAGCAAGGGCGTTAAATGATAATACAGAAACCCACTTAACGATATCATTCATTATGGGTATTATCTGTATTGCAATGATCGTGTTCATTTCTCATGGCCTTTCAAAGTTTATTAAAAAATCTATGGGTGATTTTTTAATAAAACTTTCAAGGCTTTCTGAAGGAGAGGTTTTTAATATTGAACCTAAAAGATCAGAAGATGAGTTTTCACAGCTAAATAATGCTCTAGCTAAAGTTATGCAAAACCTTGCAAATATTTTACAAGATATTGATAAGTCGGTCGCTGAAGTTAATGATGCATCTCAAATTGTCTCAAAGAATGTGTCCAAAACACAAGAATCCGCTGAAAAACAAGAAATTGAGATAGGCTCTGTCGTTGGAGCCTTGGCTGAGCTTAATGCCTCTGCACAAGAAATTACTGGGCATATTGAAGATACACATAAAAAGATTATATCAGCAGCTTCTCTAACAGCAGAAGGGCGTACAAATGTACAGTCCAGTAAAACATTTGTTGAAAAAATATCAGATCAAGCAAGTGAGATGACCACGACTATTGAGAGCCTTAAAATTGAAGTCGAAAGTATTCGTACTTTTATGAGTAATATCGATGATATAGCTGAGCAGACTAGCTTGCTTGCACTTAATGCTTCTATTGAAGCGGCTAGAGCTGGTGACCTTGGACGAGGCTTTGCGATTGTTGCTGATGAAGTTCGAGATTTAGCAAAACGAACTCGAAAATCAACAGGTCAAATTAACGATAAAATTCAAATGATCAGCCAAAAAGTGCAAGAGGTTGTCAGTGCTGCTGATACGAGTAATAACTTGGTGACAGATAGTCTTGCTAAAGCTGTTTTAGCAGATAATTCCATTATTCGAATTGATGAAATAATGAAAGAAGTGGAAGACTTAAGTCAGCTTATTTCTACTGCTTCTGAAGAACAAACCTATGTTGTTCGGGATGTTGACAGTAAGGTTATAGAAATCTCTGGTCTTGTGAGTGATACAAGCCACGCTGCTGTTGATACAGGTTCAGCTGTTCAGACGCAAAGCACTTCTATGAAGGACCTGAGTAACAGTGTTTCCATGTTTAAAATAAATTACTAGTTAATTATTCCGTAGCTATACCCATAGCGTTAGAGATTTAATCAAGGAGAGAGGTGTTTATGTTTAAACTTAATAAATTATTAGCTGCTGCTTTGCCGCTTGGTTTGCTTTGTGTCAGTGCTGTGCAAGCTGAAACGCTTAATATTGTCACAGTTAATAATGGTCACATGATTAAAATGACAGAGTTAAGCAAAGAATATGAAAAAGCCAACCCTGGAGTTGAATTAAATTGGATTACGCTCGATGAAGGTACTCTGCGTGAACGTGTAACAACAGATATTGCCTCGAAAGGCGGTCAGTTTGATGTCATGACCATCGGTATGTATGAAACGCCAATTTGGGCAAAGCGAGAGTGGCTTGTGCCTATAGAAGCAACTGATGCTTATGATGTGGATGATATTTTGCCTGCAATGCGAGATGGCCTTTCTTATGATGGCAAGCTTTATGCAGCGCCATTCTACGGTGAAAGCTCGTTACTGCTCTATAGAAAAGATTTAGTTAAAAAGGCAGGCAAGTCTATTGATGGCAGGCCAACTTGGGATCAAGTGAAAGATATAGCTGCTGCAATACACAATCCGGACGAAGGTGTTTATGGTATATGTCTTCGAGGCCGTGCTGGCTGGGGTGAAAACATGGCATTCTTCGGTACTCTTGTGAATACATTTGGTGGTCGCTGGTTTGATGAAAACTGGCAGCCACAAATTAATACTGATGCATGGAAAAAAGCCACAGAGTTCTACGTTGATCTCTTAACAAATTACGGTCCGCCAAATTCTGAAAATAATAGTTTTAACGAGATATTAAAACTGACGAATGAAGGTAAGTGTGGTATGTGGATTGATGCCAGTATTGCCGCATCCTTCGTGAGTGATCCTAAGCAAGGTAAATATGCGAATCAAATGGCATTTGCACAGACGCCAGTTGAAAAAACAGAAAACGGTGCTAACTGGCTTTGGGCCTGGGCGCTCGCAATTCCTGCAAGTAGCCAAAATGTTGATGAAGCACAAAAGTTTATTAACTGGGCAACATCTAAAGAGTATATAGAGCTTGTGGCTGCAAATGATGGTTGGGCATCTGTACCAACAGGCACTCGTAGCTCCACCTATGCGAATGATAACTTCAAAAATGCAGCCAAGTTTGCTGAAGCAGAATTTGCAGCGATTCAAAGCGCCGACCCTAATAAGTCAACACTAGAGGCTGTGCCATACGTTGGTGTGCAGTTTGTAACTATACCTGAGTTCCAGGCTATTGGTAACTTTGTTAAAGAGCAAATTCAAAGCGTCTTAACTGGCAAATATACAGCAGAACAAGCGCTTAAGCGGGGTGATAAGTTTGCTGAACGGGAATTAAAGAAGGCAGGTTACTATAAATAAAGTTGACACTTAAGTTTTAGAACTAAAGAAATTCATAAGATGAGTTTATGGTTATAAATGCACCATAAACTCATCTTTTTTTTGGTGTGCACATAAAAATATCAAAAAAATTATGTGCATTTGGAATTTTTAGTCTAAATTAAACAATGTACCTATATTGGATTTTTTAGAACAATTCAATCGGGGATGAAGTTTGAATGCGAATGATGTTTTAAGTGTTCAAGCCTTGTTGAATACATTGCTGAATGAATAGGGAACTTCAATGCAAAATAAATTTATGTCTCAACTGCCTTCGGTTTTTTCTAACTCAATGCTTAAAACACTTTGCGTTGCAGGTGCCTTGGCGGCAAGTACTCAAGTAAGCGCTAGCTCAACTGATTTTTTTGGTTATATTCGTGCTCACGCTGGTGTCAGCGAAAAAGGTGCTTCTCCTGAAACATTTGGTCTTCCAGGTGTCGCAAAGTATCGCCTCGGTAATGAAAATAACTGGGCTGAGCTTGGTGTGAAGCATCAGTTTGATCTTCCAGAAGGCTATGATGGCAAAAATATTGAGTTTGTTATGATGCTTGCAGATGGTGAAAGCGCTAATGAGGCAACATCTGCATTCTACGATAATACGACATTTGTTCAATCCTACATTAAATTTGACAATTTCCTTGGTGAGGGGATTTCTGCTTGGGGTGGTCGTCGCTTCTATAAGCGTATGGACATTCACATGAATGATTATTTCTGGCTTAATACCGGTGCTGGTGCCGATGGTGGTCTTGGTATTGAAGGTATTGATTTAGCTGGCGGTAAGTTCTCGTTTGCGTCTTTCGTCTTTAAAAACTTGAATGATGCTGGTGTAACAACTGATGATACGACTGGTACTAACATTGATTTCCGTTTGGAAGGCATTGAAGTAACACCAAACAGCAACATTAACTTCTGGTTATATGGTGCGATGAAGCATGCTGGTGTTAACGGTGAAAATGAGTCAGGTCTAGGTATTGGTGGTTGGGTTACAACAGAAGGCGTGATGGGTGGTAGTAATACGACTGCTATTCTTTATAAGGATGGAGCGGCTTCTAACGGACAAGTTGTGTTAGACAGCACGGCTGATTTTGATAACCTTTCTAGCTTTGAAATTAATAACAACCTTGTTATTGAGCCAAATGAAAATTACTCACTGCAGTGGGGTGTTATCTATAAAGTAGACGAGTCTGCTGCAACAAATGGCAAAAAAACATGGATGTCTACAGGTGTTAGACCTGTGTTTTACATGACCGATCACACAAGTGTTGCTGTAGAGCTTGGTTATGATAACCTTGATGATGAAACAACAGGTAAAGACGGTTCCTTAACAAAAGCAACTGTTGCGCTACAGCTTGCGAAAAGCCGTGGTTACTACAGCCGCCCAGTGATGCGTGCATTCGTAACAGCCGCAGAGTGGGATGAAGACTTCCAAAATGATGTTGGTGGCGTAACTTATGCTGGTGACACATCTGGTTGGGCTGCAGGTCTGCAAGTTGAAGCTTGGTGGTAAAAACTAAGTATTTAACATGATTTAAAACCCTGTCTTTTGGCAGGGTTTTTTTATACCTCACATTTTAAAGTATATCGGAGTGTATTAAAAGAATGGAACCATTTAAAAATTGGGTTAATAAAAAAACAATTACAATTATGGCTCAGGTTTTTAAGAGGCTCGACCCGTTATTTAAAGAAGACGAGTTTATAAAAAAAGCAACTTTTAAATTAAATTCACTGGAATTGAAAGCACGGACATTGCAAGTTGCTCATACGCTGTACTCTTTTTTACCGCAAGATTTCAGTCAAGCATGTTATTTAATTCAAAAATCATTATCAGAGCCATTACATGATAGAATTTCTGGAAGCGAGCACAACGAGCAGGGCATAGGTGGTTGGTCAACCATGATTCTAGCTGATTATGTTGCCCTTTATGGTCAAGATCATTTAGAAGTTGCGATTAATACCCTCCAACAAATAACTCGTCGAGGCTCTGCAGAGTTTGCTATTCGTCACTTTTTATTGAACCAACAAGATAAGACGCTTGCTCTCTTAAAAGCTTGGGTTAATCATCCTGATCATCATGTTCGCCGCTTAGTCTCTGAAGGGACACGTCCACGATTGCCTTGGGGTTTTCAACTACCATCATTTATAGAAAACCCGAGGCCACTTATACCATTGCTCAAAGCCCTTAAAGATGATGAGTCAGAGTATGTGCGTCGCTCTGTCGCAAATAATTTAAACGATATTGCCAAAGATCATCCTGATCTTGTATGCCAACTCACACAAGAGTGGATGAATTTGGATGATAAGAATTCAGTCAGGCTTTTTAGGCACGCTTGTCGAACACTA
The DNA here is from genome assembly GCA_002450655.1 of Gammaproteobacteria bacterium UBA6940. Lineage (GTDB taxonomy): Bacteria > Pseudomonadota > Gammaproteobacteria > Pseudomonadales > UBA6940 > UBA6940. Next base: position 21,271 of record DJZY01000095.1, on the reverse strand, counting down.
CTCAAAAAAGATTATGCGCCTGCACTGGCGTTATTTGGTTATACAAAACCCAAAGTGCAAAACCTCACTTTTTCACTTTCTCACAGATCAATTAAAATTGGCGATAGTCTCGAATTAGCACTCAGCTTTACAAGCCAGGTTAAACAAGACTTAATGATTGATTATGTCGTGCATCACCAAAAAGCCAATGGCAAGACTGCACCAAAGGTGTTTAAGTGGCGTAAGCAAGCGCCGCTGAAGCATGATGAATTGGTCTTATCAAAAAAGCATTCATTCAAACCTGTGACGACTCGTGTTTATTATCCAGGTCTTCATCTAATAGATGTTAAAATAAATGGAGAAACAGTTGCTCAGCAGTCTTTCGAGCTTTTGGAGGCGTAATGGACATTGAATATAAAAAAGTTGACTTGCCGCTTACTGATGAAGTTCTTGCTTTGCTGAATACAACAGAATCAGATCAAGCACGTATACGTAAGGCATGGACCTTGGGTGAGCACTTTTTTGCATTCGATGGCGAAAAAATTATAGGTGCTGCAGTGGTTAATACGAATGAGTCTGTTGCCGAGCTGACCAATATAGCAGTGGAGCAGGGTTATCAGTGTAAAGGTGTCGCTCGAAAGCTTATTGAGAAGATCAAAGTTTTTGCTTTAACGCTAGGCAAGTCACAGCTTAAAGTCGATACCGATCGCACGAGTGCTCATCAATTTGAGTTTTATCAAAAGTGGGGTTTTCGGCCTTATCAAGAAGCTTGCTCATCAGATGTGCAGCAACCAAATCGAGTGATGATCATTGATTTATGATAAAATTTTTTTCATTTGAATCACTATTTGACTCATTGGTAACCTAAATGTCTGAACTTCTTACAGCTCTTGCCGATAAACTCGGTGCCAAAATTGCCAAGAAATACCGTGTGCCTGCAGAAACAGCACGAGATATGGTGCTTGTTCACTGGCAGCAAAAACAAGACTTACTCAAACTTGTTGCCGAATCTTCAACTGAAAAAGCAGTGGCAAGAACTCGTATTTATAAAGACGCTGAGCGAGATGTGACTCGCAAAGTCTATTACGAATTACGACGATACCAAGCAGAGCAGAGCGTTGATCCTATGATTGATGAGCTACGTCAATCCCAAGAAGGTGACGCCCGCGAAAAGGCCCGTTTAGCACTTGTGCAAAATCACGTAAGCACAGCGGAGCGCATGTCTCATCTTGATGAGTTTTGGACGCAAATTAAAACCTATTGGGGCGAGCCTTCATCTCTTCTTGACCTAGGTTGTGGTCTACTGCCGCTCGTTTATCCCTATGCCGACCATAAGCTAGATCGTTATTTAGCCCTTGATCGCAGTACTGACTCAATCAATACCATTCAAGCGTTTAAAGAAGTGTACGGCAAAGACATGCTGGAAACTCACGAATGGAAAATCACAGACGGCTGGGATGTTATTGGGGATCAATCATATATTTTTGATGTGGCTTTGATGCTGAAATTTGTGCCGGTTGTTGCCCGCCAAGAGCCAGAGTCACTGAATATTTTAGGCCAAGTGCCTGCACGCAAAGTCATCATTACAGGTTGTAAAACTGCAATGGTGAAGCAGCAGGATATTAGCCGAAGAGAGCGTGCTAGTATTCTGGCTTTTGCTGAGGAGCAAGGGCTAGACTTACTAGACGAGTTTGAAACGCCAGACGAAGTTGGCTTCGTATTTCAGAGGAACATATAATGACAAATCCTTTCGAGAAAATTCAGCAGGACAATACGGTTCTTAGTGTGAACCTGAACAAGATTGCGCTACTGCGAAACTCTCGAGGTCGCGACTTTCCTAGCGTGACAGGCTTTGCGCAAAAAACGATAGATTTAGGTGTTAAAGGTATCACGATTCACCCGCGTCCAGATGAGCGTCATATTCGTCGTCAGGATGCACGTGATCTTGCCGAGCTTATTGCTGGGTATGATGATGTTGAATTGAACATTGAAGGCTTTCCTGATGCCGAGTTTATTAAACTCATCGAAGAGACAAAGCCTCACCAAGTAACGCTTGTACCTGATGGTCTTCATCAAATTACCTCTGATCACGGTTGGGATCTCGTCAACAATCTTGATGATCTCAAAGCAGCTTGTGATGCACTTCGACCACATGCAGGTCGCATTGCTGTATTTGTTGATCCAGGTGCTGATTTAAGCAATCTGCCCGGTATTTGTGATCGTGTTGAGCTTTACACAGAGGCTTATGCCCAAGCTTATGACAAAGCTGTTGAAGCAAACGACCTCGATGGTGATCTGCTTAAAGATGCTTTAAAGCCATATGCTAAAACAGCTGCACAAGCGCAAGAGCTAGGTTTAAATGTGAATGCTGGACATGATCTTGATCTTCAAAACTTAGGCCGCTTTCTAACGATTCCTGGTATTGAAGAAGTCTCAATAGGGCATGCGCTTACAGTTGAAGCTTTACATTTCGGTTGGTCGAATGTAGTTCATCAATATTTAGGCATTTGCTCTCAGTCGTCCTAACCTAATTAAGTTGTTAAGTCAGCACAAGGATACATAACTTATTATATTTTTTGTATCTTTGTGACTTATGTCACACTTGATGCGATATCTCATGCAGTTTCGATTTTCTCTTGCTAATCTCTAATAAATAGAATGTTTATTAATGATCAGTGGATAAAGTGATTCGAAGCTTGTGTGCTGCTTTGGGTCTGATGATCCAACCAGGCCTTGAACCTTTCTCTGCTGGTGTCCTATGTAAGGCGGCCAGTTCTCATGAAGTTTAAATCTCTAATAGTCTTTCTTGCAGTGTGTTTTGGTTTGTCTATGGTCAGTATTATGGCTGTATCGGCATTAAACACGATGAGTCAAGAGACGCAAGTTACGACCAATCAATATATGTCATTTCTAAAACAGACACAGTCAAGTGCATTTATTGCAAAATCGATTCAAACTCAGTTAGCTAAAAATGAATCAGATTCAACATTACAATCATCAGTGGCTCGACTTGAGCAGCAGGTGAAAGAAATGAAGCAGCCACAATATGCTGATATTTGGGCACAGATGTCTGAAACAGTAACACTCCAAGAACTGCAAAGTTTTAGCAGATCACTGAAAGATGGCCAAAGCAACGGGGTTGATTTGACTTCAAATAAACTTTTTACTCAATTTGAAGCTATGGCTGATCAAACCTTGAGCTTAATTGTTGAACGTGAAAATGCCTTAATTCAGTTCAATGATGAAACTGTGTCGAGTGTTATTAAAACGAGTTTGATCGCAGCACTTATTGTGATTGCATCCCAGCTCTTTTTGTACAAATCTGTTGTTGGTCGTGTCCATAAGCTTACCGAGCAGTTAACTGCTGTTGCTTCAGGTGCTTCAGACTTAAGCGTCACATTGGATATTGGTGGTAACGATGAGGTTGCGCAGCTTGGTAATGCATTTAATGGTTTTGTTGGCCGTATTCGAGGCTCACTTGAAGAGGCGATGGAAGCCCTTGAAGAGCTTGGGCGAGTCTCTGATATGACTGAGTTTTTTGAGGTGCATGGTATTGTCTCGGATAAACTCAATGAGCAAGCAGTGCAGATCAACCTTGTGGCAATGGGATCAGAAGAAATGACGAAAACAGTTGATGCTGTGGCAGAGTCATCTGAACAGGCTGCAGATATGGTGCAAACGGTCATGAGTTCAGCACAGAATGGTGAAGCTGTTGTTAAGGATGCTCGTAATACCATTACTGATTTAGTCTCCAAAGTTGGCGCTACGGCGGACTTGTTTCAAAGCCTAAGCGAACACTCGAAAGAAATTGCGTCTGTGGTTACATTAATTCGAACTATTGCTGAGCAAACTAACTTGTTAGCACTGAATGCTGCAATCGAAGCAGCCCGTGCTGGCGAGTCTGGTCGTGGCTTTGCTGTCGTCGCAGATGAGGTTCGTGGGCTTGCAGTACGTACAGCTGAATCAACACAGCAGATTGAAGACAAGATACAGCAAATGATTCAAACTGTTGATAACACGGCTGATGTGATGACTAAAACCGTAGGTCTAGGAAGTGATGCTAGTGATTCCTCCCAAGGGGCAGCAGTGGCATTCCAAGATATTGTTGCTGCAGTGATGACTATGGCTGATCAGAATATCGCTATTGCTTCAGCATCATCCCAGCAAAAAGCCAATATCGATGACATGGTCGATAACATTCAACTGATTAACGTTGTAGCTCAAGAGGTTATACCTGAAGCCTTAAAGAAAATAGCAGAGCAGGCCAGTGCAATAGAGCAGGTTCGCCATAGTGTTGAGCGCGTAGATCAACAACTTATGGGTATGTGTGGTGTACAAAAAGAAGCGTGATGTCAAAATAATACAGAGAAGGCCAAATCATTTGACAAGAGGGTCTATACTTAAAATAAAGGGACCCTTTGCATGTCGGTTATGGTGGGAAAGTACCAAGTATTGCAGGGTTCGGTAGTTAGATGTTATTAGCTAATTGTAAGGCAGTATAAGTTCTTATGTTCGAAAGACCATCTCAAAGGGCTCAAGAAGTCATCTTTTTTATCAGTGATACAGGTGTATCAAAAGAAATGATGTTCACCGAGTTTGAAGCTGTTTTGGACGGTGTTGTAGGGCTTCAAGAGTTTGCCAATACGACCTCTTATTGTGTCTTTAGTGTTATTAACCCTGGATTACAGCCACAGGCCTTTGTCTTTTTTACCATTGATTTTGATGAAAATGGCGAGCCGCCTTCCACATGGAATTTACCTTTCCAGACCTTAATTCAAAAAGCGAACCCTGTCACCTTTGGGTCATATCAAGCCAAAGTCATCACCCAGTCCTCATGTTCTACCGAGTGGCATAAAACAGGTCTTTGGGATCCTTCAGAGCAGGTTGTTGCTGTGATCTGTGAAGCAATTCAAGCCAATAAACTCTGTTTATCTACAGAGTCTATGGATGGGCATGCTCGCCAACAGTCCATACCAAGTTTTGCCACACAGCCAGCTGCTCAGTTTGCAGCCTCTGTGCCAGTGCACTCAAGGCCAAGCCATATTCAGTCGAGTCAAGGGCATTCGCTGCCTGAACTTATGAAAGAAGTTGCTGCTCAATTATCAGGTGTCCAAGACGTAGACCGTGACGCATCTCGTCGACTGGAAAAAGAGCTTGGTGAGACGATTAAAACACTCACAGTTGACTTGCATGCGATGACGCAAAGAGCCACAGAGCTTGAGCAAAAAAACTTGGCATTAATGGAAGAAAGCTTTAAACAAAAATCCAGCTTTTCTCAGATGCGTGCAGATTTAGAGCAGTCTTTGGATGAAAAAATTAAACTGTCTGTAGCTGAGGCGAGGCAAGCCCTTAAAACCAAGTACGAGAAAAAGCTCAAGACTTATGAGCAGGAATATAAAAACAGATACACTGAAAAAGTATCTGCAATGAAGAACACCACTTCAGCAAGTACTCAGGCAGTGCAAGACATGCAAAACATGCTGCAAGATAAAGATCGTATGCTTGATGAAAAAAATCATCGTATTGATCATCTTGAAGAGCGACATGCTGAGGATGCTTTAAAGCTACGTGAGCAGGCAGAATCAATCGATAAGCTTGAAGCCAAAATGAAGCAGATGTCTGAAGAACTGGCGATGTTCCGTAAAGAAAAGCTTCGACTGATGGCTGATGGTGCTGATAAGTTTTTCGAAAAGCTGGAAAACTCTGGTTTAAACTTTATTGCCTATCACCCTGGAGCAGGCCATATCTCTGTATCTGTTAAACAGGTGGCAGAATACATCGAAAACCCGCAAATCTTTGCTGCAGAAAAAGTAGGGCTTTCTCTTGAGGCTTACCAGTATTGGTTAGGGCATTATGAAAAGCCATGCTGCCAAGCCCCTATTATTGGTGGAAAAACCTGTGGTCAAAAAATTCAGCGGCATGATAATCCACGAGACTTTTCCCCAGGTATTTCTGATCGTTGTGAAAAACATAAAACTGGTATTAGCGCCACTCAACGAGTCTTTTCTTCTTAGGCGTAAATCAAATGACCTTTATTTGTATTTCGAGATAAAGGTCCTTAAGTTGTCTAAATCTTTTCCTTCCAAATTAATCTCTTATGGTATTATTATCTTCAATTTTAATCCGATTTATAATGTCCCATGAGCTTTGATCAATTTAAAGAGTTAGATACAGCTTTATTTCAGCAAACCCCAGTGATACAACAGCTGGAATTCTCCTCTTTGCTTCTTAATCGTCTAGCGCCTTTTTGGCCTGAATTACAACTTGCAAATAATGCTCAATCTTTTTCTGTTGATATGCTTCGGCTTGATTACTGCCATCCTTTTATTTCTGGAAATAAGTGGCCAAAAATGCGAGCTTGGATTCAGCAGCAGCTTGCAAGTGGTTCTCAAACATTAACAACAATGGGTGGAGCCCACTCAAATCATTTAGTGGCCTTTGCTGCTGCTTGCCAGCAGTTGCAAGTAAAAGCCATTTGTTATGTTCGGGCCAATGGCCAAGGTGAAGAACTTCTTGAAACACCAACACTTCAACTATTAAAGCAATGCAATGCAGTGATAAAGCCCGTATCCCGTAGTGCCTTTCGAGCCATGCGTGAGCAAGTTGCTGAAAACTCATTTTTACCAGAGGGTGGTAAAAGCGAAGAGGCTATGAAAAGCATTTGTGAGTGGGTGTCCTTGCATCGATCGGCTCTAGAACCTTACAGCTCCATATACACAGCTTGTGGCACTGGTACTTGGTTTTCTGGCTTAGTGGCAGGTTTATCATTTGAGAAGCTCAATATCAGTGCCGTTGGTGTGCCTGCTGTAGCAGGGCAAAAGTGGTTAGCAAATGATATTCAAGCGCTGCTGGCGTCTTCGAATTCATTATCAGATAACTGGGCACTTGATTGGTCTTTTCCTGTCAAAGGCTTCACACCTCTTGCGCCAGAATTGGTTAATACCCTTGGGGAAGCTTTAGATGTATCTCTTGACCCTGTGTATTTACCTCGGGTTTTATATGCTGTGATTAAAGCATGGCAAGAGGGGTGCTTTGCACAAACGCCACTTATCATCCATAGTGGAGGTGTACAGGCTTCTGGGCGATACATTGCAAAACGGGATAAACAACATTACCGTGACACTTATTTTCAGCAGTCATTTACTTGAAGGTTAAGGACAATACCTATTCATGAAAAATTCGACATTTCAAGTTGTAGGGCTTTGGGGCAGGCCTAAAGCATTAGTCGCCCAAACTTTGGATAGTTTAATTGAGTGGTTGAATAAAAAAGGCTACACCGCAGTTTTGGAATCGAGTACAGCGGTTTTTATGCCTGATCGTGGTTTGCAAATTGCAAGCTCTCAAATGATGGGTGAGATTTGCGATATTGTGATAGTGGTCGGTGGCGATGGCTGCTTGCTTGGTGCTGCTCGAACTCTTGCTCGTTATAATGTGCCCATTCTTGGTGTTAACCGTGGGCAGCTTGGTTTCTTAACGGATATTATGCCCCATGCTCTTGAAGCGCAGATGGAGCAGGTGTTTGATGGCAAGTACACTATTGAAAAGCGCTTTTTGCTTGATGGTAGCCTGACTCGTGATGGTCACATGATTGCTGCCAGCGAAGCCTTAAATGATGTGGTATTGCATGCGGGCAAAGCCGTGCAAATGATTAACTTCGAACTGCATGTGAATGGCGAGTTTGTGTACAGCCAAAAATCTGATGGTTTGATTGTAGCGACACCAACTGGATCAACAGCTTATGCGCTCTCAGCTGGCGGGCCAATGATGCACCCAGGGCTAGATGCTATTGCACTTGTGCCAATGTGCCCGCATACTCTCACCAACAGACCATTTGTGGTTGGGGGCGACATGGAAATCAAGCTTGTCCTTGCTGAAAGTAGAGGGGTTCTACCTCATATCAGCTTTGATGGACAGCCAAGTATTCCTGCGCAACCTGGTGATGTGATTTATATTCGCAAGAAACCACATCGCTTACAACTTATCCATCCACATGGGCACACATTTTATGCCGCAGCACGTTCAAAGCTTGGCTGGGCATCACGCCTGACTGAAAAAGGCGGGCATTATGAAGACTGATTGCATTGGAGTATAAAAATGTCAGAGCAAAACCAAATTGATCCTATGGTTGTAAGTATGTTTGAAAAAGTCAAAGAGCTTGGCTTTGAAGGCTTTCAAAATATTATTGCTCTTAGCCGTTGGCCAGATGGTGAGCGTTTATCACCAGAAGAAATGTCTGCTGCAATGCAAGCTTTAATTATGTATGAGCATCAAAATGTCGCGTTGTCTGATCGCACAGGTTTTATCCATAAAGGTAAATGTGATTCTTAATTAAGCAATTTGTTCTCGTCGTTATGGTATTACGAACTTCAAAAAAGAGTATTGGAGAATGTTTGTGAAAATTAAAGAATATGTACAAAAAGCCTTTACTTTTCTTGATAGGCCAATTCCATATATAATTATATGTGCACTTTGCTTTTGGCGGTTGTCCGTACTGGAACTTCCAAGCTTTGATAAAGGTGTAATAACTGGTTGGATTGTCGCGCATATCTTTTTTAAGTTTGTCTATGAGCCCAAGCTAAAGAAACAGCTTAAGAAAGATTAGAAGCTTTATGTAAGAGCACCAATACGTAGACCTTTCGAATCCGTAAAGGTAAGCCTGATTCCTAATAGCGTGGTTTTCTTATGTTGCTATGATATCTGAACTGTTATTAGTTATTTTGGTGTATGAATTTGAAATTTATAGAGTATATAAATAAAATCTGGGATTTTATAGAGAGGCCTGTTCCTCTTATTATTTTCTCTGGCTTATGCTTGTGGAGAGTAGCAGTAATTGAGATACCTGACTATGATAAAGGTGTAATAACTGGTTGGATATTCGCTTCACTTTTTTACAAATTTATTTATGAGCCGCAAAAAAATAATAAAGAATAGAATTTAATATATCTTTGTATGAAGAAACGCTCGCCTACTTATCATAAGCAAGCTAAAATGCTATGGAGATATACGAATTAATTTCGGTGGCGCCATCGATAGAGTTCTTGCAAGTGTGTCGGAAAACTCTTCAAGATAAAACTCATCTTCGGAATTCCTTTCATAAGTTCCCCTTCCATTTGGATCAACCATAACAGTTCTGGATGATACTTTTAAAGAACTTCTATGAAATGGACTTGGTGACCACTGGTAATTAAATTTAGTTACAACAATATATTTGCTACCTATTGAAGCTTTAGGGTACGTAAATAGTTTAGCACCGGCCTCTCCTTGAGCTATCCCAAGCACAGTATTTGTGCCGACGGATAAATTAAATCTAGCAGCTATTAGGTTAACAATTGCACCGACTGCATATCCTTTGTATCGATTCGTAGCTTCGCCATTAGAATTCCACTTATCTACATCTTGTTGCGTTTTAAAATCTGTAACTATTGTTGTTGTAGAGTTATGCTTTTCAAATTTATAGCAATTTGGTTCTTTCCCTGAGCCTTTCCACAACCCCATTGCTGTCCAGTTATCTACTTCACTACAAACTTTGCGAAGCTTGTTTTTTTCTTGTGCGGTTAATAGTCTTGGCGGCATATCTATCCCCATTTGTTTGTGTTAATGACAAGGAATCTATTATCAAATGGAGTGCGTAAATAGTCACTGCTTAATAATGTGAACTGTGTCACAACTTATTAGATTTGAATGAATTTTATACATTGATTTGAATGAAAAAAACAGAGTTATGACCAATAATCACAATTTTAGCTATAATCAGCCTAATTTTTATCGATTATTCACTTACCAGCTATGGAAAGCTTTGGTATAAAATAGACCTATAAGCCTATGACTCATAGGTCGAATAGAACATACAAGGAGTTTCTATGTCTTCTGCAACTGCGGCGCCTGCCGAGAATAATAGTCCTAAAACCATTTATCTTGCAGACTATCAACCACCAGTTTACGGTGTTCAAACAATCGATCTGAATGTCGATATTCAAAAAGAAAAAGCAATTGTCACAGCGCAAATGCAAATGAAAGCTCGTGATAAAGTGGAAGAGCCACTTGTATTGCAAGGCCACAGCCAAACCCTTGTGTCTGTCAAAGTGAATGACCAAGTGATCGCTGCAGACCAGTACTCAACATCTGGCGAAACATTGAGTGTAAATCTGCCTGCTGGTACCGAAAGCCTGTTCACTGTCGAAATTACATCTGAAATTGACCCTTATTCCAACACAGCGCTGGAAGGTCTTTATGAATCGAAAGGCATGCTTTGCACGCAATGTGAAGCAGAAGGCTTTAGACGTATTATTTATTATGTAGACCGCCCAGATAACATGGCTGTGTTTACAACACGTATCCAAGCGGACAAAACCCTTTACCCAGTGCTTTTAGCAAACGGTAATCTGGTTGAGTCTCGCGATCTTGATAATAACCGTCACGAAGTTGTTTGGCATGACCCACATCCAAAGCCATCTTACCTGTTTGCGATGGTCGCTGGTGATCTTGCTGTTAAGAAAGACACATTCACAACCATGTCTGGTCGTGAAGTGACAATTGCTTTCTATACAGAAGAGCAAGATCAGGACAAGCTAGATTACGCTATTGCAGCGCTAAAAAAATCCATGAAGTGGGATGAAGAACGCTATGGCCGTGAGTATGATCTCGACATCTACATGGTTGTTGCTGTAAGCCATTTCAATATGGGTGCAATGGAAAACAAAGGTCTAAACGTATTCAACACAAGTTGTGTACTTGCATCACCAGACACAGCGACAGATCAACAATACGGTCGTGTTGAAAGTATTATTGCTCATGAATATTTCCATAACTGGAGTGGTAACCGTGTCACATGTCGCGACTGGTTCCAGCTCAGCCTTAAAGAAGGTTTCACTGTATTCAGAGATCAGCATTTCTCCATGGATGTTGATTCCTACCTTGAGCACCGTGTGGATGCGGTTAAAGTCATGCGTAGCATTCAGTTTGCAGAAGATGCCGGCCCAATGGCCCACCCAGTTCGTCCACAAGACTATATTGAAATTAATAATTTCTACACAGTGACTGTATACGACAAGGGTGCTGAAGTTGTACGTATGTACCATACACTTCTTGGTGATAAGGCTTTCCGTGAAGGCACAGATCGTTACTTCGATCGCTTCGATGGTCAAGCGGTCACAACTGAAGATTTCGCACAAGCGGTCACAGAAGGGCAAGATTTTGATCTACCACGTTTCCAACGCTGGTATGACCAACCAGGTACACCAGTATTAACAGTGAACCGTCATTATGATGCTGATGCACAGACGCTCACACTTCGTTTTGAACAGCATTATCCAGAGCTGCCAAACTGGAAAAAAGACCGCCAACCTGTGATTATCCCTGTAAAACTTGGTCTGATTAGTGTTGAAGGCGATGTATTGCCGCTTGAGACTGAGCATGCACAATTTAAAGCATCCTCACAAACAGAAGGTGTGTTTGTCTTTAAAGAAGCGGCAGATGAAATTGTCTTTAAGAATGTACCAGAAGAGACTATTCCATCACTTCTGCGTGGTTTCTCTGCTCCAGTTATTCTACGTGCGCAATACAGCCAGCAAGAACTTGCAACACTTGTGGCGCATGATGCTGACCTCTTTAACCGTTGGGATGCTGCTCAAAACATTATGAGCCAAATTATTCTGCAAGGTGCATCAAGCAGCATGTTCCTTGAAGTGTTTGGTCAAACATGTTTCAACAATGATATCGACCCAGGTGCTCGTGCATTGATTTGTCAGCTGCCATCCTACACAGCGCTAGAGCAGCTACAAGTGCAAGACACTGGTTCAATCCAAGTGGAGCAGATTCTAGATGGTCAAAAAGCACTGCGCATGAGCATTGCAAAAGCTTATAAGACACAGCTTGAAAAGCTGATTGAACAAGCGACAGAAGCACTTTCAGGTAAAGACTTCTCACCAGCACCAGAAGACCGTGGTTGGAGATCACTGCGTAATCTTGCATTCTATTTCTTATCTTGCCTTGAAACAGAAGAAATGGAGCAACGCTTACTTTCTCAGTATGAGCAAGCAAACAACCTAACAGATCGTCTTGCAAGCTTTAGAAATCTCGTGCACAACGGTTACAGTGCTGGTCAAAAAGTTATTAACGATTTTGCCGAAAAATATGGTCACGAAGAACTAGCAATGAATGCATGGTTTGAAGTGCAAGCATCCAACCCAAGTGATGACTGCATTACTCAGGTGAAGAGTCTACAAGCTCATAAAGCTTATGATCCTAAGAGCCCGAATAATGTAAGAGCTGTTGTTGGTGCTTTCTGCCGTGGTAATCCACGTCAATTCCACCGTGGCACAATTGGTTATGATTTCTTAGCGGATACTGTTATCAACTATAACAAGTCAAACCCACAGCTTGCTGCACGTCTTCTAGGGCCATTAACATCTTGGAGACAATATGATTCAGCACGTCAAGAGCAAATGAAGTCAGCCTTAGAAAAAATTCTAAAAACTGATGCGCTTGCACCAGATGTGTATGAAATTGTGAGTAAGAGTATTGGTGCTTAAACCCTTTAAAAAAAGCGCTTAGATAAAGCCCTCTTTTTATATAAAGAGGGCTTTATCTATGTTAGATTTTGATTCACCTATAAGTTGATTTAATTTTGTACACTTTTGTTTTTATTGAATCCTTTAGCTTTACTTCAATTTTACATCTCTATAATAATGGCCATCTAAAATTAAATCAGTTAATCAATTTGTATATATGTAAAACAGATAATAAAAAAGGATAGTGATCAGTGGCGCAGGCAGTAAACTCATCTAAATCTATTTCTACTCATGTAAACTCAGCTCCTCGTCCGGTAGCGTCTGATGCTCCACAACTTTTAGATTTTATAGCTGAGCAGCAAAGTGTAAAACAGCCACTTATGTTACAAGGGCAAAAACAGCCTATTCGAAGTACAAGTGATACAGAGCATTTAGCACTGACAGAGCATAAATCAACATTTTCTGAAATCGAAACAGCTCTAAATACAGCAGGGTTAACAGATCCAGAGAAACAAGAGTTTGAGCATGCTCAAATGAAACTTGTTGATGCAAAAGAGACAGCTATCAAACAAGAAGAGCTTGACCAAGCAATGGTAGGCTACGAACAGATCATGACAAAAGCTTTAACAAGCCATGTGGACCAAGAAAGTATTAAACAGTTAAATGAAGAGTTTTCACAATTACAGCAGGACTTGAAGGTTTTTGAGCGTCGTGAAAAGCTTTCAACTGAATTAGAGGAAAAGGTTGGAGCCAATGCAACTTTAGAGAATTATGCAGCAATTGGTTATCATAATATTGGGTTATCTGCAAAGCATCAACTTCCTGGTATTACCTTTTTAGCACGCAAAAATAAAAACCATGAGATAGAAACTATAACATATGTATTGAACGCTGGTTTTCCTCTACCTGAAAATAAAAATGGTCCCATTGATTTAATGGATCATATTGATCAGTACATAGCAAAACATGGCTCTAAAAAGCTCAATGATTTTTTAGCAAAGCATTATGATCGACTGGACACGTTCCATGTACCAGATGAAATTCTTAATAAAATAGAAAAGCCAATTAGTAAGCAAGAGTATCTAGTTAACTTTATGAAAACAATGTCTCAGGATCTCCAATTGTCTTTTGATAAAAAGATTGAGCAGCGCATACAAGTTCAAGATTTGGCTCAAACATCATCTGTATCTGATAAACTCGAAAATAAAATGTCGGGTAGATCAGGGTTTAATGTTGTTCAAAATGCAAGAAAAGATCAGCATGATAGCAATGAAAGTGATTACGATGTCTATAAAAAACACTTTTTAAGTGCAATGGATTTAATTCAACACCATTTAAAACCTATCGTGGATAAAAAACTGGAATATGCTGCTTGCAAAAAAGATACGAGTCAGCTCAATTTGAATATTGGTAACACACCAAGAGACACTATGTCATATTTTGATACTGCTTTAGATAGCCGTTGTTCTAAGCTTGGTTCAACACAACAAGAGCAAATACATTCAAACAATGTTGCTCAGTTACAAGCTAAAGCGCTCAATTCAGGTCAACTACAATTGGATTTTTTTAAAAATAGAGCACTTATTTTGTTGGCGCGCCAGCAAATGAGACTCTCTTCTTATGTTGGATTTGCCTAAAGTTAAAATAGGTAATCCAATAAAAAACCTCTAACTTAGAGGTTTTTTATTGGGATAGATTTAATATTATGTTCAAAGTATTGAGCTGTACAGGCATTTCTACTTAATGTTGCCTCTAAATTGAAGAGGGATAATTTGCCATTTCAGTACTATTATGTTAAACACGCTTATTTAACATAAGCACCATTGTTGAAAGCAGTAATCACTCTTATTTTATTATTATCATTGGTCAATGTGTTTGAAATAAGTCTTATCAGCATCAGCTGCAAACTTGAATCCAAATGCTGAAATGTAAGCCCTAAAAAATGTGCCTGTTGGCTTGTTACTGCCCATTGCGTATTTTTGAGTTGAGCTAATGTATTAGCAGCGCCCTGCATATCATTTTGCCTAACGCACCAGCCTAGAGCTTCAGCAGGTTGCTGTGTTAGCAGACACTCTATTCTCGGCGAGGGTATCGGAGATGCTTTAGTCGTTGTTAAAGTAATAGACTGAACCTCATCGAGGTAGCTCTTTAAACCTTTAGGATGGCTCACTAACGCATTTGTTATATCGTTCCATTTCGTCTCGGGCCCTGTTATTTCTAGTACAGCATTCGTATGGTTGGGATCATAAAACTTTAAATCAATGGAACTTTTGTTTTTTAATAGTTCTACACACATCGCATGATAAGCTGTGAGTAAAAAAGTTTTTTGCACATTTGAGTCAGTCAGTTGTTTAAATGCCGTTGAGAGCTGGTTTGAATCGGTAATGATGTATTTTAACTTTCTATCGAATAGTGATTTATCATAGATGTTTTTATTGAGGTAAGGTATTTTTGTCAGGTTGTTCAGAGTAAATAAATTTTCTGCCGCTTTATCTATGCTGGTTAAGTAAGCATAAGATGCAATATGTCGGCACATGATTTTATTATTGCTTTCGTCTGTAGCTTTAAAATTAAAGTTCTCTTCTTTGTCGCCGTAAAGATAGTATTCTGCTTTAATTGGTCTAATGCTTTTCATAGGTAATATATTTATCTCAGGGTCATATGAGTAATGACCCTTTTTTATAGTAAGGTATGACGTATAAATAAAGGTTGTAAACCGAATTTTATCCTAGATTCGTTTCTTTATTTGATCAACAGCTCTATCTCCTAGTTCATAAGTTCCACCTGCAAGAATACCTAAGCCACAACCTACCAACGCAACTGGATAAGTAACGGTTGCACCGACCAAGCGAGGTAAACCTATATGATCTTTTTCAGGGTCATGAGCTGGGCTATAATCATTAACATTAGCAAGAATTCGACCATAGTCTTTAAAGGTTGCCAATGCTGCATGGCTAGAGTGTTTAAGTACAGGGTTTATTGTCTTTTTAGGTTTAGATGCAGTTGTTTCAGCAGCAGATGAAGGTGCTTGATTACCAGTTGGCTCTGTTTGTGCTTCAAGATCTTTAGGGGTGGCTATTTTTTGGTCAGCTATGTCACCTGTTTCCTGAATGTCAATAACTTTTCGAGTTGGTCTTTGTGTAGAACTTTTTTCCTGAGTCTCTGACTGGTTGTCAATATTCAGTAAGTTTGCATCAACAATATCAAGTTGATTGTCGTCAATGCTGGAAAGGTGATTTCCTTGTGAAGCTGAGCTCATTGATAACTCTTGTGTACTTATTTGCGGAGCAACATCAAACTCTTCAACTTTTTTTAATACAGGTTGAGGTGTTTGAGGTTCGTTATTGTGTTGAATTAAACTATGTGTTGTTGTAATCATTTTAATAACCTATTAATTTATTTTACATGTTTTAAGCTGTTTGAGAGCACCAGTCTGTGAAATCGTCACAAGCCTTAAATGACTTTGATGAATCACAAAAACACCATGCGACTGAGTAAAGCCCTACACCGATACCACTTGAAATTTGTAAACCAAGTGCAAGAAAACCACCAGCAACACCTGTAGCACTTGTTAGGGCTGCTGCTGAGCCATGAGTCAGTGTACTGCCAAGAGCAGAAGTACACCCATCTTGTTTATGTTCTCGCTCAGCTTCTATATTATTAATAATTCGTTTGTAATCGTTGTAAATTGAAATATTGGTATTAGTTGTCATGTTGAATATTTTTATATAAGGTTTAAATATTCTGGTATGTCGCTCTTTATCATGGCTTATAGATTCTTCATTTGTTTTTGTATTGTTTTTAACATTTAAAATTGCAGCAAGCTCATTGCCAAGCATATTAAGTGATAATGAAGTATTATTTTGTTGATTCGATGAGGCTGAATCTTGTTGCTCGGGTTGTGGGTCATATACATTTACCTCAGCCATAAGTGTACTATCAGATTGGGCATGCATGTGCTCTGTACTGATTTCAATGCTACCGCCAGGTGGCACCTCAACTGTTTCAAAATTGGAGCTTGGGCTGTAAGTCATAGGTGTATGTGTTTGATAACCAGCTGTAGAATTATCAATTGGATTAGTCATATCATAAATCCTTCATTTTTATTAAGTATATTGTTGATCTTTTTAGTTTTACGATTAACATGCCTAGGAGCAAAAGTAGGGCAGTAATTCAGCATGTTAATCGCTTTATTTCAGTTAATTTTCAGACAAACACTCGAGATAGGCTAATAATTCTCCCTAGATTTAATAATTAATATAATGTGTTTTAAATGTTCATCAATTCATTTTTAATTTTCTAGATGGTGGCTATCTGATGTCGGGTGGTCGTGGGAGATAATACCTTTTTGGCTACATTTATCAACTATTCTCGCTTTTTTTTTAATCAATATGTAAATATTGGTTTTAATTTGAACGATTTTCGTTGTTAGTTTTAACATCTCTTTACAATCATAAAGATATTGATTATTAATTCTACCCTTCCTTGAAGAAAGTGATTTAATAGTTATTTATAAGAATATAAAAAGGGATAATAATGGTACATCCAATTCAGAGCGTTTCAGTACAACAGGAAGAGCAATTCTTCGATTGTTTAGAATATATAGATCCTGAAGAAAAACTTTCAAATATAGAGCCTACGGAAAAACCGGTAGCAGTCCTTACACGATTAATGGAAGAGACATCTATCAATGAAAGTGCTAATACCAATCATCTTTTGTATACAGATCTAAAGAGTATGGAGGCCAATGTATCTGAAGAAGATATTGAGGATGCGCTAGATAGTATTGAGCTAACACCGCATAACCAAGAAGTTTATGATTCGCTGCAAAACTATCTTAAGAATGCAGATGCCTACCCCAGAGAGTTTATTGACCGTATCACTCTACAGTTAGACATATTCTTTTCAGAAATAATGACACCTGTAATTGATGTTGAAAGTTTTGAAAAAGTTGATCTGCAGTATGAAGATTTGCAGAAAAACAGCGATTTAATGGAACTTAAACAAGCTCGTGTGCAGATGCTTCAGTCACAATTAAATGCGTTTGCAACCGCGGAAGATTTAAAACCATTAGGGTATCAAGAAGCAGAATTAGCTGGCCAGGATAAGCTTGAAGGCTTATCAATTATGGTTAAAAGTAAAGATGATACTGTTGAAACCATGTGTCTAGTAATAGACAAGAATTTTAACTTTCCAGATGAAAAGCAAGACTTAGATTTTAATACGCATTTTCAGCAAGTGATTGAAAATAATGGTTCCAAGGCTCTAACTGATTTTTTGAAAAAGAATGAGTCTAAAATTGAGACATTTTTATTTGCAGGAAGCGCAGTTGCGGTTGCACAGAATAAAACCACAGGTATTAGTCATACAAATGAGTTAATACAAGCCTATGGGGCAGGTGGTTATGGCGGTGGCTTTAATCAAAATTATGGTATGCGTCAAACATACAATCCACCAAGACAAACAAACAATATACCTAAACCTACAAATTATAATCGCCCAGTTCATGTAAATCATAAAGGTCCCAATAATACAGCTTATAATAATGGTCGTTCATCTGGGGCATCAAATGCTGTTAACTCATATTATTCACGCTTCTCTGGTTACTCGCTAGATAATAGGGCTAAATACCGTCATATTAGTGCGAAGCCACAACCTCCAGGCCCTCGAAGCATTGGTGCGAATATGAATGTTGTGCGTACAATGGGCTCAAATTCACGATCATTCCATCACAAATTGAAAGAATGGAATAAAGATGCCAAAAGTGCTGCTAGTTATACAAAGACATTTAATGTTACGATGAACACCGTTAGGCAACAGCATAAACCCGTATGGTTGACAGCATCAACGGTGAAGCAGGCTACAGCGCAGCCTCAGCGCTTGCATGTCAATGTAGGTGTAACACCTAAAGCGACTTTACAAAACTACAATCGCAACTTGACGCAGCTTGCGAGAACAATGAGTAAGGCGCCAGTGATGCAGCCAATGCCTAAGGCGAATACACTTCGCGAGATTCATCAGCAAAACTATCAGTTAAAGCAGCAAGCAGATGCGATGCGTCGTAGAGCTGTGCAATTAAATGATCTAAAATTAAAGCAAATTCAAAATGAACAGCTGGTGATAAGAGCTCGACTGCAAATAAGTCAAAATGCGCAGTTTAAGGCGAATAAGAGTAGTCGACAGAATTGGGCAGACCAGAAAAATCAAGCGCCAAAACATCCAAGAGAGATGCGTGGTTTATTGGAACAAAGAGGTAGACCAACTGAAAAAGTGACGTCTAATTCAATGGTGCCTAAGCCTCGGCAAAGAGTTAATGATGGTAGTAGTCCTGGTCGCACAACTCATGTACAAGTGTTTGTGAATAATCAAGGCCAAAAAAATTGTAGGGTTGAATACACATGCCCGCAGACAGGTAAAGTTAAAAATGCTAATATAGCTTACAATAATAAAGGGTTGCCAGTTTTTGATGATTATGCGACTTTTACTGCCAAACATCCGCCAAAGGGTAGCAATTATATGCAATTCAAGGCGGCAACTAAGGAGTTGAGTACATACCTGAAAGAATACCCACAATATGAACAAAACTATAGGCCTGATCAACTCGATGCTATACACAGGCATCAACATCAAATACCAGGTTTAACTTGGCATCATAATGCCGAAGCAAGTCCTAGAAATTTTCAACTGTTACCTACAAATTTACATGATATAGTAAAACATGTGGGTACCAACTCATTGGATGAATGGAATAAATAGAAATATGTTTACACTAACTATCTCAAGTTCGAACGGCCCTATCGATAAATCAGTTATTAGAGATTTCGAGAAGGTAATTAATAAAAAGTTTCCGGATTTATACGTTGAATTTGTGAGCTCGAATGATGGAGCTGCCCCTATTACTAGTGTTTTTTCTTACTGTAAGCTTGGTATAAATGAAAAACAGGAGGATGCGTTCGTTTTTTTAGCATTTGATGTTAACGCTTCCGACACTATGGATTATGGGCTTAGTTTGTTTAAAAATTTCTGGTGCATTGATGGCTTAATTCCATTTGGTACTACTGGAGGTGGTGATTATCTCTGTTTTGATTATAGAGCAGAGCCAAATTCAATTGATCCACCGATTGTTGTTGTTATTCATGATGACTTTACTGATAATGATGAACGTCTTATTTGTCATGTAGCACCAAACTTTGAGTATTTAATTCGTCATTTGGAAAGAGATAGAACAGATAAAGAAATGGACGAATTATATGAAATTTGTAAACAACGAGGTATGGCATTACCATATGAATATCACTTTCCTATAGATAAATAGGCCTTTTTAATATGCGTACCAATGGAAGAGTGCTATAAGCACTTTTCCATTGATTTCTTAACCCCTTTTTAGGTCAATAATTCCCTTCAGTAGCGCCTACCTAGGCAAAGTCCTAATTTTTCGTGCAAGCCCTCATGGTTTTGCTCCTATGTGGTATTGAGATAAGCCCTTATATGCCAATGTAGGTGTAACACCTAAAGCGACTTTACAAAACTACAATCGCAACTTGACGCAGCTTGCGAGAACAATCAGTAAAGCGCCAGTGATGCAGCCAATGCCTAAGGCGAATACACTTCGAGAGATTCACCAGCAAAACTATTAGTTAAGGCTGCAAGCAGATGCGATGCGTCGTAGAGCTGTGCAATTAAATGATCTAAAATTAAAGCAAATTCAAAATGAACAGCTGGTGATAAAAGCTCGACTGCAAATAAGTCAAAATGCACAGTTTAAGGCGAATAAGAGTAGTGTTAGTCAGGCTACGAGAGCTGAAAATAAGCAGGTGCAGTCAAGTTCTAGGACCCAGGTAATTGTTTTTGGTAAGAAGGTAGATTTGCCGAAAGAGGTGAATCCTACTTATGCAGAAGGTAAGAAACTTACACACGGCCAAGGATTGAAAAGTACTTATCAAGCACATCATATACTACCAAAGGAATATGGTAAGATGTTGGGTTATACCACTAAAGACATGGATAGCCACCCTAGTATAGTCTTACCACAGGTCAAGCATACGGGTAAGGGGAATGAAAGAAATATTCATGCTATTATACAACAGCATTTGCCAAGAAATGATGTAACAAATAAACGTATTATATATACGCATAAAGAAATTATGGCTGGCCTGAAAAAATCTTATGAAGAATATGGACAACCTGAACTCTATAATATGATTAAAGATATTAAACCTGTAAACGAGGTGTAACAGTAATATGATTCTTAAACATAGCTATGAATTAACTTTGTCAGATTTAGAGCAATATCCAATCTGGTATTTTCCAGATTATGAAGATGTAGAGGCATATGATGAAGATGCTGACGAAAGTACCGTTACACCATTTTTAGGTGATGGCCCTCTTGATCGGATGTCTATAGTTAAAACTATTTTTACAGATCAAAGTGGGGTGAAGCATCCAGGCTTTATCCATCTTAAAAATAGTGACCATTTTGGTTTTTTGCAACCAGGATTGTACTTAAATGGTGAGCAAGCTAGAGGAGTAATGTTTTGGGCTGCGCAAAGAAACCCTGCAAATAGTATTTTGCCAAATTATTTTTCAGAATTAAATGGCAAGTTTCCAATAGAATTCGAAACTGTTCCTTCAATTCATTACACGCCTATTAGTGGTGTTTTAGAAGGTATATACTACTACGATGATAATAATGAAGTGCAGGTGTTTAAATTATAGATCTTAAACTGTAATTTGTCTTTTCTTTGTGTTTAATAGTGATAGTAAAATGTGCAAAGTAATTTGTA
>DJZY01000020.1 GCA_002450655.1 Gammaproteobacteria bacterium UBA6940 | reverse complement strand
TTTGCTGGGCAAACAAAAAAAGCGACTTAAAGTCGCTGTTTTTATATCTTACTGAATCTTATCGAACAGCAACTGGTACTAAGTACTCATCAAGTAGAGAGCTACCAGACTGAGCTGTTTCTTGATCAAGACTAATCAACTCATATGATTTCTTCTGAGCAAGCATTTTGCGAACAAGAACATTATTCAATGCATGACCAGACTTATAAGCTTGTAACTCACCAAGAATTGCGTAACCAGCGAGGTATACATCTCCAACAGCATCAAGAATCTTATGACGAACAAACTCGTCGGAATATCTTAGGCCATCTTGGTTTATTACGCGGTAATCATTCATAACAATTGCATTATCAACGCTACCACCAAGTGCAAGATTAGCTGCATGAAGCTTTTCTAAATCTTTCAAGAAACCAAATGTTCTTGCTTTACTGACTTCACCAACAAATGATCTGTTGGAGAAATCGATTGCAAGGCTTTGATTTTGTTGTTTGAACACAGGGTGTTGAAAATCAATTGTAAAGTCAATTTTGAAGCCATTATATGGTACAAAACGAGCCCAACGGTCACCATCTCGTACTTCAATAGGCTTTTTGATGCGAATCACTTTCTTAGCCTTGGATTGAGACTCAATACCAGCAGCTTGGATCAAGAAAATGAAAGGAGCGGAGCTACCGTCCATAATTGGCACTTCTTCACTATCAAGGTCGACATAAAGGTTGTCGATACCAAGACCAGCCAAGGCAGCCATTAAGTGTTCGATCGTTGCGACTCTAGCACCATTTTGCTCAAGAATCGTACACATCGTTGTATTTGAAACAGCGTCAGCTCGTGCATGGATTGCAACGGGCTTAGGTAGATCTTTGCGCCAGAAAACAATCCCTGTGTCAACAGGAGCTGGGCGCAGGCGAATGCCGACTTTCTTGCCGGAATGCAGACCTATACCAACTGTTTCAATTGTTTGTTTAATGGTTTTTTGAAATACCATCCAAAGTTCCTCAGGCGAAAAATTAACAAAAATGTCATAAATTAGGCAGTTCGTCAAGAAAGTTTATGTTTCTGATTCTATGCCTTTTATTTAACACTACGCCTTGGGGGGTGAATTCTAGCTGAACTTTTTAGAGTACCACCAAGAGCGTTCTAGGCGCAAGTCATTGAATTTAGTACAAAGTTAATTTTTATACAAGTTCAAACTCTGGGGACTGACCCCAGAGTCAGCCTTTTAGTCTACTTGACGTCTTAAAAACGCTGGGATATCAAGATATTCAAGCTCTTCACGCTTCTTCTTAGGTGCACTTGCAGGCTTAGAAGCTGACTGGTGCTGCTGTTGTTGCTGCTGAATTGCAGAAGAACGAGCTGATTGCTTACGAAGAACAGCAGGACGATCCATATCGCTATAGTCAATACCAGAGTCAGTTGAAGTCGTACCATCATTTGGAGGCAATCTATCGCCACCAAGACCTGTTGCAACAACAGTTACACGCAGCTCTTCACCTAGAGTTGGATCGATAACTGTACCAACAACTACTGTTGCATTTTCAGATGCGTACTCTTCAACTGTGTCACCTACTTCGGAGAACTCACCAAGTGTTAGAGTGTCACCAGCAGCGATATTAACAAGAATACCGCGTGCGCCCATAAGGTTCACATCTTCTAGAAGTGGGCTTCTGATAGCAGCCTCTGCAGCTTCACGAGCACGGTGCTCACCGATGCTAGTACCAGTACCCATCATTGCCATGCCCATTTCAGACATAACAGTACGTACGTCAGCAAAGTCAACGTTAATCATACCTGGGCGGATAATAAGGTCAGCAATACCTTGAACAGCACCAAGTAGAACATCGTTAGCCGCTCTGAATGCATCAATTAGGCTGATGTTTGAACCAAGAACTTGAAGAAGCTTCTCGTTTGGAATAGTGATTAGAGAATCAACGTGCTCAGAAAGCGCTTGAATACCAGCTTCTGCGATCTTCGCTCTTCGGCGACCTTCGAACGGAAACGGTCTTGTCACTACAGCTACAGTAAGGATACCCAGTTCTTTTGCTACTTCAGCAACGATTGGAGCACCACCAGTACCTGTACCACCACCCATACCAGCAGTGATGAACACCATGTCGGCACCTGTAAGTACTTCATAAATGCGGTCACGATCTTCAAGAGCAGCATGCTTACCAACTTCTGGATTAGCACCAGCACCAAGGCCTTTCGTTAACTCACCACCAAGCTGAAGAACTGTACGGCAATGAAGGTGTTTTAGAGCCTGCGCATCAGTATTGGCACAAATAAACTCAACACCATCAACATTGGATTGAATCATGTGCTCAACAGCATTACCGCCGCCACCGCCAACACCAACAACTTTAATTACTGCACTTTCTGGCATGCTATCTACCAACTCGAACATCGCTCATTCTCCTAATCTTTTGTAGAGCCAAACTCTCATTCATATTTTTTCAGGCCGCGTCAAACGCGCATTAAAAATGGCCTCTGATCCATTGGCTCACTTTTGAAAATACACCGCCAAACATTTCTGGCTTACGTCTTGGCATAATATCTGATTGCCTTTCACGATGACCGTACTGCAACAACCCGATTGATGTTGCATAAATTGGGTTGCGGATTACATCTTGCAACCCAGTCACTGCTCGAGGAACACCAAGACGCACTGGCATATTAAAAATTTCTTCTGCTAACTCAACTGCACCTTCAATTTTTGATGCGCCTCCGGTTAACACAATGCCGGCAGGTATTGCATTTTCCAACCCCTGTCGACGTAATTCCCCTAGAATAATATCGAAAAGTTCTTCGTATCTAGGTTCTACTACCTCTGCGAGTGCTTGTCGTGTTAAATCGCTTGGTGGGCGCTCCCCAACACTTGGCACTTTAATTATTTCATCTGGGCTTGCCAGACTTTGCAATGCACAGGCATGCTTTGTTTTTATATCTTCAGCATAATGCGTTGGTGTACGTAATGACATTGCTATGTCATTTGTCACTTGGTATCCAGCAATTGGAATGACAGCTGTATATCGAATTGCTCCTTCAATATAAACTGCGATATCCGTTGTGCCACCACCAATATCAACAAGACATACACCAAGCTCACGCTCATCTTCTGCTAATACAGCCTGACTTGAAGCAAGCTGCTCTAAAATAATATTTTCAACAGAAAGACCGCAGCGCGAAACGCACTTTTCAATATTCTGCAGCGCGTTACTGCCACAACTCACAATATGAACATCAGCTTCAAGTCTGACACCTGACATACCGTGAGGCTCTCTCACCCCAACTTGGTTGTCAATGATGTATTCTTGTGGAATAACATGTAAGGTTCGTTGCTCTGCAGGCATTGCTACTGCTTGTGCAGCATCAATAACGCGTTCTATATCTGACGTCTGAACTTCTCTATCCTTGATTGCGACAATGCCGTGAGAATTAACACTACGTACATGGCCTCCAGCAATGCCGACACATACTTCCTGTACTCGACACCCTGCCATCAACTCAGCTTCTTCTATTGCTTGTTGAATGGCATTGACCGTTGCTTCGATGTTAACGATGACACCTTTCTTGAGACCCCTAGAGGGTGCGGTTCCAAGACCGATTATTTCCAAGACACCGTCAGGATAGATACGCCCAATAACAGCCACGACTTTCGACGTTCCGATATCAAGGCCAGCAATAAAATCGCTAGTACCACCCATGGTCATACACTTTTTCCTATCTCAACATGCTCGCGTTCAGTTTTTTGTCTAAAAAATACACTGGCTTTTTGCAGTTATTTTTACGGCAAGAAAAGTTTTATTCTTGCAGCTAGACATGTCACATACTTTAAATATTTGAAATATAAAATTTCGTTCAGATAAAGCTGTGTTGTCGGCTTTTACGTCTAAAATAGACCATCCGCACTTAACCAGAATAATAGCAGATAAAAACGAATCCATATACCCGTATCAAAAAAATTATTATTCTGAAGTATCGGTCAGATGGGTAAAGGGAGAGATTTACTCTCCCTGCCAGGCAACAGCCATGCCTGTTGGGTATCGTAAGTCAACACGCTTAGGAGATTGCTCCATTTGACTCAGAGAGGGATAGTGTTCGATAAACCGATACAGACGGCTAACACTTTTTTCGCCGTCCATCACAATTTCAAAATTTATTTCCTGACGATTTTTATCATTCACAAATAAGCGCCACACAAAACCCTTCTCATACTGAACTTCATAGAGTTTTAAATGCGCTTGCCGTAGAATTTTTGATGCCTGCCGATACATATCTGTTACAAGATGAACCTGCGTTTCAGCCCCAAGCAAACTGGGCAATGCATTATGCACTTCTATGTTTTGCGGCTTAAACAAATCACCTCGATGGCTCAAAATTTGATCTTTATTCCAAATTGCGATAGGTACAGTTTCTTCCACGGATACTTTAAGCTGATGAGGCCACACACGTTCGACCTTAATACGCTCTACCCATGGAATTAAACCTAAGTCTATTTTGAGTTGATCTGCCTCAACTTGATATAAGGCTTTATTTAAAGTGTGAGATTGAATCACATTCGTTATTCGCTGCAATGAGGCAAACTCAATCTTACCTGCTACATCAATATTCTCAATCTTAAAAAAAGCACTCAACCGCGGCTGAATCACCACTGGCAGAGCCCATCGCATAAAAACAAGTACAGCACCAAAGAAAATCAACAACAAAAAGCCGTATCTAAAACGACTCCAAGTTGTCTGCAACAATAATTGTGCTTTCTCTAGAAAATTTGTCTTATGCGGAAATTCAACGCTAGCCATAGCTTCCCTACTTTTTCGAATGACAAATACAAAAATGACAACAACATTTTTAAAATACCATTTTTATATCTAAATCACTATTAACCCACTGACTCTTTTTTAGTACAAGCGGGTTATTGTATGAATATTAAGCCTAGGCTTGGACCTCTTCTGTCTCCAGCTTTGGCTTTGATAGCTTTTCAGACTGTGCTGTATCTAGAATTTTTAGAACCAGTTCATCAAAGCTCATGCCAGCTGCAGCTGCAGACTTTGGCACTAAGCTCGTTTCAGTCATGCCAGGTACTGTATTCACTTCTAGAAAATACATCTGGCCATTCTCATCAACCATGACATCAGCCCTACCCCAGCCTGAACAACTCAAAGATTCAAATGCCTTTAATGCAGCAAATTGCATTAATTTTTCACTGTCTGCTGGCAGCCCACATGGAATATGGTAAAGCGTATCCCCTGTCACATACTTTGCATCATAGTCATAATTACCAGTTTTTGCCTCAATACGAATGACTGGATAAGCTTTGCCATCCATGACAAAAGCTGTGTATTCGCTACCTTCTACAAATCGCTCAATTAAAAGTCGGCTCGCTGTCTTAAAACCCTCTTCAAGCAAGGGACCAAGCTCACGCAGGCTTTCCATTTTATGAACACCAATACTTGAGCCTTCTTCTGCAGGCTTAATAATCAACGGAAATAGTTTTGGATTGGAACCAACATCCGCAAAAAAAGCTTCAAATTGTTGATCATAATCAGGTGAGCTTTTATCAAGCAACCAATACTCAGGCGTAGGAATACCGCAAGCCTGCCAAATTTGCTTCGTTCTAAATTTATCCATAGCAAGTGCAGAGCCAAGCACTCCGCTCCCTGTGTAAGGCACACCTATACACTCAAGCAATCCTTGAATCGTACCATCCTCACCACCAGCGCCATGAAGTGCAATGAAAACACGATCAAAATGCTTTAACTGCTCAAGCAATAACGAAGAAAATTGATGCACTTCAAATGCAGTTACTTTTACGCCAGAGCGCTTCAGAGAGGCAACAATAGCTTTACCTGTTTTTAAAGAGACCTCTCTTTCAGCAGAATAACCGCCCATTACAACAGCAACATTACCGTATGCTTGTGCATTTTTATTCAAATCAATTTGCTGCTCTTCCATGTGTTTCCCTATGCCGTCAAAAGAAAATAAAAAATGATTCAATAGTTGTGATTATGCATCACACTGCTCTAACATTTGCTGCGTATAACGTCCAATATCACCAGCACCTTGGAAAATTACAACATCATTTTCTTGTAGCGTAAAACGAACCTGCTTTGCAAGCTCTTCAAAATCGCGCACGTATGTCGGCTCATGACCATGACTTCTTAGGCTGGCACAAAGGCTTTTTGCATCAGCTTTTACGATTGGCGCTTCTCCAGCTGAATACTCTTTAAGCATAATCACTTCATCAACCTGACTTAATACACGTACAAAGTCTTCATACAAGTCACGGGTTCTTGAATACCTGTGAGGTTGGAATACCATTTTAATTTTACGCTCAGGCCATGCAAGTCTTGCAGCCTGAATAACAGCATCAATTTCTTCAGGGTGATGCCCATAATCATCAACAAGAGTAAACTGAGTCTTTTCAATTTGTTTCTGATACGTGGTAAAACGACGATTTACACCTTGGAATAAGCCGAGCGCTTTAACTATATCTTCATCTGCAACGCCTTCTTCGTGAGCAACACAAGCAGCGGCCATCGCATTTAAAACATTATGCTTGCCAGGGACGTTGAGTGTGAAAGAAAGATCTGGCAAACCGTCACGCTCTAATCTAACAAAACTCTTCAAGCCATCCTGCGTCCACTCAACACATCTAACATTAGCAGTGTCACTAAAACCATAAGTCACAAAAGGACGACCAAAACGTGGTAAGCATTTTTGTACACGAGCATCATCAATGCAGCACACAAGCAGCCCGTAAAATGGAAGGTTTTGCACAAATGTCACAAAATTATCTTCAAGCAACTGAGGATCACCATCATAGGTATCCATGTGATCTAAATCGATATTTGTCACAACAGTTGTCATTGGTTGAAGGTGCAGGAAAGAAGCATCACTTTCATCTGCTTCAACAACGAAATAACGGCTCTTACCAAGCTGCGCACTCTTTTCTGCTTGGTTAATAACGCCACCAACCACATAGGTTGGATCAAAGCCTGCCTCTGCAAAAATTGAAACAATAAAACTCGTTGTTGTTGTTTTACCATGGGTTCCCGCAACTGCAATACCGTGTCTGAAACGCATGAGCTCTGCAAGCATTGCTGCTCTTTGCACCATTGGAAGCCCCTGCTCTTTAGCAGCAGCATATTCAACGTTTTCTTGTGAAATTGCAGTAGAAACAACTACGACATCTGCACCTTTTACATTATCAGCATCATGTCCAATAAACACGTCTACGCCGCGGGCTCTTAACCGCTGGACAACAAGTGAATCTTTCTGGTCTGAGCCACTGACCTTATACCCCAAGGTTGCAAGCACCTCTGCAATACCACTCATGCCGGAACCACCTACGCCGATAAAATGGATTCTATGAATTCGTCTCATTGATGGTATTGGAAAAACGGTAGTTGGGTTCATAACAGCTTCCATTGTTTTTATTCACTTCTCATCTAAATATTGGTAATGCCCAGAATAGGCTTAATTCAAGAACAGGCC
Source organism: Gammaproteobacteria bacterium UBA6940 (assembly GCA_002450655.1). Classification (GTDB taxonomy): domain Bacteria; phylum Pseudomonadota; class Gammaproteobacteria; order Pseudomonadales; family UBA6940; genus UBA6940. Next base: position 51,257 of record DJZY01000020.1, on the reverse strand, counting down.
TCTACAAGGCCAGCAAAACGCCTCATTTCAGACTTATTTCTGAATGAGTTGTTCCATTGCAGCCACAATATCATGCGCTGCATTTACTTTAGCTAATTCTAACGCTTTTTGCGCAATTGTTTTGCGGGCATTATGATCTGTTATCAGTATCTCAAGCCCTTTCACTAGGGCATCGCCTTCAAGCTCAGCTTCACTCACCATAAGCGCAGCATCACGATCAACAAGAGAGCGAGCATTGAGTGTCTGATGATCATCAACAGCAATTGCTAATGGAATGAAGAGACAAGCAACACCTGCAGCAGCAACTTCAGCAACCGTTAAAGCCCCTGCACGACCAATAATAATATCTGCCCACTCAAATGCGCCTGCCATATCGTCAATAAACTCGACAACGTCAACACGAACATGAGTTTGGTCATATGCATTTTGGGTCATTTCATGCTTAGAAGCACCAGCTTGATGAACTACACGAATAAGTTGATCAGGATATTGCTCTTGGATTTGCTGCAACGCAATTGGTACTGCTAAGTTGAGTTTCTGAGCACCTTGACTTCCACCCACAATAAGCACATTAATTTCATCACCATCCCCTTTTTGCTTTGATGAAGCTTGCTGACGAGAGTGAAGATCAACAAATTCTTGCCTCACTGGGTTGCCTATTTCTTGATACTGAGACAGTGACGAAAGCTTACTTGGCAGACCTGCTAATACTTTTGCAGACATTGGCGCAAGAACACGATTTGTAAGCCCCGGAGCTGCATTCTGCTCATGGACAATAAGAGGTATACCTGATGTTTTTGCAGCAAGGGCTAATGGGCCTGATGCATAGCCACCTAAACTGAGTACAACTTGAGGTTGAAACTCTTTAATAAGTCGTCGGCTCTGAGAAATACTTTTTAAAAGCATAAGAGGCATGGCAAACAAGCGTCCAAGGCCTTTGCCTCTTAACCCACGAACAGGCAAATAATGAATCGGTATATTTGCTTTTGGGACAAGGTTTTTTTCTAGACCATAATCAGTGCCAACCCACTGCACTTCTACATTTTTTTGGCGGAGCACCTCTGCTACAGCAAGGCCAGGAAAGATATGACCGCCAGTACCTCCAGCGGTAATGAGAACTCGCTGTAAAGGCGAGTTTATTATTTCTTGTGCTGCTGAATTTTGGGACGCAATTTCCTGATCTGGGGTGCTATGCAATGTACTAATTCCTTTAAGGGGTGGCTTTACTAAAAGCCCGACCAACCTAAGAAACGTGTTGGTCGACGGTTCTCATACTCAACTCGCAAAACAAAGGCGAGCATACTTAATGTCACCAGAATACTCGAACCACCATAACTCATCAATGGCAAAGTCAAGCCTTTTGTTGGAAGCAGACCAGTATTTACACCCATATTTAAAATAGCTTGTATAGAAACGAGCAATCCCACACCAAAAACTGCGTAAGATTCAAATAAAGCACTGCGTTTTAATGCTCTATATGCAATGCAGAAAATACCAAATGTCAGCAAAGAATAAACCAAGCAAACAGTAAGACACATAACCAAACCAAGCTCTTCCGCTAAAACTGCAAATACAAAGTCAGTATGAGCTTCTGGTAAATAAAAGAGTTTTTGTACGCTTTCACCTAAACCACGGCCAGTGAGGCCACCTTGACCAAAAGCAATTAAACTTTGCGTGAGCTGATAGCCAGAGTTAAATTGATGCATCCAAGGGTCGGTGTAAGCAATAATACGTTCCCATCGATATTCTTGGAACATAACAAGCATACCAGCGCTAATAAGCAACAATGCAAGTAGTGTGATAAATGGAAGCAAGCTTGACCCAGCGACAAACAGCATCATGAGCGTTGTACCAACTATTACAGCAGAAGCCCCAAAGTCAGGCTCAGCAAGCAAAAGTAAGACAGTCACGCCAACGATTAACATTGGCTTTATAAAAGCCATAACATTTGTTTGGATTTCACTTTTACGTCGTACGATATAATCTGCAACAAAAAGAACTAAGAACCATTTTGAAAACTCTGAAACCTGAATATTGAACGGACCAAACCCAATCCAGCGAGCACTACCATTGACAGACTTTCCTATCCCTGGGACGAGTACAAAAATAAGGCCAACGGTCGATAGCAATAAAAGCCATGGATATGCCACACGCCATTTAATAATAGGTATTTTCAAAACTGCAGCACAACAAAAGCAACTTAAAAATAGATAAATCAGCTGGCGCTTTAGAAAGAAAAATGCATCATTGTACCTAGACGCTGCTATATCCATAGAAGCAGATGTACCCATGAGCATTCCCATACCAACAAGGAATAAAGTCCCCCCAATAACAAGCCACATAGCGTTATTATTCAGCCATTTTGCGACAACAGGACGGACTTTTGTTTTAATTGGTTCCATAAATGCCTTGAAGCGGCTTACAACTTTATTTTCCGCTTCAGGGTGGGTAGCGTTAAAACGAACTGACACTCATCACTCCTTGATGTATTCCGAGAAAGCACGGCCACGAGCTTCGAAGTTTTTAAATTGATCCATACTTGCGCATGCAGGTGAAAAAACAACAATATCACCTGGCCTGGAGCTCTTTTTGATAATGTTTACAGCTTCTTTTAATGTCTCGCAAATTTGGATAGATTCAATCCCCTTTTCTAGCAAGGATGCTTGAATCAAATGCTTATCCTGACCATACAACAAGCAACCTTTCAAAGTATTAATGTCTTGAAGTGACTCTAAATAGGTTGCAATATCTTGAAATTGAGCCCCCTTTGAAAGACCACCCGCGATCCACCAAAGACCACCATCTAACGCCACATAGCCAGCGCCACTTTTTAAGGCAACAAGGCTTGCACCAACATTTGTCCCTTTTGAGTCGTTCATCCATGTGACTTGATCATCGGTTTTTTCTATAGCGCATCGATATGCAAGACCTCTATAGTCTTTGAGAGCCTCACAGGTTTTATTCAGCGCCCACCCTAAAGTCTTAGCTATCGCAAGAACAGCTAAAAAATTAGCGTGATTATGCGGTCCCTGCAAAGCCAATTCATCTATAGCAATAAGCGGGTGAATACCTTCAGCAAGATAATGTTTATTGTTTCGTTGAATCAAACCAAAGTCATTAAGATCAGGTGCACCTAGGCCAAAACGCACATACACTTCTAAAGCGCCAGAATTTTTATGTGGTTCAAGAGGCGATGATAATGGGTCATCTTTATTAACAACGACAGCTTTAGCTTGTTGATACACTTTCTGTTTTGCTTGCCAGTAGTTTTGCATTGTGCCATGACGATCTAAATGATCCTCGCTCACATTCAAAAGTGTTGCCACATCAGCACCGAGCTCAGCAACAGACTCAAGCTGATAACTCGACAATTCCAGAACTACCGTATCATGGTGAGTTAATTCATCGAGCATATCCAATACAGGGTTACCAATATTGCCTAAGGCATGGCATCGTAAGCCAAGCCTATTACCAACATAAGCAAGCGCATCTGTTACAGTGGATTTGCCGTTAGAACCTGTAATTGCCACAATTTTAATTGATGGCATTGCTTGCCTTAAAGTGCGAACAAATAAACCAATATCGTTATCTATTAGTACTTCAAATTCACGAGCAGCCTCTAAAAGCGGGTGGGATAGATTAACACCAGGCGAAATAAAAACTTGATCAAATCGCTGAATAAAAGTATTTAACTCTGGCCTATCTTTAACAAGAGTCTCAAAATCAACACCTGTGGTGATCTGAAGCTCAACGTTCTGCTCTAAAGCATAAGCTTTAATGGCCTCAAGCTGATCTGGCACAGCTCTAGAGTCAACAATATGCAATGGGATTGCATGGCGAATACAGTAGCGCGCAACTGACGCCCCCGTTATACCAAGACCAAAAACAAGACGGGGACCGCCTCTTTGAATAATATGAGAACTCAATGCAGCCCCCTTTCCTGTTTAAAAAGAATGTTATCGTAGCTTAAGAGATGCAAGCCCTAATAAAACAAGAACAACTGTAATAATCCAAAAACGTACAATTACTTTTGGTTCCTGCCACCCTTTTAATTCAAAATGATGATGCAATGGTGCCATTCTGAAAATTCGCTTACCAGTAAGCTTGAAAGAACCTACCTGTAAAATGACTGATAATGTTTCAAGAACAAAAACACCACCCATAATAAACAGCACGATTTCTTGTCGGATAATAACAGCAATAATACCAAGCGCAGCACCCAATGCTAATGCACCAACATCACCCATAAAGACTTGTGCAGGATAGGTGTTGAACCATAAAAAGCCTAAGCCAGCGCCAACAAGAGCACCACAGATAATAATAAGCTCGCCTACACCTTGAATATTTTGCAGCATCAAGTAATCAGCAAGTACAGCATGTCCGGTTACATAAGCAAAAACACCCAACGCACCGGCAACTAATACTGTTGGCAGTATTGCTAGGCCATCAAGACCATCTGTTAAATTAACGGCATTACTCGAACCAACAATAACAAGATAAACCCAAGGCACGTATAAAATACCTAAGGGAATACTGACATCTTTAAAGAAAGGAATTAGAAGACTACGATCAACATCGCCAGTCTCATTATAAAGAAGTATAGCAACACCAAAGCCAGCAATCGACTGCCAGAAGAATTTCCACTTAGCAGGCAAACCTCTTGAGTTTTTTTGAATTACTTTACGGTAATCATCTACCCAACCAACAACACCAAAAACACCTGTAACAATTAATACCATCCAAACATATTCATTGGAAAGATCAGCCCAGAGTAAAGTACTCACAGCAACAGCTATCAATATTAATGCGCCACCCATTGTTGGCGTGCCTGCTTTCACAAGATGAGTTTGTGGACCATCACTACGTACAGCTTGGCCTATTTGGCGAAGCTGTAGTTTTCGAATCATGATTGGACCAAATACGAATGAAAAGATGAGCGCTGTTAAAACACCTAGAATGCCTCTAAATGTTAAATAACTAAAAACATTAAAGCCCGAATAAAACTGAGCTAGATAATCAGCAAGCCATAGCAACATGTGAACTTACTCTCCTATTTAGTGAGACCTATTGCAGACTGCAAATGCTGAACTATTTTCTCCATTTTGCGAGAACGAGACCCTTTGACCAGTAGTGTTGCTGGTTTGGAATGATTTACTGCTGATAGCAGTGCAGCATTCATTGCCTCATGAGTTTCAAAGCATGCAATAGGTGCAGCATAATTTTTTGCATATGTTTCGGCAGCATGACTTGCATCTGGCCCATAAGCCCAAAACTGATCAATTTGACATTGTGCAGCTTCAAGCCCTATCTCTTCATGAGCTTCAAGACAATGCTCCCCTAGCTCAGCCATACCACCAAAAACAAACCACTTCGGCCCTGCAAACTGAGAAAGTGTTTGAATAGACCCTTTAACAGCTGTAGGTACCGCATTCCATGTGTCATCAATCATTAAAGTGCCATTTGCCAATTGCACAGGAACCAATCGACCAGGCTCTGCTTGAGCAGATTCAAACAAACAGTCTAGCTTCGAATAAAAATCAGACAACCATTCTGGTTTAACCTTGTACCCTAAGGCGACAACCGCTGCAATAGCAATAACAGCATTCATTTTGTTGTGTTCACCTAAAAGTGGTAAATCAACAGTTATTTTTGTATTTAATTTCTCAGCTGGAACACCAAATGCTTCAGCACCTTGATTAAAGATAAAGGAAAATGCTGCGTCATTTGTAAAGTATTGAATATCAGACTCAGCAGACTGACCAAAAGTAAGTGATTTTACAGTCGCCGGTAGCAAATCAACCCAAACAAAAAAGAACTCATCATCACGATTTAAAACTGCAATACCATTTTCGCCAATAGCCTCAATGAGTTCCCCTTTTGCTTTTGCTGTTTTTTCAAGCGAACCAAAGCCTTCTATATGAGCTGCATTAACACATGTTAAAACGCCAATATCAGGTTTGACTAAAGATGCTCCCTGTTGAATTTCACCTACGTGATTAGCACCCAACTCCGCTACACCTATTTTTGTAGCAGGTGTAATACGGGAAATAGTCATAGGAACACCAAGATGATTATTCTGACTTTTTGCCGTTACAAGCACATCTGTGAATTGATCAAGAATATGAGCTGTAAGATTCTTTACTGTAGTTTTACCGCAGCTGCCAGTAATGCCGATAAATGGAATAGCACGATAATACTCTCGATAGCCTTGAGCAAAAGCTCGCATGACAAGCTGCTGATCATGACAAAGTATAAAAACGACCTCTGCTTCTTTAAAATGGTGCAAGTGATCTTGCGCCCAATCATTACTCACAACAATTGCAGCAACATCTTTTTCAATCACCTGCGCTATATAATCATGACCGTCAACTTGCTTCCCAGCAAATGCCACAAAAATATCTCCAACTTCACATAACCTAGAATCAAGCCTAAGAGCACCCACTGTATTTTCGAGTAATGATTGATGAGATGTTTCAATTCGGCCAATATGCGCTTGAGCTGCAGCAAGAAGATAATTCAATGCGACTCCTGATGCGCCTTTATTGTTTTGTTCTAAGTTCATTCTTTATATTCCTATTAAGATCATAAAATGTTCTATTGAGGTTTTTTTGCATTTTGAATCGCAAGACGTGCTGTCTCAACGTCGTCAAAATCTGTTCTTTGACCTGCAATTTCCTGATATTTCTCATGCCCTTTACCAAGAATTGCAACAACATCGTTAGATGCTGCTTTTTTTATAGCAATTGCAATAGCTTCCGAGCGACTATCACATCTCATAATCACGTCTTTCGTGTTTTTAATAAGCGCCTTAGAGAAGCCCTTATAAATATCTTCAAAAATTTGCTCACTTGATTCGTGCCTTGGATTATCTCGTGTCACAATAATCGCATCAGCATACTTTTCTGCAACAGCTGCCATCAAAGGTCTCTTGCCACGATCGCGATCACCACCACAACCAAATACGACAAACAATTTACCCTGCTGCCCTTCCGCCATGAGTTTCAGCTCAGTTAAGACAACATCCATGGCATCTGGCGTATGCGCAAAATCAACAACAACTCTTGGTGCAGCCAATGTTTCTTCAGTCTCATAATCATTGACTGTTTCCATTCGCCCTTGAGGTAAAGCCAGCTGCGGCACTAGGCTCTCTAGCGCTTTAAGCTCATAGCCTGCTGCAACATATGTGAGTAATGCAGCACAAAGATTTTGATAATTAAAACGACCAATCAACGCTGTTGCAAAACTATAATGCTGACCAAGATCTAATTCGAGGGATTGAAGCTTACCTTGCTTTTGTTCTTGCAGGCGAATTTTACATAAGATGCTCTGAGGCGGTAGAGGCAACTCTTTTTCTGTTGCACAATAACCATAAATCCAGTTTTTCTTAGCTTGTGAATAATTAAGAAAAAGCTCGGCGTAATCATCATCTCGGTTAATAACCGCATGCTTTAATCCAGACCAAGTCACGAGCAATGCTTTTGCTCTCGCATAGCTTTCAATATCACCGTGATAATCAAGGTGATCTCTTGAAATATTTGTCACTACAGCAGTATCAAACAGACAACCATTGACTCGATACTGAACCAATGAATGAGAAGAAACCTCCATCGCAACCAGCTCCACGCCATCTTGCTGCAACTCAGCAAGCTGCTTTTGAAGTGTTATAGGGTCTGGCGTTGTCAGAGCTTGGGTTTTCATAGAGGACAAAGGACCATACCCATTTGTCCCCATGACCGCTGTTTTCAAACCAAGAGATTCTCCCAAGGATGCGATTAAAAAGCTTGTCGTTGTTTTACCATTTGTGCCAGTAATACCGACAAGTTTCATTTTTTTACTTGGCCAATCATAAAATTCAGCAGCAATAATGCCAATCCAAGGCGCTAGTAATGGCAGCAATAACAGCTTTTCTTCAGAGTCATAAAAAGGATGCTGAATACTTTGATCTTCAGTAATGACAATCTGCGCCCCTTTATCAAGAGCATCTTTTGCAAATGTTCGCCCATCCATCTGTGTACCAGGTACTGCAAAAAATAAATCGCCAGACTTTACTTGACGACTATCAGAAGAGAGCCCATTGACTAAAAGTGCAGATAAAAGGGATTCATGCTCTAGAAGAGAAGCTCTTAGCTCTGAAGGGAGTAGCGTCCATACTGATTTTGACATAAACAGGCCTTAGTCTTTTTTCTAAAAGATAATATGTGGGGTATTAACTCTAACAATAATAAGAGAAAAACCAAAAAAGTAATCAAGATTTTTCTTTACTACTTTTTTGGACATACTTTCGTTTCACATTAAACGAATTTGCTATTTTTTGGCAAGGCTTGCGTCTGGAAGCACACCGTTAAATCTGAGGAGTGACTCCATTACGTTAGAAAAGACAGGTGCAGCAATCTCTCCACCATAAAAACGTTTTCCTGCTGGATCGTTTAACATGACAACAACTGCATACTTAGGATTTGAAACGGGTGCTACACCAGCAAACCATGATAGGTAACGGCGAGCATCGTACCCTTGTGATGTTAATTTACGTGCTGTACCAGTTTTACCTGCAACTCGATAACCAGGTACTCGTGCATTTTTACCTGTACCATCATCAGATAAAACTGATTCCAACATATGTAACACTTGATCTGAGGATCGTTTAGAAACAACTTGCTCACCCTTTGATCGTTCTTCTTTTTGAAGAATACTCAAATCAAGCTGCTCTCCACCACGAGCAATGACAGCATAAGCTCTTGCAAGCTGCAAAACACTCACAGAAATACCATAACCGTAAGCAAGAGTTGCACGCTCAATTGGGCGCCAAAGATCAAAGCCAGGAGCATAACCATCAGTTTCACCAGGTAAACCTATTTGTGTACTCATGCCAAACCCAAGGTCACGAATAACACCAACTTGCTTTTCTACTGGAATATCTAAAACGAGCTTCGTAACACCAACGTTACTGGAGTGCATTAAAATACCTGTCAGATCTAGCGGGCCATAATCTCGGTGATCACGAATCCACTTACGCCCTACTTTTATTGGACTTGTATCAATGACAGACCAAGGTTGAAACTTGCCACTCTCAAGCGCCGCTAAAACTGAAAACGCTTTTGCAGTTGAACCAGGATCGAACATGTCCGTCACAGCTCTATTTCGCAGGGCTTCAGGTCTTAAGTTTGCTCTATCATTAGGGTCAACACTTGGATAGTTTGCCATTGCAAGCACTTCACCTGTATCTACATCAATTGCAACGAGTGAGCCTGACTTGGCTTTACTTTGAATAGCGGCTTCTTCAAGTGCTTGATGAGCAACATACTGCACTCTTAAATCAAGACTTAAAGCAAGGTTTTTACCATCTTCTGGTGTTTGCACAACACCTAAGTCTTTAACCACTTGACCGAATAAATCTTTAATAACTGTACGCTTACCTTGCACACCATTGAGTAGGTCTTCATATTTAAGCTCAACACCTTCCTGACCTTCTTCTTCAGCGTTTGTAAGACCTACTACATGGCTTGCAACTGCTCCGGCTGGATAGTGACGTTTGTAAACGTGTCTCGGCCATAATCCTTTTAGACGTAAGCCCAACGCTTTTTCAGCAGCGTCAGGTTCTAGATAACGCACCAAAAACATAAATTCTTTTTTGGAGTATTTTTGGAGCTTGTCTTGCAAGGAAGAATAGGACCAACCAATCGCTTCAGCCAATAGCTTGAGCTTTTCAGGGTCACTTTGAATTAAAACTTTTGGATTTGCTTCTAGATTAACGGCAGGAGTACTTACAGCAAGGGCACGACCGTTACGATCAACGATCATACCTCTGTATGCAGGCATGCGAACTGTACGAAGTGAGCGACGATCTCCCTGATTCTTCAGGAAGCTACTTTCATCAAGCTGTAAGTGAACCAAACGACCAACAATGGCAGACATTGCAATGGCCAAACCAATCAGCAAAACCCATAGTCGACCAGTTTGAAATGCCGCTCGACTGCGTCCTGCTCTGTGGTGCATGTATGTATATCCTTATGGTGTAAATAGTTCCGATCTTTTAAGAATCAGATCGTCTTAAAATATTAATATCATCTTTTTCTGGACGGTGCATATTCATTGAGCTGATAGCTGTTGCTTCAATACGAGAAAAAGCTGACAGCTGGTTTTGATCTTTCATCAAGTACGTCCATTTTTGCTGGAGATCATCACGCTCAGAACGAAGCTGCGAAAGTTCAATAACCTGTTGACGATTATTATAGGAATAATGGACCACACCGATACCAACGGCAAGGGTTATCACAGCTAAAACTAAATTAATAATTGCAGTCATATTAAGCTCGATAGATTTAACGTCTTCGATTTGCTGCTGTATACGATCTTTAATACTTAAATGAGCTTTCAATGAACGCTTGTTCTTCAAAGGCACCACTGGCATCCTTTGAGGTTGACGTCTTTGAGATGGAGCGAAAGACTGCTTCACTTGCATGTTGCCAAAATACCCGTTATTTAATGACATGTTCACTACTCTTTGAGCGAAATTGAAAATCCTATTCATCCCCAAACTCCTTCTTCGTCAAATTTTTAAATCGACTTATACGCTGCCTGCATTCTAAGTCTCTGCTGTATTTACCTTTTCTATGACCCTCAAGATGGCACTTCTTGCCCTTGGGTTCACATTAATTTCTTCGTCTCTAGGCTTTGAACCTTTTACGCACACTTTTCCAGGAGGTGCGATATCTGCCGCTAGTACCGGCAATCCTCTTGGTAAGTCAGCAGGTTTTGAATGTTGCTGCATAAAGCGCTTCACAATTCGATCTTCCAGAGAATGGAAGCTTAAAACTACTAACTTGCCTCCAGGTGCTAACATCTCAAACGCACCCTTCAAACCTTGTTGCAAATCCCCAAGCTCATTATTGATATGCATCCGTATCGCTTGAAAAGTACGGGTTGCAGGGTGTTTCCCTACAACCCGTCGAGGGACCACCTGACACACTAAATCTGCCAACTCAGCTGTTGTTTCAATTGGCTTTTCAGCGCGTGCCATTACTATCTTTTTTGCAATTCTTCGGGACTGTTTTTCTTCCCCTAATTGATAGATCACATCTGCTAATGTTTTCTCATCAACCTTGGCCAACCACTCTGCTGCTGTCATGCCTGCAGATGAGTTCATTCTCATATCAAGTGGGCCATTTCTCATGAAGCTAAAACCACGTTCTGCTTCATCAAGTTGAGGTGAAGAAACGCCAAGGTCCATTAAAATACCATCAACTTTTTGGGAATACCCATTTTTTTCAAGCACTTCTGCTATGTCTGCATAAGAACTGTGAAAAACGTTCATTTTTTGACCAGAAGCAACTGTTTCTTCGGCAAGTTTTGTTGCAACTTCTATTGCTTCAGGGTCTTTATCAAACACAAGTAATTCTGCATTTGTCTTTAAATTGATAAGTGCTCTAGAGTGGCCACCACGGCCAAAAGTGCAATCAACAAATAATCCGCTTTTACCCGTTATATTTTCGTTGCTCCACCACTCTAATGTTTCATCCCACATCACACTTTTGTGCAAATGTTGGGTAGGCCCATCATTCAGTTCAATCTTTTCTGCTGTGCCTTTTTTTCTCTTGCTCTTTTTCAATGTTGGTCTCTTTTTTCTAAAGTGAAATCGTATTTAACTGATCAGGAAGGGATATGTCTTCTTCCATTTCAAGCCAAGCATCACGTTGCTCTTGCCAGTGCGATTCACTCCAGATTTCAAATTTTTTGCCTTGACCAATCAAAGTCACGCCTTTTTCCAGACCTGCAAACTCTCGCAATGGCGCTGGTAATAAGAAACGACCTTGGGCATCCATCTCTACATCAGTCGCATGACCAATTAAAAGACGTTGAATTCTTCTTGCTGCTGGATTAAAACTAGGGAGAGCCTCGACCTGTGCTTGAATTACTTCCCAATCAGGGGTGGGATAGAGTAACAAACACCGATCTTGTGTATCAATGGTTATTACCATTTGTCCGTTGCTTTTTTCACGCATAACTTCTCGATAACGACTTGGCAGTGCAATCCTGCCTTTCGTATCAAGAGTCAGTGAAGCAACTCCACGGAACATAGTAACTCCCAAAATGGCTCTAAACTAATGATTGATGCTTGAAGTTGAGTCTTGATTCCCACTTCCACCACAAACAACCACTTTCCTCCACTTTTTTCCAATCTCTTTAGAACTATAGGGAAAAAAAACCAGCAATGCCAACAAAAAGGCAAAATTGTCAAGTTTTTTACATTAATTAAGCTGGTCTAGCTAAAACAACATGCTTAAAATATGCCCAATACGGATATTTAAGCTAAAGCGGACGCTGAAACGTCCATGCGCAGAGGTGGAGAGAAGTGGTGAAAAAAATCATTGCAGCCCTAAATCATAAGATTCAAAATGCCATACACCACTTTATTCCCCTTCTATAAACGTAAAAGGGGGAGAAAAGTGGTGTATGATTCCTCCACTTTTCTCCCCCACTTCTCTCCACCATAAAGAAAAAACATAAATACCTAATATTTTCATAGTGTTATACAAAGAAAGAAAGTCACTCCACTTTTATCCCCACCAATAGCTCACCTTGGTCCACCACTTTTCAACACAAAAAGAACCAGCGCAAATGTAAAAGGCTGTTTTGATGAAGATATGAAGACGTCTAGAATGCCAGCATTAGATTAAGACTCATCAAGGAAAGATGCATGCAAGTTCAAGGCTCGTTAAATACATCTACTCTCAAGCACTCTACTCAAACCGAACAGTGCCTCCACTTTACGCCACTCACCCCTATGAAAGAGAGCTGCCCCGCAAGAGCACCCCAAGAAAGCTCGCTTTCCATGCGAAATACAACAACTGGCACATTAAAAAATGGGTTGAACTATTGCCTCACAAGCCAGCCTGATGCGATTGCCTCCACTGCAGCCTTAGTTGTGGCATCAGGATCAAATAGTAATCCAAAAACATGGCCTGGCCTTGCTCATGCAGTGGAACATAATTCTTTTGTTAAAAATATGCGTTTCAAGCAACCATATGAATACTTAGACTTTATTATGTCTCGTGGCGGTACATGCAACGCAGCAACATCAAATCAAAACACAACCTATTACTTTCAACTAAGAAATAATTGTCTTACAAAGCTCAACACAATTTTTGAAACTCATTTAGCAGAAGGGCTCAACAGACTGAGCGCCTCACTTCAAGAGCCTCATTTTGAAAGAACATATGTTGAAATAGAAAAAGCAGCCATTGATCATGAGTTTCACGAGTTAGCGCATAAACCCTGGTTTGAAACAACCGACACTCTCAATCAGATCTTAAATAAAGAACATTCTGAAACGCAGTTTGGCTGTGGAAATGATGAAACGTTAAGTGATAAACAAGGAGTACCGCTTCAACACGCATTAAAAGGCTTTTTTAAACAGCACTACTTTGCAAGCAATATGAGTATTGCAATTCATAGCCCTTACACACTGGATGACCAGAAAACCTTATTGGAGCACTACTTCTCACCCCTTGAGGCTAAGCCAAGTAACAATCCCATACCCTTGCCATCGTTTTTAACTGATATCCAAACACCTCTATCCTGCGAAGTAAAACCAAGACTCAATACATCTAATATGAAGTTGTTTTTTTGCATCCCTTCATTACCGACTGCACTCAAATACTTACTCCCTATTTTGAATAACGATCAGGATGCAAGCTTTAAACAGTCCTTACGTAACAAACAACTTATCTCAGATTACGAGGCCTATATTGAGAGATCAAATAACAATGAATACATACTTGGTTTTAAATTCGAACTTAGCACGTACAACTTGAAAAATGTACAAGACGTTAAAAAAGAGTTTTTTCAGTTTATTAAAAACATACAGCTTGATTTAAAAGCACCGTCAACTCAACACGTATTAAACAATGATACCTTTAGTAATGATTACGCCCAGAAGCTCTTTATCCCACCAACCATTATGGAAATAACACTCAATGCTGCTCATAGCCTTACACCTAGGGAGCAGCAAGCTAGACCGGTTCGTAAGCCAAGCCCCTTATTTCAAATAAAAATGGTGCTAAATAAAATAACAGAAGAAAAAGTGATTGAGATCATCGAAAACCCAAGGCTTGAAAGTGAAGCTCTTACCTCATTTTCAAAAACACCGTTTAAAACTAAACAGTATGAGTATACTCAGGCAAGTAATACGTCATACATGTTACAGCTTCCAAGCTCAGATCAATACTTACTACCAACAGCTTTAATGGAAAATAACGAAACGAACAACAAGCTATGTCGGCTTCTAAACACTCCAAATTTGCAGACTTGGCATCACTTGAATATTCAAAACAATTCACCTGCTGTATTAACCAGCCTTCTCTTCAGCAAAAAACACTTATGTGAAATACAAGCCAATACTTTGTATCAAATATGGAATTCTTCGGTGAAACCAATATCCAGTAAAACAGCAATACTGGGGATCAACCTCTCTTTAGAGCAAAGAAATAATAATTTTGAGTTTAAAATTAAAAGTGCAGCATCACACCTACCAATTCTTTTTCAAGAGATATCAGAGCTTATTCAACAAAGCCTTACCTCTATCGACTTAAGTTTATTTCAAGTGAATAGTATCAAGCAAAAGCAAATTCAATACTATGGAGAGCGCTCTATTGCAGACCATGCTATAGCTGCAATAAAAAACAACCTCCTCAACTTAGAATACAACCCTCAAAAAAGTATATCGTTGATCACCCCTGAAAACATTAAAAGCCAACTCCAAGTATGGCAAAATCAAACACAAATCAACTTACTCATGCAAGGTTGTATCTCTGCGACAACAGCAGAAGATCTAAGCCATAGATTTATCAACTTAACCTCTAACAATACACCCCCCCTAAATAACGTATTAAATAAAAACTTAAAGCAGGTTTATTTAACGAACACCTCACTTTACTTACCAAGCAGTAAAACAGGGTATTGCCTTTATATACAGCAGAAAAACAATGAGCCAAAAACAGCTGCTACATTTTTACTCTTGAGCAAACTATTAAGCACATCGTTTTTTAAAGAAATGCGCGTCAACCGCCAACTAGGATATTCCACAGATGTTAACGCTCTTCAGCTTATTGATACATCAGGCATTACATTCACAGTTGAAGGCTATAAAACAAGACCGGAAAAGATAGAAAAAGAAGTCAACTCATTTTTAAAAAATGCTTTTCAGACACTAACACCGAATAGGATTCAACTCTACAAAAATGCAGTTATAACAACATTGAAAGAGCAACCAAATACACTCCCACACACTCATAAAAGCGATTTAAATGCGATTGAAAAAATGTCATCAGAAGATAGTTATTATCCAGATCATCTCTTAGCCAAAGTACTACATGATTTATCGTTTGAAGAGATCAAAGATATTTTTTACCAGAACTGTATAGAACAGCCACAAGATATAGCTGTTCTCATTGGAATAGAATAAAGACTACTTATGCTCTTTGGGATGAGAAAGTATGATTATCTTGAAGTGGAATAGATAAACACATTTTACAACCATGAATAATCGTGTCATCAACCCAAAGATTACTGTCTTGCTGCTCGGCTATGGCTGCACATAAACTCAAGCCAATACCATGTCCCTGCTCATTCTCAGTGCCCGGCTGACTGACCTGCGCTGACTTAAATAAAGTTTGTTTTAATACTTCAGGCATACCAGCACCATAATCACGTACCCAAAGATGTAAGTCTGGGCCTGCATCATTTTGATCTAGACCTATCTCAACACGGCTGCTTTTAGGTGAATATTTAACAGCATTAGATAAAAAGTTTCTTAATACTGTTTTTGTAATAGATGGATCCGCATACACAAAAGTCGCCTTTGGTACACTTATTTGAATATCAATATTTTTAACGCGAGCAATTTCTGTAAAAAGGTTTGCACAACTTGAAACTTCTTCGGCTAGATCAAACCTTTTAAGCAAAGGCTCAGACTGCCCCATTTGCATCTCAGTCCATTGCAACATTTCATCTAAAAGTTTATATACGTCATTTGCACTCGAAATAAGGTGCTGCCCCATTGAATGAAGATCACGGGCAGTATCCATAGTGTCTAGTTTTTTTGCCATTATGCGAGAAAAACCCAATACACTGGTGAAACTGCCTTTCAAGTCATGAGCAACAAGGGACATAATGTTTTTTTTCACTTGATTAAGCTTTTCTAATTTAATATTTTTGCGGCGCATCTCAATTTGTGACTCGACTTGCCTTGCAATAATTTCAAGAGCCCTTTGCTGACGTGCAGTGAATTGGCGAGGCTCGTGATCGATTACACAAAGCGTACCTATAGGTAAATTATGATCGGAGCGAAGTACAGCTCCAGCATAAAACTTAATAAGTGGAGCACCTACAACTAGAGGGTTGTCTGAAAAACGGCTGTCTTCATCAGCATTCTCGACAATAAATATACCCTTATTTAGAATGGCGTGAGCACAGAAGGCATTTTCTCTTGAAACTTCAGAAATATCTAAACCAAATCGAGATTTAATCCATTGTCGATTGCCATCAACAAGACTTACTAATGCAATAGGGGCATCACATAGAGTTGAAGCAAGCTCGGTCAAATCATCAAACACAGCTTCAGCATCTGTGTCGAGAATTTCAAGGTTCTGTAATAGCGCCAACCTAGAGGTTTCCATTGGATGTTTATCTGCAGCTACCACACGAATTCCCCTCTATTAGAGTGAACATTTTTTGCTCACTCAATAAAGATAGTAAATAAGTGACATTGAATCAAAAAATTAACATTCGTATTTTCAGTGTTATAAATTGAGTTTTCAATTTGCATTTTTAGCCATGACCTTCTAAGCGAAGCTCTTGCAGCAAGTCAACAGCCTCTCGCACGGTTTCTGCTGCAAGCACTCGTATTCCATCAATAGGCTTTTTAGGCGCATTACCTTTGGGCACTATTGCTGTTTTAAAACCATGTTTTGAGGCTTCTAAAACACGAGTTTGGCCGTTAAGTACTGGTCTAATCTCACCAGTTAAACCAACCTCACCAAACACAACAAGGTTTTGAGGCAAAGATTTCTGCCAGAAGCTTGCGCACAAGGAAGCGATTAAGCCCAGGTCAAGAGACGTATCTTGGCTACGTAACCCACCAACAAGGTTAACAAAAACATCATGCCCACCAATAGTAAGGTTGCCATGACGATGCAGTATGGCCAGTATTAAAGTAAGACGGTTTAAATCAACACCAACACTCACCCTTCTCGGCTGACCATAAGAGTTTTCATCGACAAGTGCCTGTATCTCAACAAGCAGCGGCCTTGTCCCTTCCCAAATAGTGCTGACAATTGTTCCTGGGGATGGCTGCTCTGGACGTGATAAGAACAGCGCACTTGGATTTGTCACTTCTCTGAGGCCCTTGTCAGTCATCACAAACACACCAAGCTCATTAACAGCACCAAAGCGGTTCTTATGGCTTCTTAAACAACGGTAACGACCATCGCCATCACCCTCAAGCATTAAAGATGTGTCTATCATATGCTCAAGAACTTTTGGCCCTGCCAAATGCCCTTCTTTATTCACATGACCAACTAAGAACACAACGGTGTTAGTCGTCTTTGCAAAAGTAACGAGCTTTGCAGCACACTCTCTCACTTGGCTGACACTGCCTGGCGCAGAAGTTACTTCGTCGCTGTAGAGGGTTTGAATGGAGTCAATAATAAGAATTTGAGGCTTCTCTTCACGAGCCACATCTAATATACGTTCAACTCGGGTTTCACAAAGAAGGTTTAAAGTGTCTCGATCGAGCTGCAAGCGAACAGCCCTTTCGGCAACCTGTTGAGCGGATTCTTCACCTGTCACATAGAGTGCAGGATAACGACTGGAAAGCTGGCAAGAAAGCTGAAGCAATAGCGTTGACTTACCAGCGCCTGGGCTGCCACCAACAACAATGGCACTACCAGGCACTAAACCACCGCCAAGCACCCTATCCAGCTCTGATAAACCTGTCTCAAGGCGTTTGGTATCTTCAAACTTAATATCGCTGAGCTTTACAACACTTGTTTGCGCATTACCTGCGTAGCCACCTACGTGCTGCGGTGTACGACTGCCTTTCTTGGGTTTTGGTGCTTCAACTAAGGTATTCCAAGCTAAACAATGACCGCACTGGCCTTGCCATTTGCTGCTTTCTCCACCACATTCCTGACAGAAAAAAATGGTTTGAGATTTAGACATGTCCATGATCCTTGCAATTATTGAAAACTAAAATAGCTAAACGATACGCTGCTGTAATAATAACAGAGGAAGAATAATCAACAAGATAGGAATTTAAAGAAGAAAAGAGAAAAAGTTGAGTTGGCCTGTAAGCCGGGTTCTGTCAAGGACAATCATTCCTCTAGGGCTTTCGTCGCCAAAAGCCTCAAGCAACCAACCCGAACTCGATGCGGGACACACCAAATGAGTTCCTATTCGGTCTTGCTCCAGGTGGGGTTTGCCCTGCCACTTCTGTTACCAGAAGCGCGGTGCGCTCTTACCGCACCATTTCACCCTTACCAGCAAGCTGGCGGTATAATTTCTGTGGCACTTTCCGTAGGTTCACACCCCCCAGGCGTTACCTGGCACCTTACCCTATGGAGCCCGGACTTTCCTCCCTTCAGATAAATCTGAACAGCGATTGCCCAGCCAACTCAGCGTGCAGATTACATGGAAGTGAGCGCCAGCGCAAGTGCTCACAGACTCATAACATGATAACAACATTCACATTGAGAAAGCACAACACAGATTACATGGCTATTAGATAGAATAATAAGACAAAAAAGAGCCTAGAGCTTATTCGACTCAGTATAAAAATAATCAACTATCAGAAGAAGTATCAAGATGTTAAAAAATTATACTCAGAACACTCAAGCGAATACGTCTGAACTTGAAGATCAAATTTTCCGTAATATTAATCACCCAGAAGCAGGCTATCTTCCAACCTCTTTTTTATTAAAATTTGCCAATCCATATCCAGAAAACCAAACCTTAAATCATGCCGCAGAAACTGTTCCACTCGACAAATTATGGCAAGAGCTTAATGTTATGGGCATGCAGCAACCATTTGTACTAAGAGTTTGCCTTTCTAAAAAAACAGTTCGACTTGAAACAGGCAATCAGAGAATTCGCCTTTTTGAACAGCACGGTATTACAAAAGTACCTGTTATTATTGAAGTTGCTGAAACCCCTATTGCAGACCGAAAAAATGGCGATCAATTACGTCCGCTTGAGTCAAAAGACTTTGATATTGAAAAGTTAGTTCAATGTAAAGATCAGTGGTGCAACCCACTAGAGGTTGTAGCACCACATCATATTGAAAGGATTACATCACAAACAAGAGTCCAACTAAGGTCGCGAGCAATGCGCCACCACATATTGATGCAGACACAATAACAACATTATGCCAATAAGGCGTCATTCGTCGATCAGGGCCTTCATGAGGAATTTTAGCCATAAGCTTGGCAAAATCTTCTTCCGACTCATTTACTTCACGCCATGAGTGTGATCGACGACCTATCTTCAATAGCGCCAGCTGTGTCTCATTTGGCGTCGTTGCCCCCTGTTTTAACTGATTCTTTAATGCCGCTGTAAGCTCTGCGTCCTGCAATGGCTTTAAATCTGGCTCATAATCAAGCCACGAACTAATTTTCTCACGAAAGAGAGAAAGTTCTTCATCTGAAACAGACTGGCGTTTCTGTTCTGAGTCAACATATTGAGTTAATGAAAATAATCCATGGTGCCCCTTAAGGCTTACCTTAGATGAAACTTCGTTTATTTCAGGTAAATCTTCTTCTATTTCAGCATCAAATACATGAGGATTCTGCACAGGCTGAGTTCTCTTTAATGATGACAAACCAACAACAACCCAGATATTGTTTTGCCACTGCATTTGATCACCAACATAAATCTGAGCCATTGAACATGGAGCACCATTTATTTGAAGTACGCCATCCTCCGAAGAAACCCAGCATTCACCATCAGTTATCTCAAACTTTAATGCACCAAATAAATATTCTGACTCAATTGAAACAAGCTCACCATTTTGCCTTAAAATACCGTATTCAGATTGGCATTGAGCGCTGAAATTCATAAGTTCATGAGTTTTCATTGCTTCTTGTGTAGCAAATTGAGCAGACTGATGTGTAAGCCTTTGCTGCATTTCGCTTTCATCTAACGTTCTGGCAGAACTCCAATTTTCTAAGGATTCACTTAAAAATAATTCGATAGACTGATTTGAATGCGGTGGCATCATAAGACTTGCTTCCTTGATCAATAGCGGACTTTTCGTCAACGAACGCCCATTGAGACACATAACTGAAGGTCCCTTGGCATGACGAATACTTAACCATCCATGTGCTCGCTCAAACTCGAGAATTAATGTCCATTCTGGACTGATATCGTTTATTTGAGCCTGTGGAAAAAACTCAACCCTCCCCTGTTCTTGGCAACCAATTAATCCCTTTACATCATTAAGTAATAATGTTTGGCCTCGCCAACGTAAGGTTAATTCAGCGAGTTCAATGAGGTGACTACGAATACTCATACTACCGAAACATACCTCTAACTACGCTCACAAAAAAATTTTAATTCCATTTAAAATTTTAAAAAAACTTAAAGCACACAACCTAAAGCTAAATTAATTTAAAAAGCTAAAAAGTCTTTTTTAATTAGTGAGCAAGAATACACCCATGAACAAAATGTCCATCATTCATATTAAAAGTATAATCACGATTTAAAGAAGAGAATAATTTTAGAGAGAAAAAGAAACATTTTTCTGAAGGAAGCCCTATATTTCAAGGGCTTAAGAAGAGCCAAAAAAGCTTATTTTTATTTCAAAAAACGGCCGACATACTCGCAAAAAAGTTTATTTGACGTTAAATTTAATAAATGACCACCTGCAAACGTCACATAATTGACATTAGGTTTTTCACCTATAAGGGATGCCATAACCCGCCCAGAATAGCTCAATGCATTTTCATCTGAGATCCCAGCCAAAACTAAAACAGGTGTTTTAGTTTTAAGTAAGCTAGAAGCCATATCTTCACTGGAAGGTAGCTGAGAAAGTGTTTGCTGTAATATATAAGCAAGGCTATGGCTAGCATGTTCTAAAAA
Source organism: Gammaproteobacteria bacterium UBA6940 (assembly GCA_002450655.1). Classification (GTDB taxonomy): domain Bacteria; phylum Pseudomonadota; class Gammaproteobacteria; order Pseudomonadales; family UBA6940; genus UBA6940. Next base: position 30,128 of record DJZY01000020.1, on the reverse strand, counting down.
GCCTTGCTTTACCAATGCAGCATCTTTGGAACTCATACCTGAGTCACTCCCCCACACATAAATATCCCCTGCAGCTTCTAAACCTTGACTTAAAATAGCCTCAGCAAAATCATGCGCTTTACCTGAAATACTTTCTTTTGCAGTAGGGTCAGGCAAAGAAGAAATAATGGCAGCATCTAATAAACTTGGTTTCAATTCCAAAACTTTATAAGTCACCATAGCCCCAAGAGACAACCCCGCTAAAAATAATTTTGGCGCATTCATTGCCAAGTTATTTTGACAAAAGTCGAAAAGCTCAATGACATCTAAAGCGAGTCGTTCATGAGTATATGCCTCTGGTAACTCTGGAGCAGCACTCCGAGCATGACCTCTTTGATCGTAAATAACATGGCAAAAATCAGGAAACTGACGCATACTTGAGCGCCAATTACGACCACTACCAGTAAAGCCATGGGACCAAATCATAAGTGGCTGCCCTACGCTACCATGGACTTCAACATATAAATCAACATTATCACTTGTTGTAAAAGTTACTTTTTGCATATTACAAACCTAAATACATCTCATTATTAATCTTCAACAGGTTCTTTTAAATCTTTTGGTCTAACTCCAAAGATAAATAAACTCCCAATAAAAACAGAAAAACCTAAAACAATAGCACCGATCAACACAGCTATACGCATCCAAAACTCCCAATCTGCCCAAGTAGCAGTTGAAAGATCGAGTAACAATAGTGATGACACCATAACTATGCTTGCAGCAAATACACGCCCAACAAAGAACCATGTCTCTTTTTTAATAGAAAAAACACCAGCTTTAGAAAGCCCACGGTATAGTAAAAATGCATTTATAAAAGCAGACAAAGCTGTTGCTAAAGCAAGACCAACATGCGCAAAAAACTGAATTAGGATAATATTGGCAACCATATTGACAACCATGGCAATAATACCAATTTTAACTGGAGTTTTTGTGTCTTGTCTTGAAAAATACCCTGTCGCAAATACTTTTATAAGCATAAATGACAACAAGGCTAAAGTATAAGCTTGAAGTGCCTCAGCACTTTTAATGACATCACTTAATGCAAAAGCACCATAATAGAAAAGACTCACTAAAATTGGCTCTGCAAGAACAACCATTGCAACTGCAGCTGGTATACCTAATACAACAACCCAGCGAGCCCCCCAATCTAGAGTGTCTCCGAAACCTTTTGTACTTTTAGATGCATGCTGTGTCGATAAATGAGGCAAAATTACAGTTGCAATAGCAATTCCAAAAATGCCAAGAGGTAATTCAATTAATCGATCTGCATAATAAAGCCATGAGACACTACCGTCCTCCAGAAATGACGCTAAAATTGTGTCTAAAAATAAATTAATCTGACTAATGGAAACACCAAAAACAGCTGGCGCCATTAGTTTTAAAATTCGACGTACACCAGGGTGCTTCCAGTTATATGCCGGCCAAACAAATAAGTCTATTTTTGCAAGGTAATACAGGTGCAACAATAATTGCAGCATACCCGCAATAGCAACAGCCCATGCTAAAGCCATTGACTGGGTATCTAATACAGGTGAAACAAAAACAATTGCGGCAATCATTGTAACGTTTAAAAGCACAGGAGAAAACGCTGAAGGTGCAAACACACCATAGGTATTTAATACACCACTAGCACAAGCCATAGTACTGACAAAAAAGAGATACGGAAAAGTAATACGCATCATTTCACTTGTCAGTGCCATTTTATCTGGGGTATCAGAAAACCCTGGTGCAACTAACCAAACGACGGCTGGCGCAAAAAGTGCAGCTATAACGCAAAGCCCTAGAGTTATGCTCCCTAAAGCGCCCATCACAGGCTTAATAAGCTGCCTCACATCTTCTTTACTTTTAAGCTTGTATTCTGACAAAACAGGAACAAAAGCTTGAGAAAAGGCGCCTTCCGCAAAGAGTCGTCGTAAAAAATTAGGCACCTTAAAGGCAACAAAAAAAGCATCTGCACTTGAGCCTGCGCCTAAAAATTGAGCAATCAAGATATCTCTGACTAAACCTAACACTCTAGATAAAAGCGTCATTGCGCTCACGAGTGTTGAGGAGGAAAGTAAGCGACTGCCTTTTTTAGGTTGCACTTGTTCTGATGAGTTAGGGGTAGCCATACACTTCTTTTTTACCTTATTACTAATTAATTCATTGCACTATTGTGCAGCCTCTATCATAGCCATCATACTCAATACTATTCTTTAACAATTATGCACATTTCGTTTTTGTCGATTAATGCCATAATCACATTCACTCCCTTTAGCTTGAGAAACCATGGAATTAACGCTATTTTAATGCATCTAAACTCTTAGCTAGAGCAATTTGTGTCTGTGACACCGAGCAGATCACCTAACCTGCTCAAAAAATATACCAGAAGGCTTTTGCCTGCACTGTTTTTGAATCACTTTCGATGAATGAGAAAGGTCTATACATATGAAAAAAGTTTTACTTATTGGCGCTACTGCAGTTGTTGTTGGTGGTCTACTTTATTACCCAACGTACAGAGCGCCAAAAGCGCATGAGATAATTGAGCAACAATTAGCCAACATGAACTCAAAACTCACCGCAGAAAATCTTGGTGAACTTAAGATTCAAAAACATGAAACAGACAAAGATGGCTCTCATGTTGAGCTAGAGATAGAGCTTGCAATACCAGAGGAGTATCGTATGGCAACGACACGCGAGTCAATTGTCTTGACAAGCGTGCTCGATATCGACTTTGGCTTTTTACCGACATCAAAAGGTTTCAAGTCCATTCATTCAACAACCACTTCTCCTGATATCAATGGCGCATTAGCCGAAACAGGGAATCTTGATGGTCTAACACTAACATGTGATACAACGCCAGAGAGCAAAGGCTATGAAGCCAAGTGTTCTACAAACGCACTCACACTTAAAAATGACAAAACTCAAGCTACAGACCAAGAAGTTGGTGAAATAACACTAAGTGAATCAAATATCCACCTTATTACAAATGATGGTGATGACAAACTAAGTTTTGACTGGACAATTCCAAGCTTCCAGATTCTTGACCAAGGTAAAGCTCTAGCAAACATTAGCAACACTAAGCTCACTTCAACAATGCCAATTGATCCAGAAGGCAAAATCTCTGTGCGACAACTTCTTCTTGGTGAAGCAGTAATAGACGGCCAAAGTAGCAGCAGTTTTTCAATAGAGTCTATCAGTGTTACACCACCACAAAACCAAGAGACGGTTGAAATTAATAACGCAATTATTGCATCTGAAGGTGAAGTTAAAGACGGCTTAATGAGCGGCTTTATTAAAATGGATATGCCTGAAATGAAAGGCATGCCAATGGATATAAAATCACTTTCCTATGGTGCAACACTTGATAAGATGGATGCGAACTTCTTCATGGCTGTCCAGAAAGCTTATGATGACTATCAGGCACAAATTCAGCCAAATCAACAAGAAATTCTTGATCAAGCTGCATCATTCTTAGCGGCAGGTCCTCAAATCGGCTTTAATGTTGATCTTGCACAGCACTCTGGAGACGACCTAACCGTTAAAGCTAATCTAAAAATCAATGAGTCAGACATCGAGACTGCAAAGCAAATACTGACGTCTTTGAATCCAAGTCGTATGGCTGCAAATGAAAATCTAGCACTATTCCTTCAAAACGGTGAATTCACGTTAGATGCAAAAGCAGACCAAGCTTTAGCAGAAATGCTTGCGGCAACAGTCACTTCTGGTCCTTATGGCGGTGGTGCAGATCCTGAAGCACAGCGCCAAGCAGCAGCTCAAGGTCTTGCAATGTTAGAAATGTTTGGTGTAATTGCTCGCAATGAAGACGGTTTTACGGCACAATTCGAAGCTAACGATAAAGGTGTCATGGTTAATGGTCAGGACTTTAGCCCAATGCTAGGTTTACCAGCCCGTCAAGCAAGTACGCAGACGCAACAAACACCTTAATATAAGTGTTTTTTGTAGAAGGCCTTGCTTATGAACCCATCACCAAAAGTTGTCCAATGGTTCAACCAGTTTGAATCAGGTTTAAACACCCTACTAGCGCTTTTGATGTGGGTTATGGCCTTCAGCCTTGGCGGCGTCGTTTTGCTCAGATACGGCTTTGGTTACGGCGCCACCTGGCTTAATGAGGTTGCTGTTTATTGCCTTGCAATTACAGCCCTCCTTGGCCTTAGTTTTACTTACCAACAAGACAAACAAGTTCGTCTCGATATTCTTTACTCGAAGTTCTCACTGAAATCAAAACTGATTGTTAACTTAGTGGGCAATATTATTTTTCTTATTCCTCTTAGCCTGTTTTTATTTTCTTATAGCATTGACTATGTTGAACGATCTTGGCTCCTCTCGGAAGGATCTGCCGAAGCATCAGGGCTACCTGCGCTTTACCTTATTAAGACTTGCCTTCTTATAGGCCCAGCGCTTTTACTCCTTCGCACATTTATTCAGTGCTATCAACAATCATTACTTATAAAAAAAGTAATAAACCGAAAAAAACGCTAATAGGCTCTCTGAGAATATTATCCCACAACCTGCTTAACGATGACCTAAAACTATGATGCCCGCTCTGTTATTTATTTTATTGTGCTTTGCACTTTTCAGTGGTTTTCCAGTTGCTTTTTGCCTTGCTGGTGTTGCGTTACTCATGGCATTTATTGCTAATTTAATGGGTGCTTTTGACCTTAGTATGCTGACATTCACACCAGATCGCGTATTTGGTATTGTGACAAACCAAACGCTGCTTGCTGTCCCTCTCTTTGTGTTGATGGGGATTACATTAGAAAAAGCGCGAATTGCTGAAAAGCTACTTAAAGCAATGGAAAGCCTTCTCAAAAATGCACCAGGGGGCTTAGCTTTAGCTGTTATTGCTGTGGGCACTCTGCTTGCAGCAAGTACAGGCATCGTAGGTGCTGTTGTAGTGACTTTAGGTGCTCTCGCATTACCAACTATGCTTGAACGAAAATACTCTCCTGAGCTTGCAACAGGTGTTATTTGCGCAACAGGTACATTAGGCCAAATTATTCCACCCTCAATTGCATTGGTTTTACTTGGCGATGTGCTTTCAAATGCTCATCAAAAAGTAAATATTGAGCAAGGGCTTTATAGTGCTCAAACCCTAACGGTTGGCGATTTATTCCATGGAGCCTTACTCCCAGGTCTTTTACTTGCAGTCTTTTACGCCATTGTTGTTTTTATCCAGCTTCTTAAAGCGCCAAAAATGGATAAATCAAATATTAAGCCATTAAAAACAAAAGAGATGCTTCTCACTTTTATAACACCTTTAAGCTTAATTTTGCTTGTGCTTGGCTCTATTTTGGCAGGCATTGCAACACCTACTGAAGCCGCAGCTGTTGGTGCTATTGGCGCGCTTGTTATTGCATCATTAAGCGGTGAAATGAATAAAGAATCATTTATGAAAATCAGCCGTGAGACCCTAACAACGACTGTTATGATTTTTACAATCTTAATTTGTGCAAGTATTTTTTCTCTTGTATTCCGAGGGTTCGGTGGCGAAGAATGGATTCAACACCTTTTTGAAGGTATTCCTGGCGGTACCTTTGGTGTATTAATCATCACCATGATTATGATCTTTATTCTAGGTTTTTTCTTAGACTTTATTGAGATCACATTTATTGCCATTCCAATAATTGCACCGATTTTATTTAGACTGGGCGTAGATCCAGTATGGTTAGGTGTCATGATTGCGATCAACTTACAAACATCATTTTTAACACCGCCATTTGGGTTTGCACTCTTCTACATGAGAAGCGTTACTCCAAAAGAAATTCCAACTTCTGCAATATACAAAGGGGTTATTCCTTTTATTGCAGCACAAATAGGTTTGCTCATTTTAGTTTGGGCTGTACCTGAAATAGTCATGCTTTAATTCATAATTTAAAAGCAAAAAAAAGAGGCTTACGTAAGCCTCTTTTTTTTGCTTTAGCTATAAAACTTAAGCCTTAGCACCATATCTTTCACGGTAAGCTTCCATTGCAGGAAGATGATGTGAAAACTCTGGGTTATTTTTAATATAAGAAATAATATCAGCAAATGTCAGAAGCGCACTTACTTTAAGACCAGTTTCGGCTTCAAGTGACTGAATAGCAGATTGACCACCTTCAACAACAGCTTCTTGGCGATCCATTGCAACAATCAAACCGACAACCTGCCCTTCTGTAGATTCACTCTTCATTTTTTCAAGAGATGAACGAACGGCGGAACCGGCAGTGATAACATCATCGATCAGTACAATTTTGCCTTTTAGTGGATGACCTACAAATAGACCACCTTCACCATGAGTTTTGGCTTCTTTACGATCGAAAGCAACACCAACGCTCATATCGAAATGCTCATATGCGCTTACAGCAGCAGCACTTGCCAAAGGAATACCTTTATAAGCAGGGCCAAATACGACATCAGCATCAGCAAAATCGCGCTTAAGCAGAGAAGCATAGGCTTTCGCCATAAAGTTAAGTGGTTTGCCTTGGAAAATCTTACCTAGATTAAAAAAGTATGGGCTCACACGGCCAGACTTAAGCGTAAACTCACCAAAAGAAAGCACACCGGCTTCAATAAATGTATCAATTACAGCTTGCAAATCAGTTGACTGTGTCATGAATTACCACCCTAGCGCTTCTTGTTGAAGTTCGAATAGTTTTTCAATACCGCCAGCAGCAAGCTTAAGAAGCTTGTCGTGCTCTTCTAGTGTGAATGGCTCGCCTTCAGCAGTACCTTGTACTTCAACAAAGCCACCTTGCTGAGTCATAACTACGTTCATGTCAGTTTCTGCATTTGAATCTTCAATATAATCAATATCAAGAACTGGCTCGCCTTTGCAAATGCCTACAGATACAGATGCGATTAAACGCTTAAGTGGATCTTGCTTGATTTTCTTATTTTCGAGTAGATATGTAATAGCATCAACAAGAGCAACGCAACCACCAGTAATAGATGCAGTACGTGTACCACCATCAGCTTGAATTACGTCACAATCGACAGTGATTGTATAACCATCAAGCTTCTTTAGATCGACTGCAGCACGAAGAGAGCGAGCAATAAGCCTTTGAATCTCAAGAGTACGACCACCTTGCTTACCACGTGCAGCTTCACGAGCCATACGGGTGTTTGTGGAACGTGGAAGCATCGCATATTCAGCAGTAACCCAGCCTTGACCTTTTCCTTTAAGGAAGCGAGGTACACCGTCTTCAACAGTAGCTGTACATAATACTTTAGTGTCGCCAAAAGACACGAGAACAGAACCTTCTGCGTGTTTTGTGTAATTGCGCTCAATTTTAATATCGCGAAGCTGGTCAGCCGCTCTACCACTTGGTCTCATACTTCAGTCCTATCTGTTTATCCAAAATGAATTGACATAGAGATTAACATATTTTGGGTGAGATAGCAGTAATGCTTCGCCGATCACAAATAGTATATTGAAAAGCTTTAGGAACAAAAAAGAGACACTATCTCGGACCTGAAGAGCAGTTTAAAATACCCTCAAATACATGCCTTACCAAAATTTCCGCATTCGCTTCTAAATTATAAGCAGCTGTATCATTTAAAAACTCAACAAAGACCCCTTTCATAAAGAAGCAGATAGTCATCACGATAGGCTCTGGATCAGTCCCCTGAGGTAATGTCCCATTTTTAATGGCTTTTTCAATATAAAGAGAGAACAACTTTAAACTCTCACGCTTTCGAGCGTCATGCTTTTGTTTGGCGCAAGCAAGCTCTTCCCCATAAATGCATTGCACCATAAGGACTTTCATCACTAATTGTTTACGGTAGTTCGTGGCAAGATCTGTCAGAGACTTTACGCAAAGTTGCTGTAGCTGATGCAAAGGTTGCTCATGTTCTTCATTCATATCACTGAGAATCATATCAGTTAAAGGCACAAACAAACTTTCGTGTAATGCATCGAAAATTTCAGCCTTATTTTTGAAATGCCAATATATTGCACCACGGGTAACTTCTGCTTTCTTTGCTATCTCCGTGAGACTGGTATTTGCAAAGCCTTTTTCCGCAAAAAGCTCAACAGCAGCATCCAAAATACCTGCTTTGGTCTGTTCGGCTTCATCTTTTGTTCTTTTCATAGTGAAAATACCCCACCATCAATTGACAACATACATACACGAATGTATGTTTATAGTATAGCGCTACTATCCAGCGCTTGAATACCCCTACAACAACTTTTAAAAAATCAGCTCTTTTAGGCTTTTAACCAAGCTTTAACCCTAAAGATGTTGTTATATGGTATTCCCATGGGCAGGCTTTTCCCTAAGTCTGCAAGTAATTCGACCACGACTCGTAGCAGATGACTCTTATGATTAAAGCGATGCACTCCTTTATCCCTTTTTTAGCCTCTGTTTTTGCACTGCAGCTTTGTACAACAACAGCCTACGCTGCGCAAGAGCAACAACAACCAGCAACCTCTGTTTCAATGATTGAAGTAAAAAAACAAACAATTGATATCACTGAAACTTTACCAGCCCGTATTTCTTCACCACGACAAGCTGAAGTACGACCACAGGTCAATGGCATTGTCATGAAAAGACTCTTTAAAGAAGGGGCTTTTGTTGAGCAAGGTGACCAACTGTTTCAAATAGATCCAGCTACATATGAAGCATCTCTCGCAATGGCTAAAGCCGAAGTTAAGAGTGCAGAAGCAACGGTAAAATCACTTAAATCAAAAGTTCAACGCTATAAGCAACTTGTCAAAACGCGAAACGTGAGTGTACAGGAATACGATGATGTTGTTTTGGAACTTGATCAAGCCGTGGCTCAAGTTGCTGTTGCCCAAACGCAAGTTGATATAGCAGAGCTTAATCTAGGTTATACAAAAGTGTACGCCCCGATTTCAGGTCAAATTGGTCGCTCGCTTATCACTGAAGGTGCACTTGTAACAGCAAGCCAAACACAGCCTCTAGCACTTATTACGCAGCTCGACCCTGTGAATGTTGATATGCAAAAGTCTGGTTTCCAACTCTATGAGTTCCGTCGTCAACTTCAAAATAATGATGTCGCTGTTGATATTCATTATGGCGAAGACTACACAGAAACTTACCCACTCCAAGGTAAGCTTGCATTCTTTGATGTCAACATCGACCAGACAACAGGTTCGGTTGCCCTTCGAGCTGAAGTCGAAAACCCAGACAGCGTTCTTCTTCCAGGCATGTATGTCCAAGCTGAAGTTCATACAGGCAAAAAAGATGTGTTTCTCGTGCCTCAAAGAGCTTCAACTCGTTCACCAGATGGCTCTGTCAGTGTTTGGACAATCTCCAACGACAATACTGTAAACCCTGTCACGATTGAAGTTGGCAAAGCCTATAAAGACCAATGGATTGTTAAATCTGGTCTCAATGAAGGCGACAAAGTTGTTGTTGAAGGCACAATTAAACTCTCACCAGGCGCGAGCGTTAAAGCTGAGCCGTGGGCACCAAACAAAAAATCGCAACAAAAACCAGCCAAACAGTAGGTGTTAGATCATGGCTAATTTCTTTATTGATCGGCCCGTGTTTGCATGGGTACTTGCAATTATTACGATGCTCGCTGGTGTGCTTGCCATTAGAGGCCTGCCTGTACAACAGTATCCACAGATTGCACCACCAACAATTTCTATTAATGCGACATACCCAGGCGCATCAGCGGAAACTGTTGAAAATGCCGTAACGCAAATTATCGAACAACGTTTAACAGGTATCGATAATCTACGTTACTTCCAATCATCAAGCTCTGATGGCGCTATGTCTATTTCTTTGACATTTGAGCCAGAAGCTGACCCTGATATCGCACAAGTTCAAACCCAAAACAAAGTACAAGGTGCAGTAACTCAGCTGCCTCAAGAAGTGCAACAAATGGGTGTAACCGTTACTAAATCAAACGAGAGCTTTCTACTTGTTGTAGGCCTTTACTCTGAAAGTAACCAAATGACACAAGATGAAATTAGTGACTACCTCGTTACTAATTTTAGAGACCCTATTTCTCGTATTAATGGTGTTGGTAACGTAAGAATATTTGGTGAGCAGCATGCGATGCGTGTTTGGCTTGATCCTGCAAAGCTTTATAGTTTTGACATGACTCCGCTAGATGTACAGTCTGCTATTCAAGTGCAAAACACAGATATTTCTGCCGGCCAACTTGGTGGCATGCCTGCTCTTGACGGGCAAATGATCAATGCCACAATTCAAGCGCAGTCACGTTTACAAACAGTCGAAGACTTCGAAAATATTGTACTTCGTGTTAATGAAAACGGTTCACAAGTTCGCATTAAAGATGTCGCAAAAGTTGAAATTGGTGCAGCATCTTATGACCGTATTGTTCGCTACAAAAGAAAGCCTGCATCAGGTATGGCTGTGATGCTTGCAACTGGTGCAAACGCACTGGAAACAGCAAAGCTAGTTAAAGACCGTGTAGAAGAACTCTCAAGTTTACTACCAAGCGATTTAAAAGTTGTTTATCCATACGATACAACTCCGTTTGTTAAACTCTCCATTAAATCTGTTATTCAAACACTTCTAGAAGCAATTGTACTTGTATTCTGTGTAATGTATTTATTCTTGCAGAACTTCAGAGCAACACTGATTCCAACAATTGCTGTTCCTGTTGTTTTACTTGGTACCTTTACAATACTATCTCTTTTTGGCTTTACAATTAATACGCTCACCATGTTTGCAATGGTACTGGCTATAGGTCTCCTTGTTGATGACGCTATTGTTGTTGTCGAAAACGTTGAGCGTGTAATGGAAGAAGATAAACTTCCACCAAAAGAAGCGACAAAAAAATCAATGGGGCAAATCACAGGTGCTCTTGTCGGTATAGCCGCAGTACTTTCAACTGTATTTATTCCGATGGCATTCTTTAGTGGCTCTGCTGGCGGCATTTATCGTCAATTCTCGATTACGATTGTATCAGCCATGGCATTATCTGTTGCTGTTGCGCTCATTCTATCGCCTTCACTTTGTGCGACACTACTAAAGACAACACATCATAATGAAAATCGCTTCTTCTTTGGCTGGTTTAATAGAAACTTTAATAAAGCTCGAGATGGTTATCAAAAAACAGCATCATACATGGCGCAGCGCATAGCAAGATTCTTCATTATTTATCTTGCACTTATAGGCGTGATTGTTTTCATGTTTAACCGCCTTCCTTCTTCATTTCTTCCAGATGAAGATCAAGGGTCCATGTTTACAATGATCAGTGCACCTGCAGGCTCTACAGCTCAACGTACTCTTGAATCCGTTGAGCAAGTTGAAGATTTCTTCCTTGATGGAACAGACGCTGTTGATCACTTATTTACAGTCGTTGGTTTCAGCTTTGCTGGCTCTGCTCAAAATGCTGCCTTTGGCTTCGTTGGTTTGAAAGACTGGGCTGAAAGAGATGAAAGCCAAAGCGTATTTGCACTTGCAGGTCAAGCTATGGGTGCATTTTCGCAAATTAAAGATGCAAGTGCGTTTGCATTCTTCCCTCCTCCGATTCGAGAGTTAGGTAATGCATCTGGTTTTGACTTACAACTTGTTGACCGTGCAGGTGTTGGCCACGAAACATTAATGAATGCTCGTAACCAATTGCTTGGAATGGCAGCACAGAGCGAGGTCTTAACAGGCGTTCGTCCAAACGGCTTGAGCGATGTGCCTCAGTACAAAATTAATATCGATAATGAGAAAGCTGCAGCAATGGGTGTTTCACTCAGCGATATTAATAACAGCTTACAAGTGGCTTGGGGTTCTAGCTACGTGAATGACTTTGTTCACAATGGTCGTATTAAGCGCGTATACCTGCAAGGTAAAGCCGACTCTCGCATGATGCCTGAGGATTTATTTGACTGGTATGTTCGTAATGCAGATGGTGAAATGGTTCCATTCAGTGCTTTTGCAACTGCAGAGTGGACATATGGTTCCCCTAAACTTGAGCGCTTTAATGGTAACCCATCTTTAAATATTCAAGGCTCTCCTGCACAAGGTATCAGTACTGGTGTAGCAATGGATGAAATGGAAAAAATCGTTTCTCAACTCCCTGAAGGTATTGGTCTTGAGTGGTACGGTATTTCTTATGAAGAACGCGCTGCTGGTTCCCAAGCGCCTGCGCTTTATGGGCTATCTATCTTGATGGTATTCCTCTGTCTTGCTGCGCTTTATGAAAGCTGGGCTGTACCTTTTGCAGTTATCATGGTTGTACCGCTAGGTATTCTTGGTGCTGTTATTGCTGCTGGTCTTTTTGGAAAAGCAAACGATGTCTACTTCCAGGTTGCACTTCTGACAACTGTCGGTCTCGCAGCGAAAAACGCTATACTGATCGTTGAATTTGCGAAAGACTTGCGAGAGAAAGAAGGCTACTCAATTATGGAAGCAGTTGCGCTTGCTGCCAAACAGCGCTTTAGACCCATCCTCATGACATCCATGGCATTCTGTCTTGGTGTACTTCCTCTTGCTATTGCAAGTGGCGCTGGTGCAGCAAGCCAAAACGCAATTGGTATTGCAGTTATGGGTGGTATGATTGCATCCACTGTACTTGCAATTTTCTACGCGCCAATGTTCTACGTTGCCGTTGAAAAATACTTTGTACGGGAAAAAATTAATGAGCCTACTCAGACTCATTAATAATTTAAAGGTGAGCTAATAGCTCACCTTTTTTTTGCAAGATTTAACGTCACCGCCATATAAATCCCCTCTCAACATTATCGTTACAATAGGATTGAATATCCTTCAACAACGTTTTAGCATCAAGTTCTATGTATTTTTTGACTTCAAAAATAGAGGGACTTATTAATGATTTACGATACTACGCTCAAGCCAGTGGATCTCACCCAGTTAATGCTTAAAACATCGGCATCAGAGTCTAAGCTGCAGGATATTAAAAAAGCCTATACATACAACTGGACAACCCCTCGCCTGCTCACACTACCAGCAGAGATGCGCCAAGCAATCCTAAAAGAACTCAAAGGGTTTGATCTTATTAATGCCTTTAACACATGCCGCCTTCTACGAGATGACATCATTAAAGTGCATGATCTCAGTAGACACTATGTCTTATTTACAACAATGCCTGGCACGCCATACACAAAAGCACAGAAAAAAGCACAAGGCTTAAGGGAATTGCGAGAACATAATAAGCTGCCTGATACACCAGAAATTAAGAAACTAAGAGAAGACTTTAAAAAGCGACCAGATGAAGACTTAATTAAAATTCTAAAGCCTTTTGTAAACCCCCACGAAATTCATAAAGGTGTAGCAAAGGCTTTTGCGTTTACAATTTATAATTATGCAACAGGTAAAGACTGCCATTCTGAGATTGAGCAAAAATTGGCAGCAGAAGAATTTATGAGACGAGGCTTATCAAGTGACTGCATTTCTGAACAAGCCTGTATTGTAATGTAAATTTTATGCTAAAAATGCAATATACAAACATGTTAAGAAACCAGTGATAAAACATACACTTCTTGGCGTAGCAAAGTTAAAAAGATAACAGAAAGCATGAGCCAATCTTGCTATTAAAAAGACAAACCCAGCAAGGGCTAAGCTTTCCAAAGGCGTATCTTTTAAGTGAGCAACAAAAACGGCACCAATAAAGACAATAGCCGCCTCCCAAGCATTCTGCTGTGCAGCTAAAGCTCTAGCTGCACTACCAGTTAACTGAGTCATTTGTTGACGTGGATTATTATTATCAAACCGCTCACATTGCTTCATACGCAGCGCGCCACTCACCATTGCTAAACCTAGTGGCATAAAAACAATGATTGCTAAAATATAAATAATATAAGGCATATATGCTCCTTAACTTTGCCCGTAAAATTGAATAGAGATTAACGATTCATTCACATCAGTTCATCAACAATATTCAAGTCGAAAAAATGTTTTTAAGTTATGCGCTGACAACTGATAAATGCCTGTTCTTACAATCAAAAGCGCTTATGGCAAATATAGCTGATACAGCATCGCTATTTTGTTATAAGAAGCAACTCTAAGAGAATAAGGATACCTCCATTGAAATCCGGCTCTTCTTTAGCATGCACCTGCCGGCTAAAACAGCTTAATACACACTACATATTTCTGACCTAACCTTACGAATACATAAAATGCCAAAGCATATAACCGTTAAAATAGACAACGGGTAAACATTATGAATTCAATCAAATAGACCAAATCATTGGATGTATTGCTATGACAAATACACAAGCAAAATCAAATTACAGATCAACAGACCCACGTCCACACGTTATTATTATCGGCGGCGGCGCTGGCGGCCTTATGCTTGCAACACGCCTTGCAAAACAAACGAAGAAAAATAAAGCCTGTCGAGTCACACTTGTTGATGAATCTCTTACCCATATATGGAAGCCACTCCTCCATGAGATTGCGGCAGGTACATTAAATTCCTATGAAGATGAAATCAGCTACCTTGTTCATGGTGCTCATAATAATTACACATTCCAGCTTGGACGTATGACAGGCGTTGATAGAACTGCAAAAAAAGTATTTTTAGATGCTGTTAAAGGCAAACAAGGCCATGAGCTTATACCCGCACGGGAGCTTCATTATGATTACCTTGTGATTGCTACAGGCAGTGTTGGTAATGATTTTGGTATACCGGGAGTGAAAGAAAACTGTGCCATTCTAGATACAAGAGCCAATGCAGAACAACTCCACTCCCGTATTCTTGGGGCATACATGGCCAGCCAAGAAGCAGAAAACCCTAACAACATTTCACCACTTAAAATTAGTATTATCGGTGGTGGTGCCACTGGCGTTGAACTTGCTTCAGAACTCTGCTCGTCTTTACCAAAACTTGCTAAATATGGTCTTAAGAAACAAGATTTGACTATTAATCTAATTGAAGCAGGCCCAAGTTTATTACCTGGCCAATCAGAAACAATGATTAAGGTAGCAACCGATGCCTTAAAGAAAATGAATATCAACTTGTACCTGAATACCATGGTAACTCAAGTAACAGAAAATGAAGTGATCACCAAGGATAAAACCATCGATTCAACAATTACAGTTTGGGCCTCAGGTGTAAAAGCACCACCAGTGCTCAGCCAAATGGATGGCTTAGAAACAAACCGTAATAACCAGATTGTTGCTCATAGAACACTGCAATCAAAAACAGACGATTCTATTTTTACACTTGGCGATTCAGCAGAAGTCATTATGCCGGATGGCAAGCGCTTAACACCAAGAGCCCAAATTGCTCACCAGCAAGCGCTCTTTTTAAGCAATAACCTCATTAGAGCTATTAATAAAGAAACACTTCAAGAGTTTGAGTTTAAAGACATGGGTTCATTTGTATCCCTTGGGGCAAAAAACTCTGTAGGCACTGTTCTAAGTTTTACTAACTTTAATATGCAGGGCATCGTCGCAAAATGGTCTTACATTATGCTCTATCGCAGACACCAGTACGAACTACTAGGTGGCTATAAAACCTGGATCTTAATTATTAAGGATTTAATGACGAGAGTATTAGGGCCTAAATTGAAGCTACATTGATTTGAGATAAGCCCTGTAACATGGTGACTACAGGGCTTAGTTTTAAATAGATTTCTTTTAAGGTAAGAAACACGAGGAATGGCTATTTTACTTTGCCGCAAACTCCAGCAATCTTTTATCTAAGGCATCTAAGAACTCAAGCCCATATACTGGCTCGTCTAGTGTTGCTAGCAAACCGGAAGGCAAGGTCTTATCATATTCGTCAAAACACGTCGCTAAACCAACGGCAATTGACGCAACACTATCTGTATCACCGCCTAGCGCAATACACTTTTTCAATAACGCATCTAAGCTCTGACAACTGATCAAGCAACTAAAAGCTGCACTTACAGTATCAATTGCAGACATTGTTACTTCACCAGCCCATTTGTAATTCCACCCCGAATATCTATGACTTTCTAAAAAATGGGGTAATTGAGAAAGCTGCCCTCTTTCATGAACACCAAAATGGGCAGCCAAAGCTACAGCGCAACTCGACTTAATAGCAGTATCTGTATTATGTGTCACCGCTGCTTGGGCCTGAGCTTTTACAATCAACTCTGCCTTGTTCTTAATATAGCCTAGTGGCACCGACCTCATCGCAGCACCATTTCTATTACTATCATTTTTAAGCTTTTTAATTAGTTCTACTCCACTTTCAACTTCATTTAGAAGAGCGTAAAAGCCTTTTGAGTAACCTTTGCGGGGATCTCGTTTAAAACATTCAACAAATTTTGATGCAATAGTCTCTGATGTCCATTCAGTCTGAGAGACAAGCAACTCAGCAACTGCGATGGACATTTGTGTGTCATCAGTGTATTTACCATTCATCCCATACAAATCATGAGCAGAAAAACCAGATAAATTATTTAGATTTAATATTTTTTCAGGTGATGAAAACTCGAACCCAGCCCCATAAGCATCAGCTATTGCAATTTCTTTTAACATTATACATCTCTCATCCCTTGACCTTCATAGTGCGCCAAGATTCTACTACACATTTCTTGCCATTCACTCCCCGCAGTAGCTTTTTTACGACAATGATAAAATTAACTTGTATGATTAGGGAAGCAAGCACGGCTGTAACTTGGGCCAGATAGGAGTGATAAAAGTATTGCGTTATTGAACCCGTATATATATGTCAGTACTAACTGCATATCTGATGCACTGATAAGTCTGCAACAATAAAACCACCCTTTAAAACCAGCTATTTATTATGACAGTTTTATTTTATTTTATTTTATTTTATTTTATACATAGGATATCCATATCTACCTTTTTTTACTGAGTCACTTGTACTATTTAAAAACAGCCTTTAACGTTCTACTTTTTAAGTAGATTACCAGCTTAGTCCATATATTTATGGGGCACTCTCACCCGGGAAGACCTTTTTCCATAGTATATCTATAATGTGCTCCTTTGCATCCATCTCATCGTCAGCAGGGTAAACTACGTATTCGCTATTATCTAGTAATTCTAACCAAGAGATACAAGAATCCTGAAAGAGTTGTCTTAACTCCACTTCAACTTCCATTCTCTGAATTGGGTCACTAAGCACACGCTCCAATGCGGCGGTTTCCTCGCTCTGCTCTAGCCCCACATCTACCGAAAAAATAGATATAAATAGATTCCTTATAATAGGATAATTTTGCATTCAATTACCTCGCAGGGAATATAGTTATAGTTTCCCATAATTGTTTAGTGTGATTAAATTCATAAGTTGCCTGAACACTTCTAAGGTTTTCTATCAAATTTGGAGCCCCCTGTAATTCCGGCTTTAACTTACTCCCAGCAATTCGCTCGAATCCACGCCCTATATTTAAGCCAAGGTCACCTACATCAGCAGGCTTGACAGTAATAATAGACTTCCCCGTATTTAGCTCAATCACTGCCTGTAATGCACCCTTGTTTCGTACTGTTTGATCTGCAAAAATTAGCAATTCATCAGTGTGGAATGCCGAAGACATTGGTGGAAGTATTGTCTTTCCTTTAACGATTTTCGCATGGCCATCAGGTGCAATCCCTGTTAAAGCTCTGTGGATTAATTGCTCGTTTGTAACATTGCCGCCATGTCTTTCAATTGAGTGTGCATTTGGATGGCCCGTTACTAAAGCTAAGTAATCAAAGTTAGTTTTGCTCGGTATTTCCTTATTACGCTTACTATACCCCACTAACTCATCAAATTCATTTGATTTATCTGACACATCTTTTTCTAGTTCAAGCTTATGATTGTCTACTTTCACAGGCGCTATCGACCTATTCAACTCTAAATCAAGCTGACGCTGTGCTACCCTGCTTGCCTCTAAAGCCTGCCCAGCCTTTGCCTGCAATGCATCATAGATCTTCAGCATTACTTTCAGCACTTTATAGGATAAACCACCTATAAGCTGTGCTGCACGTGGAATAAGGCCTATGCCACCTGTTGCGAGCGCTAGAACAAAGAGAATACCAACCTCACCAATAAAGCCACCAATCATTCGACAACGACCAAGCTCGGAGATTGATTCTTTTAATCCATCGAAATATTCAAAGAGATAGCCTCTACAGTAAGGGTCGCTCAAAATAGTATTGAGCATGCTAAGGCCTTGCTTGAGCAAAGCTGTGACTTTATCAACACCTTGCTCAATCTTAATACCAAGAGCATGCATTCGCTCAGTGATAGCAGCTGCACCTTTTTCGTCAATATCGTGACGAAGCTCAAGATAGGCTCTATAACCAGCTTGTACACCTTTAAATAACACTACACCTATATGGATAAGCTCTTGGAGGCTTTCGACGACAGAGTCTGCAGCACCTTTGACAGTATGCCCTAATCGATATGCCATACGAGTACCGAAGCCTTGATTATAAAGCATACGGTTTTCGACATCGCGATCGTACCAGCGACCATCGAGGGATTCGCTCAGGGCACAAGCAAGTGTTGCTCGTAGTTGGTTGATGCTGCCTTCAGCATATTCACTTTGAAGATGCTGGGACCAAATAGGATGCGAAGCAACAGAGAGCTCTTGGCTTGACCGAAACTGTTTACCTTTATCAAGCTTATACACTTTGATATAGCCACGCTGCACTGCGTTATAAACAGGGCTATTAAAGCAAGGCATCCATGCTTGACTTAAACCAGTGTGTCCTAAGCGAAAATGGATAAAAATCTCTCGCAAATACCGAAGCTCAGGCCCCCAGAATTCATTAGCCATGTCTTCAAAGTCATCGTCGTATTCTGATTCTCGATACAGGGTCAGCCAACCATTCGCTTCAAAAAACTCATCAGCAAAAATCCAGCAGGTGCTTATTGTTTCGTAAATTAATGGATTAATTCTCGCACCTTGCAAGAGAACTTCGGTTAACATCATGACAACACAGCCTAACCCAAGTTAACCACTGATCCGATATTCACAACAGCGCCATTAATTGATATTTGCGAACTTTTAATATTAATGCCGCTGCTGCTTATTTCGATGCTACTGCCGCCAACTTTAATACTAATTGATTGCGATGCTTCTAAAGCAATTGAGGAGCCAGCTTTAATACTCAGGTTATCACCAATTGCCATATCAAGATTTTGACCAACGGTCATGTCAAGGTTTTGATCGATTGTCTGCGAGTCATTTTGCATAATATGCTGCGTTTTATTGCCTTGAATTGTGGCATTAAAATCTTTCTCAGCTCGCAGGCGAATTTCTTCTTGGCCTTTTTTATCGTAAAAACTCAACTCATTGTACTTTGTTGCATTGGCCGCATCTTTCCCTGCATCAATAGATGCTGTACGGAAGCCAGATCTGAATCCATGATCTTCAATAAAGGGTGGTTTATTTTCACCATTGTAAAGTGCGCCTAGTATAAACGGGTAATCTGGGTTGCCATTTTCAAAAGCAACCACAACTTCTTGACCAATACGTGGTGTAAAATGTGCACCGTGCCGCGGCCCAGCCATTGGGTTCATAACACGCAACCAACATGTGGTGTTTGCATCTCGCTTGCCTTCGCGATCCCAATGGAACTGCACTTTAACGCGCCCAAGTTTTTCTGAATCGACTGTATATGGTGTGCCAATTTTTGCATCACCTGTCACTACAGCTGTTTGCAAGCCAGAAATGGTAGGTGTAACACCTACAGGAGTTATCAATACACCAAGCGGTGCTGCAGAAAAAGTCACACTGATACTGTGCTTAAGCTGATCGACATGAAGTGTTGTACTTAAGAGTGTAAAATCTTGATTTGCATCATCTAATACAACATCTGCAGGCACATGGGTTACTCGAAAGTTACAACCAGGTGTTAAATGAATATAATCCCCTGCGCCTTGCCAAACAGCAAAATGTGCATAGCTTTGCTTATTATCACGGGTAGTCGCCTCTCTCCCTTCCTCAATGGAATTGAAATATTCTGAATAGTTATAGCTTTCTAATACATCAGCAATTGCTGATGTATTAATGTCACCTTTACTTGTTGCTGAAACTGTTGGAATTTGTTTTGGCGTCAAGGGGTTATAACTTGTTTGACGCTTATTAGAAACGACGAATTTTTTTGTCATAGACCAATCTGTTAAATGTAAATGCGCTGCTGTTTTTGGCTGAATTTTAAGTGGGTTATGACCTTTTAAATTTTTAAATTGCAAATGATTATCTATCAGTTTTAAGGTATGCTTTGTTTTTGTATGTGTGTAGTAATAGCCAATGCCTTCGGCCTGACAAATACGATTAAAAAATTGAACTGTTGATTCATTGTATTGCACCCAGTATTCACGTGAGTGGTGCTTATCTGTTATCGCTGATATGTCATATTCAGCCACACCAATATCTTTAAAAAGCTGTTTAATAACATCAACAACCGTTGCATTTTGAAATATACGACAGTCTTCGACTTGATCGTACATATACAGCCATGGTGAAATTACCATTTTGTATTGGGTTTTATTTAACTGGGTTGTACGCTGAGGGCTGGCAAAAGAAGAAATATGACCATGAAAATAACGTGGTATTTCACCGTCTTCTTCCAAAACAATAACAACTTTTACACCGAGCATGTCTGGCGCATCTAACTGATGCTTCTTTTCTGAATAAAGATCAATTTTAAATTGAAATGGCTTTGACATCTGCTCATGTAATACGGCCGTATTTACAATAAATGTATCATCAGGAAGACCATCTACATAGATTTTTAGTAAACGTCGATGCTGCTTCGATTCAGATAAACCTGATGCAAGTAAACTTAAAGCATTAACTGTATTTTGCGTGATAGATGACATACAACTCTCTCTGATAAATGAACTAGAGAGAGAGTATTAAATTCGGTGATCGGCAGCTAGTAGCAAAAGTGAGACATGGATCACACTTTTTAGGGAATGGTTATAAAACAACCTAAATGGTAGCTTTGTGAGGTACCTAATTTTTACTTTGGGTCTATATAACGGGCTGTTTCATCTGCAAGCTTATTAGCCAATATATTAGGCTCCGCACGCAAGCCAGCAATCACACCTTGAATGTCATTCAAAGGTTTATTTTGACCTAACTTCCACTTACCTTGCATTGATTCAATTTTTATTTCTATACCCATAATTGCTTTAGACAACTGTTGAATAAAATCTGCTGGCGCATCATGGATTGACCATGGTACTTCACGGTGATGCTCATGCTTAGAGGTTAATTGATCAAGATGATGAACGAGCCACTCTGTATCATCGTGCAAAGCGCACTTGCCATGAACGTGAACGACTCTAAAGTTCCATGTTGGCACTACTTTGTGATGCTCTTCTTTTGATGCATACCAGCTAGGTGAAATATAGGCATTTTCACCTTTAAAGACGCAAGTGACCTCTTGCTCATTCTGAAACACCCGCCACTCAGAGTTACCCTTGGCTACATGAGCATATAAACAGCCCTTTTCTTCATCAAGCACAAAAGGTAAGTGATGGATATGAAGACCATCAGGTGAATTAAGAATCAAATCACCAAACGAATAATCTTGAATTAATTGATAAAGCTCAGCTGTATCGTCTTGTTTAAATGCACTTTGGGAATACATGGATGGGGCCTCACTTCAAGTAAGTTAGTTGAGCTTCAACCAGTCCCACTGTGCCCATTGACCATCGAGAAATGCAGAAAAACTGGCAGCATCAGGTAAGCTCTTTTGAATAAGATAACATGATTCTATCGTATCGGAACCAGCGCTCCACCATAAACTCATACTTGGATTCGCATAGCCTAATACTTTTATCATTTGAGAGCCGCTTAAGGCTTTTTGTTCAGAAATTTGCAAGCCTTTTTTAAGCTCTGCGTCATGCTTAGAATAAGATTGAGGTAACCCTAAGTTCATTGTTTGATGCTGTAGCATCTGTACTGATGCATCTTCATTCAAAGCTGAAAGCACAATCGACTCAGCCTGTTCAAACCAAGAGTTCTGTGCCAAATTGAGCCATGGATTAAACTGACCAGTTGCCATAAGTGCTAAAGGGAAGTAACGACCTGCACTATCAACACTGGGCATCATAATCCCAATACATGCTTGAGAGCCAAATTGCAATGAAAAACGCCATAAAGGACTTGTAAGATACAAGTCTTCCCATTGTGCTCCAAGCTGCTCTTGACTGACAGCTAAGCTTGACTGTAACCATTGATGCCATTCTGTACACCAATCCAAGGGTAACTCATGTCGAATAAAATCACCCTGTTGAGGAAACTTGCCGTAAAAGCCTTGAATAATAGTCATAGTCGTACCGGGAAATGTAAAACCGAAAGTAAATCAGTATTAAATGGGTTTTGTCGTTTGCTTGGCTCTAAAATAAAACTTGCGTTTAAACCCTGTACTGATATATCCATTTGATATAGCGAATTAGAGCGCGAAGTTTTAAGCCCGTTACTCTCATCGATCAACCTAAATAACCCCCAGGGTCCTTGCAAATCCTTATGCAGCAAGCGACCACTTGTGAGCTGCATTGTTAATTGGTTTTGAGCTAGAAGTGTTTGCTCTGATATATGAAAATAGAAGTCTCGTGGCTGTGCGTGATCAAAAACCAGGTCTTGCCCTAAAAGCGCAAGCTTAATATGTTGAACATTAGAGTCTAAAGACTTTGGTGTTAAACGAAATGGCACATTTAACTCACCTTGTGAAAAGTACGCTAATTGAATTTGTCTTAATTGATCATAAAGTCTTAATAGATTTCTAGAACCAGTATGCTGACCGCGCCATGCTAAACGCCCATTTCGTATCTCGACTTTTGCTTTAATGTGCTGCTGATAGAATTGATCTAGCAAGCCGCTTGGTGCAAAGAATGCGGTAAAATCTGCAATACTTATATCATCAGGACTATCCGCATTAACAGGATATCGGCCTTGAATATTCGCACGATAAAACTGCACAATCTCTTCTTGCCATGCCTGATTTAAAGAGTAACTTGCATTACGGGCAATCATTGCTTGCGTTTGAGAAACAGTTTGCGGTAACCAACCTTTTAGTAATGGGTCCAAGCGATCCACAGCTGCACGTAAAGCAAGAATAGTATCTGCATTCGGCTCAGCACGCTCATCAGAATACACAAGCGATTGATAATAAGGCAGCATTCCAAGCAGCGCTGATTGCAGGGCTGTATACTTTGTTTTTGCTTCAAAATCTGCGTTAAATGATTCAAAGTGTTGGCGAATTAATTGTGCAGCAACACCATCTTCCTTTATATCAAAGGTATTTCCAATTCTATTTAATTCTTTAAGATTTGGATTTTTCTTAAATGCTAAATCTGTAGCAGCCTGCTCATTTTTTGTTTTTTCCGGTTTTAATAAAGCAGTATTCATATGAACTGCTTTTATGACCTTCATGATGGGCTGTTGCTGATCCACAAGCACTTGTAATACATCAAGGCCTTGATTTGCATTACTAAAGGTTTTAATTTTGATATTTTGAACAAAGTTACTCCATTGTGAAATGTACTCTTGGGCATAACGTTTAGCAATATTATTCTTTAGTGTATCTAACTCACTCGGAATAATAGTGATTGCATCTTCAAGTACCCATCGCTCACCAACAACGTGACTTTTTAAGTCGTCCAGGCGAGGTTTAAAGCTTTGATAATAGCCATCAGAAGTAAATAACCCCTGCACATAAGCACTTTTTTCATCATAATCAAACAAACGCTTGCTTTGACGACCTAGACTATTTGAGAGTGAATAGCGAGATTGGGAATGCTGTAACTCAGATTTAATACGTAAATAGACTCTTAAATCTTCAGGCATTTCCAATAAATGAGATCGAGTACTTGCTACAAGTTCTTTGTTAGCTTCTGGCAAACTTCGTTGCTCTGCAAATGCTATTGCAAGATGACTTAATAAACCTGCACGCTCTTCATCGAAAACATTTGCATTTAATAAAAGTGAATCTATATAAGCCTCTAGTGCTTTCTCATCACGATGAGTTTGATCGAAAAACATTAAATACATGCGCAAAGCATCATACTGCTGTTCATCGGTTTGCGCATATTGCAAAGCATTTTCTAAAAGGCTCGCTATATTTGGTAAATAAAGCAGCTCTAATGATTCAAAATACAGTTGATCTGCTGCTACACCAATCTTATGGCCTTGGTACAATCCAAAAGATTCACCAAATGCAGCACTCTTATCATCATCTGCATAGCCCTTTGGTAAGTGTTGGATCTGATTAAGATCCTGCAGTAATCTGTGCCATTCCACTTGCATAGAAGTATTATTCGTCAAAGCCGACTGGATCACATTTAAACTTTCATAATACTCAGTGTTTGTTTTGGCATTCGCATAAAAACTTGTTGCAAGACCAAAACCACCAGCAATAAAGAGGCTTATAACACCAGCATATCCTGCACTCATCAGTAGCTTTAAACGCACAGCACTTTTGCTTTTAAGTGCAGCTAAACCTGCTTCAGGAAAAATACGATGGGATAAAAGCCCATCAACAAAATATGGTTTACTCGATACAGGTGCAGGGGCTAATGGCTTTGCAATAGATTTTTCTAACCACTCAGGGCTATATTGCTCTTGCGTACTACTGACAAAGTAAAGGCCACGAAGCAAGTAAGGCTGCTCGAACTGACTTGTTTCAAAAACGGTATTTAGCAAGGCCTCAAAACTGTTTGACAGTTTTGCTAACTCTTGAGGAAACTCATGAATCAGTTTTGCTTGATCAGCACTGTGAAGGCGAACAAGGGATTGCAATCGCTGTTGAGCTAGCTGATTAACAAGAGTTTCAAACTGCTCTGGAAACCCTTTAATAAAGCTATGCGACATCTCTTGATGCTGTGCTTGCACGCCCCAAGATTGTTTTAATTGATCATCATTAAAACGTTGAAAAGTTTCAATAAAACCAGGCAAAAGATCCATCTTGGTAATAACAACATAAATTGGCATGTTTGCATCAAGCGAAGTAGATATATCTTTTAACCTCTTACGAAGTGCTAAAGCTGTTAAGTTACGCTCAGTTGAAGTCAAGGAAGGCAATAACTCATCTAATCCTACAGTGAGCACAATGCCGTTCAAAGGTGCTTGTGGTCTGATTTGCTTTAAACGACCTAGAAAGCCATGCCAGGCCTTTTCTTCAACATCAGATGCTTTATTCTGAGTTGTATAACGACCAGCAGTATCAATAAGAATGGCCTGATCCGTAAGCCACCAATCACAATAGCGTGTACCGCCCTTGCCTTGAATTGGGCCATCATGAATTGCATCATCCATCAATGGTGTTAATGATGAATTCTCAAGCACAGAGCTTTTACCTGCACCTGGGGCACCAATAAGCACATACCAAGGAAGGCTATAGATCTTATGGGTTGAAAACAGGCCTTTGCCCTTAAGGTATGCCATAGCTTTGTGCATTCGGCTGGTCAGTATGACCTCTTCTTGTACAGCAGCCTGTGTATCAAAAGATGTCACTTCTTCTGTGAGTGTTTTATCAATCTCAGTGTGTGTTTTCGTTTGTTTTTTATTTGTGCGATACACACCCATACAATAGCAAACAAAGATAAGAGCAATTAAAGCAGCTCGAACATATAAATTTTCAAGTGGTTTGTAGTCTGCAAAAGCGATATATGGCCCTGCAAAAAAAACAAATAAGCATATTGACACAATCGCAAAAAAAATAATAATTCGATCAAGACGTATAACTTGGCCTTTCATACAACAACCCTTTTTCTTTTTATTGATGTCTAGTTAGCTTTATGACAACTCGTCTATTTTTAGCGCGATTTTCTGCCGAATCATTTGGTACAAGAGGCATGGTATCCCCCTTACCTTCAGGCACAAGGCGCTTCTCAAGCGAAGCAAATGCATCTAGCTGTTTAACGACCTCGTTAGCTCTTGCAAGAGATAAAGCCCAGTTCGTTTGGTACTCTTGGCTTACAACTGGGCGATTATCAGTATGTCCTTCAACAATAATCATGCCTTTTGTATGCTCTAATGCTTTTGCAATTTTATGAAGCACTGGCAGTGTATTTGAATTTATTGAAACAGACCCAGATGAGAATACGCTAGCGCTCGGTAAAACTATCGCAATAGACTCTGGTTCACTTTGAATATCCACAACACCAAGATCAATTTCAGTTTGTAAAAGCTGTTTTAAATCATAAGCAGGATCGATAACAGTCATAGTCTTTTCTGGTTGCAGTTGATTTAATACTAACTGGGTTTGCTGTGTGAGCTGCGCAGTATTCGCTTTAAGCTTAAAGCTAAGCACTTGCTGCCCACCAATAAAAACAAGACTTAATAAAACGAACAAACCAAAGATATAAATCGGCTTTTTTATTTTTCGTTGAACAATTAGCTCGTAGTCTTTATAAATACCTAATGCTTTCTCTTGATTAATAACTTCTGGTTTTAAGCGTATCAATAATGCATAGATTCGTGTTTTTTGCTGCTCAATTAAAGGCGATGTTTCTGTATAAAGCTCTTTACCTTTGAGTCCAAATGAAAAGCAGTAATAATACAAACCAAGTAAATCTACAAATCGATCCGGCTGCTGCAATGCATGATCTAAATTGGTGTAAATGACTTCTCCGCCATTGATCACGCCATGGTAATCCACCGCAAAGAGCCCTTGATGGTTCCAGCTCAAAGTTTCTTTAAATGTAGCCATCATGACTTCATCGATAAAAACACATAAGAGTACTGATGTCATTTGAATAATTTCAGGGTCAGCAATAGTAAGACGTAATTGCTGACTTGTTGCTTCTAATAAAGTAACAACTTGTTGACGAACTGCAGCAGAGTCAACACTTGATGTGTCGACCATGAGTGTTAATTGACTGATAAAAGACAATGCTGGATTACAAATAGCAAGTAGTGTATTAGGGCACTCTATTTTGCTATTCGTATCATAGCTCGGCACCTGCCATTCAGCTTGACGTACTTGCCTCTGCATTGGTATCCCGTATGATTTACCACCCACAGCAGGTCTCGGTATTTTAACAACCATGATCAAACACCCTTACCTTAGCGGCTGTAAAGCCCGTAAAGAGAAACACTTAAGTCAGGCAGAGCTTGATATCCACTGATACTTAATGCAAGGAAACCAGTTTTTTGAATGGCACTCCATTCAGGACCTGATGTTTTAAGCTCGAAATACAACCAGCCTGGTTGAGGGTGAATATCTTGAGGTGGATAGTCTAATGGTTGTAATACAACCCCCCCTAGCCCTGCGCTAATCATACGGACCATATCATCTCGTTCGCAGATCTTTGTTTTTTCGAGAATTGCTTGCTTAAGGCTCTTTTGTGGCACACCAGTACAATGAACACCAATAATAAACCTGCCGTGACTCAATAGATCTTGCTGTGTAATTTCAGCAAGTCGAATTCCACCATCGTATAAATCAAACGAAATAGGTACAGCTGTTTGCTTCAATAGTGAATCCAATCTTTCTCTAATACTTTGAATCACAGGTGGAATTGTCTGTGCTAGATCTGTATGGATGTAGTTTGGCTTATAATGAGATCGTCTCTCTAATGTATAACTGATAATTTGGGCATTTAGATGCACGAGCTGTCGATAAAGTGTCTCAGGATGAACATCTCGTAAGCTATGCCAGTGCATAAACTGTGCCTCCGCACCATTAAGAAGTTCAAGTAAACGAATATCCATCATTGCTGAGTTACTCAATGGCATACCTGACTCTTGAATAGCAACAATACGATCACTTAAAATAGTGGCATGCATACCAATGATATTAATTGTACTCGTTAAATATAAAGCTAACTTTTCACTGCTGCCCACTGCGTAACAAGGGGCAATAAAATCATCACAAAGCAGTGCTGTACCACTTTTAGTGAGCTCTGCAACTCGACAAAATGCAATACAATCAAAGCCACCACGTTCACTTGTATCGAACTTAATAGAAAATGATTGCTCTGCACTTTCCAGTCTTTCTGTGCCTTTAGACGTATCACTATCGTCATACACATGAATTTCTGTTTGCCTATATCGAACCTCTCGATCTTCAAAGCCTTCTGCGCCTAAAACAAGACTACCTGGTTGATACAGAGGCAAAGATAAGTAAACATCAAGTTGATACGCATCACGGGGAATATCTACAGGTTTTGGCAAAGGTGCCATACCAGGCAAACTAAATGGTGTGCCATCAGGCATAATACCTTCAGCATATGTCAGACCAATTTTACCTTTCAGCAATAAACTTTCATCTATAACAAGTTTTGAAAAACCCCAAACATAAGGTTTAATAACACTACTACGGTTTTCGATACGCTGCTCTATGTAACGTTCTTGTTGCTGAAAATGTTGTGGCACTAAAAACTGACCATCGAGCCAAGCAACTTTTTTAAAGGATTGAAATTGTATATTAGACATAGACTTACCTTTCATTTTTATTCGATTTCTCAATATTCAATCCGTGACTATTGAGATTTACTTCTTGATAGTAATACCAGTAGTCATCAATGGCATATACTTGCTTCCAGTTGGAATCTTCAATCGTTAAAAAGCCTGCTATCACAGCTATAAATTCAACTTTTGGTTCTAATTCAAGCTTTTGTTTTAGCGATTCACCTGGCTGAAGATAAATTGTTTTAATTGCTAAAAGTTCATCTCCTAGCAATAATTCAGGTTGATAATAAGCTCTTTCAAAACTTAAATTATCAAATGTAATACGATCGCTGAGCTGTAACACTTTCACTGTAATTGGTGAAGCATGCCCATTATTATCTAGATTCACCTGTGTCGATGCTTCAAATGAGAGTCTTATATATGGTTCTACAATTTTTGATGTGACTGGTGACACCAAGCTGCACCCAGAACTTAATAAAACACATACAGTAAGTGCTAATAATTTTATTATTTTTTTCATAGGAACACTTCTTTACTCTGACAAACGGTGTAATGATTTTTCATGTTCAAACTGTTCTTTAATTTCTTCAAAACACCGTTCATAACGCCTTTCCCAAGATTGCTTATAAAAATCCAGAAAACTAACATTAAGTGATCTAAAGCTAAACCAAGGTTTTTCAACTGGTTTAAGATGTTGATACTCTTCCTCAAGCACACTAGGTGAAAAGCTTACAAGCATATGTTCAATAGCCTTTTCCTCGGTGTAATACAAAAAACTCATGTCATGCATAATATTTCGGCATTTTTTTTGAACAGTCTCTGACATACTTTTTTGAGCTTTTTGACTCAATATGTGGTTCAACAATGTCTTGCATTCATTCTCTACAGACTGATGTGACATAGAAATCATCGTTTTGTCCATATCTCTATTCACGCTTGATGACTGCATTGCATCTTCGAGCCACTGTTGCTGCTGCCAGATGTGAGTCATCATGGTTTTAAACGATTCGCCCATCTGTTTCATGTGCTGTGGCGTTAACTGCTTAGGATCTACATCTGACCCTAAACCTTCTAAAAAGGCTTTAATTCCTGCAGAGGGCTCATCATAAGTAACTCGCTCGACTTGTTCCTCCACTGCACTCTTATTAATTGGACCTTTTTTATACCAATCTAAATGAATTGGCGCTTCTTGCATTGGTTTAGGCTTTGGCTGAGCTGCTATTTCAACTTGAAATTGATACTGATTACAATTAATAAGATCCCCATGATTAAGGGTAACAACATCACCGGTTCTCAGCACTTTTGTTGTATTTAAAATAATATTTTCGGAAGTATGGCATTTAAGCTGAAACTCATTACCATAAACAAAAACATCTGCAAGCACGAAATAAAAATCGTCTGTCGTCATTGCCAAGGGAATTGTAAGTTCACATCTAGAGCCAAAGCCAATCTTACCGCCAAGCTCTGTAAAAGGCTTTGAGATATCTCCTGTTTCTACGTTGGTAAAGGTCAATACTCTACTCATGTTCCAATTACTCCAGCGCTTTTAAACCCGTTTTTAACTGCAAATATATCTATAAAATTGTGCCAATCTGAAGAGGTGTTGGCTTTGTTGTCATATCATAATGGATTTAAAAATACGGAAGAAGACTTGAATAGCGTGATAAAGCATCTTTCATTTCATTTTGTGAACTACGTCACACAAATGAATTGAAAGGTAGGTATAGATGAATAATTTTTAAACACTTCAGACTTTATATAGCAGTCAAGAAAAGATCAAAAAATGATCACACCTCAAAAAAGCGATATATTTTATACTTTTTATGCTATAGATCAGCATGGCCTTGTTGCACGGTGATTT
>DJZY01000075.1 GCA_002450655.1 Gammaproteobacteria bacterium UBA6940 | reverse complement strand
TTGGTACGATCGCGACGCTGAAAACCGCATGCTCTACAGCAGTGGTTTTGGTACTCGAATGAAGCTTCGAGTGGAGCATACCGCACAAGGGGCAGTCGATTATGTAGTAGACAGTGTTAAAGAGCTGATCGATATTGGCCTTGTGTTATTTGAAGGCGCAAAAGCAGGTTGTCGAGCCTATCTTGCTCTTCGAAAAGAGATCGACGAACGAGGTGCTATTGCTATAACAGAGCGTATGCATGCGCTTGGTATGAAAATTGAGCAAAGCGTCGAGCAGATTACAGCATTAATCAAAAAAGGCGTGGATATCCTTAATGTTATTTTAAGTGATCCTTTTTGCCAAAACCATATTCTTGAATACTTTGATGGGCTGAAAGAATCCATCTCTGAGCTTGGCTACTGTCGAATGATCGGTGGGTTTGTAGGTGAGCTAGGCCTAGATTTTATTATTGCACTAGCAACTGGCGGCCAAGGGCTTGTACTACGAGCAGCTCAGCTTATAGGTGGTTTATCCTCTAAAGTGCTCAAGGTGATGCTGAAGCTCTATGATACCCTGCAAGAAAAGGCAGCGAAGGTTTTAGAGGCAAGGATGCTGGATCTCTATGGTGAACATGCGTTTGATATGTTGAAAGCGCCAGTCGTTCCTACCAAACAACAGTATCCGCAAATTGAACGTCAAAAAAACTCTGGTAAAATAGAAAAGCCTAAACAAAAGCTTAATCTTGATAAGCTCAAAAAAGACAAGCCTGAAAAGAAAGAAATATCTAAACCCGTTGTTCAACTTACAGCAGGTGTTGCTTCTGGAAAAAGAGGTGTAAAAGGATCTTGGGATACAGAGCTTGAAAACCCAAAACCAAACACTGTATATGAAGTAACGTCTATACATAATGGTCAACCTGCTAAGTATATTTATGAAACAGATGAGTTGGGACGAACGATAAGGGTAAAAGGGAAGCTGCAGCTTTCGAGTATTGAAAAAAACAAAGAACGAGATAAATTACATAGAAATGATAAAACTCAATCAGCGTATGGGGGCCCTGATCCTGAATATGATGGCGGACACTTAATAGCAACACTATTCCAAGGCCCTGCGGAAAAAATTAATTTAGTTCCACAGTTGAAAGAGCAGAATAGGTATGGTCCATGGCGAAAAATGGAGTCAAAGTGGGCTAAGAAATTAAAAAAAGATAAAAGTGCAGAAATTTATATTGCAATTAATATAGTTTATGATAATGCTGAGAATGCACCTGAATTATTTGTAGTTGATAGTGTTATCAATGGGAAAGTTCAAAAGACATTAAGATTTTCAAATAGGATTTAGTTATGTTTAATAGTCTAGAAGATATATATTATTGTATTGCTCAAAATATTATTAATGCTTTGCCTGATGAGTGGGAGCATGCATATTTAGATGTTATTGTCTATGAGGTTGATCATTCTTTAGCTATGGGAGGGGTATATACATATAGAGGTGAAGAAATATTTTTTGATGTTGAGTGTGTTGATGGTGTTAAAATAATAACAAATACTGATAAAGCATTCTTCGAACTATATAAAAATATGCAGGTGAATTCATCAGATAAGCCTTGGAATAAGTGTAGGTTTGAGCTTGAATGTGATGGTGAATTTGACTTAAAGTTTAAGTTTGATTATGACTTTGATTGGTATAATGGGTTGGGCTGTGATAGTGCTGATTTTGAAATGCTTAGCTATGAAGTTATTGAATTAATAGAGAGTTGGGAAGGTTTACCAACTGATTTTAATCGTTTTTGGGTAAAGTAGATAGCAAACGACGCTATCCAGTTTTTCTGTTGAAAATAAGATAGAGTGTTGATGTGATGAAGCAAGACAGCCACTTTTTGTTGATAATTATTTAACTAAAAAATTTTTATTATGTTTAATGATGTAAATGAAATTTATAATTCTATTGCTGAAAATATTCTAACAGCAGTCTCGGGTGACTGGGATATGGTTTTGTTGAATGTTTTTATTTTTGATGTTGATAAGTCTATAGGTATAAAGGGTGTAAGTACGTACTTAGGTGAGGAGACATTTTTTAATATATTGAAAAGTGATTTTGAGCACGGAGGGATAAGTACAAGTGCTGCTTTTCTTGAACTGTATAAGAGAATGAAAAGAAGTGATAGTGATACTCCTTGGAATAAATGTAGGTTTTCTCTTAGCTGTGATGGTGATTTAGATATAGAATTTAAGCTTGACTTAGATCTTAAATGGTATTGTGAGTTAAAGCACGATAGCCAAATGTTCGAAGATCTTGATGCTGATATTGTAGATTTAATAAAAACTTGGGAGGGGCTTCCTGATGGTTTTGATAGGTTTTGGTTGGTGTGAAAGATTGAAGAAACAACGATGATGATGAAGCAAGACACCCACTTTTTTTTAAATTTAAACAAGCTAAACCAAGACAGCTATTAATTGATTGTGTTTGGTTAAAGAAAAAAACTAATATCAACTTTGTTATCGAAATGGGCCTAATTAAGGCAGGGTGCAATATCATGATTAGACTACTTTATAATGGCTGTCTTTCAAGTTGTTTTTTTGAAAACTAAATGTTTTATTAATTAACAGGAATTTCTTATGATAAAAATACATTTGAATATGACGGCCTCAAAGCGGACGGAAGCTACTATAGCTATCACTGAAAATAATTTACCCAAAATTGGGGCAATAGCGGTTTAAAAAGGCGATGGCTCATTGTTGGGTGGGTTTGTTAATAGTGGGTATGAAAAATTTTCTCTAACCAATATGCTTAATTATGAACATGAAAGGCAAGTTCATTTTTTAAAAATAATAGGTGATTTTGGTGCTGCTAACTTTAACTGCGTACTTAATAACGGTAAACTTTTTTCATTTACTGTTAATGGCGAAACTTATGAAATGATGGGAAGTCATCATTCATCATACACAGATGCCCATAAGTGGCTCGATTGCCTCTATGCAGCAATTGCTGTACGCAATGAAGAAGCTATCAATATTTTAATGCAGGTACCAAATACTGTTTTTGATAAAGCAGCAGTTAAAGTCGATCCTATAACTTATGCTTTAGCTGATGTATATAAAGGGCTTTTTGGTGGGATTCAAGATAGAGGTATGCTTGAGCTTATCTCAACAGCATATTCAGTTGCAGATGCTGATGAGGCTGATCGTTTAGAATATATAATGAGCAATATGATCCCACAGCTTGGTATTATTCGTACAATTCTATCGTCAAACAGTGAAGACGAGTATAATGAGCTCATGAAGGAAGCAGTGCTTACTCATAAAGACTATTGGTCTCAGGATGAATATGAATACCAGGGCTGGGTATCCCTTCCACTTATCGCCCTTGCTTCAATTGCATTTGATCATAAAGGCTATCGTTTAAACTTTGAAACAGATTATATTCCACGTTGGTTAGTTGAGCGTGAGTTTTCTTAAATTCTGAAACCAGCACTAAAACCTATAAAGCATTTAAAGCTTTATAGGTTTTTTTATGCTTTAAATTTATGTGATGCAATCAAAATAGCTTTCAAGGTATTAGACAGTCATTCTTTACAGCAGGCTTTCTTCTGGAGAAAGAGGTGTATAAAGTATCTTGGGATACTGAGCTTGAAAATCAAAAGCCAAATACAGTATACGAAGTAACTTCTAATTTTAGAGACAACCAGCTCAGTATATTTGCGAAGCAGTTGAAGTTGATAGGTGGTTTAGGTGTTAGACAATATCGATGAAATTTATAATGCGATAGCGAGAAATATTCTTAATGCAATTCCAGAAGAGTGGGATGAAGCTGCTTTGGAAATATTGATGTTTACGGTTGATTATTCTATTGGTATAAATGGTTTTTATACTCTTAATGGTGAAAAGTTTTACTTTGATATACTGCGGAGTGATTTTGAAAGTAATGAGGTTAGAACAAGCATTGTCTTTTATGAGCTTTTCAAGAGGATGCAAGAAAATGAATCTGATGTCCCTTGGAATAAATGTATTTTTGAATTAAATTCTGATGGTAGTTTTAAGATCAAGTTCAAGTTAGATATGGATTTTGAATGGTATAAATCATTAGATCCTGATAGTGATGAGTTTTATGCGCTTGACATAAGTGTTGTTGAAGCAATTCAAACATGGGAAGGGTTGCCTGATGGTGTGGCAAGATCTTGGAAGGCGCCCAAGTAAATCAGTAAAAAGAATGATAAAACAGCCCTGTAGTGTCTATAGGTTCAAGATAGTCAGCTTGCTTGTATGGTAAAGTATTTTTGTCCTCTTGAGTTTCATTTTTTTTCTCTTCAAATCGACACATTGATTAAGGCAGTTGACATTGGTAATAGCTCTCTTTCAAGTTGGTCTGCTCAAAAAATGCCCTGAACTATGGATTAAAAAAAGTGTGAACTAGTTCACATTTTTTAAGTGCTGTTTTTATTTTGTACAATAAAGAAAATATTTTCTGTTAATCTTGCCCTGAATAGAACTTAGTCTGATGTGTTAGAGGTATCTATTAGATATTCCAGCAATACTATACGTCTAAGAAGTCTATGCCTGTAGTGACTGAATGATTAACTTTCAGTCGAATATTTTATTAAGGTGATTTTAATGGCAAATCGTAGCTATCTTTATTCAACTAATTTTATGCCAGGTACGCCGGAGTGGTTTAATTCAAAACCGCTTCGAAGTATTTCTGAATGGCCGTGGGAGGTTCCTTTATCTTATAAACTTCTTCTTTGTGCTAACCCGAAAGCTGTTCTTTCTTCTATTTGGGATGGTAGTGAGAAAACAGCATTGGTTAGTGATTATAAAGAGGGGGTAAAGTACCTTAAAGCTTATTTAGAACGACTCCCAGAAGACGCTCAACCTATTATTACAGAGACTTTAGGATTCTTAAATGACCCTGAGAATATGAGGGAATATCTAATACTCGAAGCAAGTGAAATATATGATATGGAATCTGAAGGTTTTGAAGAGAGTAATAATAAACTGCTTGCTGAATTGAATGTAATTAGAAACAACATAAACACACTCGATATTCCAACGGTTTCTACGGATGGATATGATCCTGAGGATAATTACGTTGGGATAGGCTTGGATAATTGGTCAAATATCTTATATTTTCAATTTAATGATTCTTTACCTTATCCTGATAGCTTTGAACCTATAAATGCTGGTCTCTTTTTTAGTATATCTAATTTTGATACGGCAAATAGAATGAATTATTTGAAACTTGCTGAAGAGTTCATCGCTTCAGAAGGATTTATAAACGATTTTGTTTCTGACTTTCATGGCACTAATTTAGATAACTTAACTATTGAACTGTATTCAACTTGTTTAAACTGTAAAATCTCTTCAGGTGAATATTTATCTGATTTAAATGCTCGCTGGAAAAAGTGGGTATCAGTTAACATTAGTGAGGAATCTGTAGCAACGTTAAGAGTATCATATGACGATGAAATGACTGAATTGCATGATATCTTCTAAAGTAGCGTACCTATTTTTATCTTCATAAAAAGGCGAATACATCTAGGCAACGTCCCTAAAATCGCT
>DJZY01000103.1 GCA_002450655.1 Gammaproteobacteria bacterium UBA6940 | reverse complement strand
ACAGGTACGTTGACAAACACCGAGGCGCTCATATCCCATTTACAAAAAATGTCTTTTTTATTGATGAAAGGTAAACTATTAGAGCTGTAAAACTTAAAATTTATATGCTAATAAAAATAGGGTAATAAAGGATTTTATGACATGTTTCACGAAGTTCAACTTGATCAATACCGTTCAAATAAAATTGACGCAATGGCCACAGCCATCGGCCCAACAACGAACACACATCATATTCATCAGTTCGACGTGACTTTATATAGAGAAAAAGGAACATTAGATGTGGCTGTCACAGAAATGACTCATGCAACAGCAAGAACAAGACTTAGCTGTTGCAAAGTAGCTGAAGCAGCAGTTTTTAGAGCATTAGAAAATCGTGGTTATATTCGATAAAAATTTACACTAAGCTCATTCGCGACAAAAAGCTGGGGCAAATTAAACTAAGCTATTGATTGCCCAACCAATGCCAAGCCTTCTCGGCGAGGGTCAGCCGCACTATTCATCACTTGATTAGCTTTATCCCAATGCACAACTTGAAGATTACCGTAAGGGTTTGGTGTTTGTTTAAAGGTATGCCCACGGCTTTCAAGGTTTTCTTTAATCCTACTATCGATAGCACCAGCTTCATGTTCAACCACATCAGGTAGATACTGATGGTGAATACGCCCTTTTGCCACAATCTCTTTGGCTGACTTGCCATCAATAGCATCAAGCATGCCCTGAGATACCATTGAAATAATACGACTACCACCAGGCGTTCCTAAAACATGCACGCCTTTAGGCCCTTCAAGAAAACTTGGGGTCATACTCGACAGGGGCCTTTTACCAGGCTCAATCTTATTCGCTTCACTCCCTACCAAACCATACGCATTAGGCTCACCAGGCTTAGCAGAAAAATCATCCATTTCATTATTAAGAAGTACGCCTGTTCCTTTTGCAGTAAAGCCACTGCCAAAGTATGCATTTAAACTGAGCGTTACTGCTGCACGATTACCTTTACCATCAATAACAGAAAAGTGCGTTGTTTGGGTGCCACTTGTACCATCGCTAATCAAAGGCATTTCTGAGCTTGGTCGAGCCTTATCAAGACGTATCGTAGACGCCATTGCATCAATACTCGAAGGTTGCATCAACCATTCACCCGTGTCGTGAGTGAAATCAGCATCCCCCATAAAGTTGGCACGCTGATAATAGGCATTACGCATCGCTTCAATAAATAAATGAGCGCGATCTGCTTCAGAGGCATCATGATAATTATATTTATCAAGTTGCCCAAAAATACCTGCCATAACAAGCCCGCCTGAAGAAGGCAAAGAACCGGAAGTCATTTTATGATCACGATAATTAAAAGTAACTGGCTCACGCTCAGCTACATCATAGTGAGCTAAATCATTTAAAGTCCAAATACCACCGTTATTTTGAACTTCTTTCACCATGGCTTTCGCTATATCGCCCTCATAAAATCCTTTGCGACCTTGAACTGCAAGTGCTTTCAGCGTATTTGCGAGTTCAGGTTGCTTTAACGTCCAGCCGGGTTGTGGTAATTGCCCATGATCAAGATAGCCTGCAGAAGATGGCCATTTTTGCAGCACTTTAAGAGGTATTACAGAGGCATAACTTGATTTTAAAACATCGACATATTTTGAAGTAATAGGAAAGCCTTTCTCTGCGTATTCTATGGCAGGCTTTAAAAGCCTTTCTAAACTCATTGAACCATATTTTTGTTGTACATGTACTAAGGCTGCAGGTGTTCCTGGAATAGCGGCTGCTAAAGGATGATTTGTTGCTAATTCACGATCAACAGAACCGTCTTCTTTTTGGTACATCTTTTCAGTTGAAGCCATTGGCGCTTTTTCGCGACCATCAATAAAGACTGACTGATCTTTCTCAGCATCATGCAATAACCACGCACCTCCACCGCCAAGACCAGAACCAAAAGGTTCAACAACAGCAAGAGCTGCGGTCACAGCTACAGCTGCATCGTAGGCATTACCACCCTCTTTTAGCACTTGCAAACCTGCTTCGGTTGCTAAAGGATGTGGTGTTGCGATACCAAATTCATGTTGATTATTTTCAGCTGTGTTACCAAAAAGCGAATTTAAACGCAACGACTGCACCAACTTTATTACTTGCAGCGGAAGTAAATTCCTTGATAGTGCATTTTTATTCAAATTTGAAAATAGTGCAGACGATGGTAATTTATTTTTTGCGATAGATTTAATATTAGAAAGTCGAGTTGCAACATTATTATTGAGAGCTAGTAAAGTATGAGCAGCATTTGCGTTAATCAAAGATCTTGAGTTTGTTGTACAGGAATTAATTGCATTAAAAGTGGTGAATTTTATTTGATCTTTTACTGCACCAAGCCATGCACTCGTAGCAGAAAATGCACCTGTATTAATACTTCCTTGATAAATAGGCCCTGACATTCAAGAACTCCTTGCATAAATAGTTTCAAACCAACAACTAATTGATATATATGAAGAAATTTTGCTTTTATAATAAAGACGTGGATATTATTTGATGTCTACACTATACATGAAACGAACATTAAATATACAACACCTCTAGAGAAATAACAGGTAAGGTATATAAGTTTTAAAGATGTATATTACATACAAAAGATATATTCAAAGAAGAGTTGTAGAGCTGTAGGAGATGACATAAGTTATGAGAACTGAGATGATTTCAGTTCAAAAGAGCACATTACATGCTCTTTTTTATTAGTTTTATAAATATATTATATAACGCCCCTAAGCCAGTAATTTTTGAAGACTTTGAATCTGCTGATCTAATAAAGGGGTTGCAATATGTAGAGCTTGAGCTTGCTTAAAAGGGGCAATAAAGAGCGCATCAAGCTCAACTGGTCTACCAGCCTTTACATCAAGCGCCATACTTGGGAAACATGAGTCTGTATTTTTAAACTTATCAGCAGTAACTGTAATCGTATTTAAAGCCTCATCTTCATTAAAAGTTGCACCACTCGCCTGAGCTACTTTAATGAGCTCTTTAACAGAGCTCATTAACATGTCACGATGCTCACCTTCAACAAGCTCATTCATAGGCTTATTAAGCACTACGGACATACCACTCGTCGGGATATTAAATAAACATTTTTGCCAACGAATAGTTGGTAAAGTATCACCAGAGTCTATTGGTAAGCAGCTTTCTAATAAATCACTTTTCATCTGAGTGAATAATTGGCGTGTTCTAGTATCATTAAGTGCTGTTGTCTTAAAGGGAGCTACAACAAGACGCTTTTGAGAAACTTGTTCAACATAACCAGGTTGTGTTTCAGTTGCTTTAATATATGATGCAGCTCCAAATAAATGATTTTCATCGATATGTTTGGCTGCTTGTTCTTCTGCACCAATTCCATTTTGAACTATAACAACAAGGCTGTCTTTTGGAACGTGCCGGGCGATTTCTGGAAGCAGTTTATCATTTGAAGTTGCTTTCGTTGTTATAAAGTAAACATCAGATTTTGGTAAACCTTCTACTTTTTTAAAAGCATTAATATGATCTAAATGGGTTACTTTACTGTCTTCTTTTAATGTTAAACCTTGCTGTTTTAATGCATCATAATTACTACGAGCAACATAGCTTACATTACAACCAATACTTTGAAGTTTTCCACCAATAAAAGATCCTATTGCACCACTGCCGATGACAGCATAAGAGCTTGGATGATGAGATAAAGACTGCGAATACATTATAAAAACCCTTTTTAATTTTGAATATCTTCCATTATCTTGCACAAAAAGCACGGCGACATTTTAGCACCAGTCAATAAAATAGAGTTAATCAATAAAAAGGTTAAAAAGTTATAATCTATTGAATTTTCAGAAAAGAATTACACACATTCAGCAAGAATCTTAAGATCGTAGGTATAAAAGCCTACCCGACTTTTATACCGCTGTTTTTTTAGGCTTGAGTCATAAGTTGATCAATCATCCCTTTTGGGACTTCAATTACATATTCATCTTCGCCTACTTTTGCAGCAATAGCAGCATGTTGTTTGTCATTGAGCTTTTTCCCAACAATTACGTATGAATTATTCTCTGTCTCATAGACAGCTGGACAACAATCAGCTGTGTGGCAAGCAAAGCTCTCAGGCGTAATATCTTTCATCATATTAATTTTTCCTTATAAAAAGTGTATTTAAGTGTCCATACCCCCACCAAAATGATACACAGCATCATAAATCAAAGTCAAGCAACAAAATGAATATAACTATTTAAATTCAATAACTTGTACATTTTTTATGTAAAACAATAGAGAAAGAATTTGACAAAGAGCTGTTCTTTATATAGAACGCTCTATATAAAGAACAGCTTGATCGTGAGGATTTTTTAAAGTGAATCAACAGATTTTTAGTACTCTAGGACAAAACTTACAGCGATATAGAACCGCCAAGGGTTTATCTCTATCGCAGCTTGCACAAAACACAGGTATTGCTAAATCAAACCTTTCACGAATTGAGCAAGGTGGTGGCAACCCTACACTCGATACAATTTGGAAACTCGCAATACAGCTCGACGTACCATTCGGTAGCCTGGTTGCATCAATTAACACCCCTCTTGGTCATGATGGTGTGCAAGTTAAATTAATTGAGCAAGGGACAGGCGTACCTCAAGTGGACGCCTACTGGATGTCATGCGCTCCTAACACAGTCCGTCAATCTGAAGCTCACTCAATTGGCTCAACTGAAACTGTCATGGTTATTTCTGGGCAATTAGAAGCTGGTAATAACGGTGCAACACAAATTTTAAAGCCAGGTGATAGCATTACTTTTCCTGCTGATAAACCCCATATTTTTAAAACGACTGATTTATGGTCAACCCATATTGTGACGGTGACGTACGCCCCAAAGGAGTAACAAGCATGACTCAAGCAATACAAACACACCAGAGCCAGCCTCTTTTAACAGGGCTCAAAGATGCACTGCCACTAATGGGTGGCTATATTCCTGTTGCGATTTCCTTTGGTCTTATTTCTTTGCAGTCTGGTTTTAGTGTTTTAGAAACAATTTTAATTTCAACGCTAGTCTATGCAGGTGCATCCCAATTCTTATTTGTAGCAATGGTTGCTTCTGGTGCACCAATGTGGCTTGTTGTTGTAATGACTCTTTTAATTAACGCAAGACATGTTGTGTATGGCCCAAATTTAGCGCCTTACATGACAAAAAGTCCTTGGTGGCTAGCTTTAATGCATGGCTTAACTGATCAGATTTTTGCTCTTGCTCACACACGTTTACCACAATTAAATGAAAAACAACGTATATGCTGGTTTACAGGTGCATCTTTACTTGCTTGGATGAGCTGGGTTGGTGGAACAGCATTGGGAGCTATAGCTGGCGGCGAACTTATAAATCAATGGCCTCTTCTTGCAGATGTATTGCCTTTTGCATTACCAGCACTATTTCTTGTGCTATTGGCTCCAAAATTTAATACCAAAATTTGGGCTTTGACTTTAGGCTGCACTACATTAATCGCGCTTATTATCAAGTTACAAGGCTTTTCCAATGCAGCTATTCCTGTTGCTGCGTTAATAGGTACACTTTTATTTTATGTGGTTAAGAATCAAGCAAAGTGGAGCAAATAAACATGATCAATACTCTTTGGTTAGCTATCATAGCAATAGCTCTTGGCACCTACTTAATGCGTGCACTACCTCTAGTGTGGATGACCCGTAAACTAGATAAAAATAAAAGCAATACCACTGAAGAAATGCCTATCTGGCTTACAGTACTTGGCCCCGCTATGATTGCAGCTATGTTTGGCACTTCTCTTATCCCTTCTAGTCAATCTATAACTACATGGCTAGCGACAGCGCTTGGTGCACTGGTTACAGCTGGTATATGGTACTGGAAAAGGTCTTTGGGGCTACCTGTACTAATTGGTGTTATGATTTATGGCATAAGCATTTACTTTGCTCGCCTTTACCCCATCTATTAAAAGGAAATCGGTATGAAATTGACAATCGAAAATATGACATGTGAAGGTTGTGCTCAAAGTATCACAACTATTATTAAAAATATTGATGAAAAAGCTGAGCTTGATTTCAACATTGATGCGCAAACTGTAGAAATAAAATCTTCATTGCCTCAAGAGCAAATTACAAACGCTTTAGATAAGGCAGGTTTTGAGGCTCAAGTCTAACATTAGCCTAGAAGTTACTAAGCATAGATATCAATCAGCCGCCCCATCACATCATTTTGTGACTTTGATATCTCTGCTGTCGCTTCCACTTGGTACTCTGCACTTGTCATCTCTGAACTCATAGCAGCAAGGGCTGCAACATCGGAAAGATCATTTAATTCCATACTCGCTAGAGCTTCTACTGAGCCTTGATAGCTCTGCATACTTGCCTGCAAATTTGCTACAGCACTATTATAAGTTGAAGAAATACTTAACATATTATCAACACCCTAATTGCTAATAAAAATAAATGATATCTTTAAAATAACAGGTACTGGTTTATTTACAAGATTAAAAGAGCTAATACAGCTTCATAATTACAAACCCATTATTTATGGAACTTTTTTTCCATAAAAAAAGAGCTTAAGATTATTCTTAAACTCTTTTTTAGAGTATGAGCATTATATAGATACTGTTAAACATCAATGGTTAACGGTATCTTTAATGTTGCCTTTCGTTTTCTCTTTACTGCCTTTTACTTCTTTCTTAGCACCTTCATATTGATGCTTTTCACTACCAAGAGCTTCACCAAGCTTGCGTTGTGCTTTACCAGCTGCTTTTTCTAGATTACCTTTTACTTGTTCCTTGTTCATAACAAAGTTCCTTACGTGTATTTAAATTTAATTTAAACTCTACCGAGTTCACCAACAAGGCATTTTTGTTGCCCTCGAATAAAATATTAATACACTTAACAGTCATTTTTTTGTGAAAGAAAGAATATTTTTTAATAAATAAAAATAAAATATAAAAAAGTAGCAGCGACCATTTGTTCACATAAGCATCTATCAACAATAAACGTCAAGGATGTAGCAACATACAAGACCAACTACAGTATTCATCTGACACCTCATCTGCTCGTAATCTAAATTAACTTAACCTAAATAACAGTTTAAATAGAGACATGCGTA
Source organism: Gammaproteobacteria bacterium UBA6940 (assembly GCA_002450655.1). GTDB lineage: Bacteria > Pseudomonadota > Gammaproteobacteria > Pseudomonadales > UBA6940 > UBA6940. The sequence goes on along the minus strand of DJZY01000103.1, from coordinate 5,164 downwards.
AGCACAGCTCTAAGGAACAAGTTCTGATTATTGGCTGTGGAATTTATGATAAGTTTTCTGGTGGGCTTTCAACACATGGCCACGCCCAGCTTGGGGAAGTCACAATGGATATTGCCCCAGAAGTACAGCCAGATATACTAGCCGACATTACTGAAGCTAATATCAAATTAAACCCTGCTTACCAAACAGTTGCCGGATACTCACATTTTGATCGAATATCGTTTGAGATGATTCCCTGTGGCCTCTTTGAAAGTTCGAGGAAGTGCAAAAATATTGCAGAGAACTTAAAGGATATTTCAAGTTCAAATGCATTTATCAATTGGTACAGGATCAATGGTGGGTGATAATTTACGCAATCTTGGTCACTATTTACGAAAGTCTGGGTTTAGTGATATTAAGATTTATAATCCACAGACAGAAGTGACTATTTTGCACGCTCAAAGGAAAACCAGACATTAACCTAGGCACACACATTACTTTTCGAACAATTATGATTTTAGCAGCTATTAGTTAAAGCGTAGATCCCCCCTTTGTCATCTACGCCTTTATCACATCATAAGATCACAAGAGGTCTAGCTAGAAGCGTTCGACAAACTTAGTAAGGAGCGTTGCTCACCTTTTCGGATGTCTTTGTGAGCAAGGTAAGCTAAAGCCAGACTTTGCGATACTGTTAGAGTTGCCTTCCCCTTTTTCAATGGGCGTGTTGTTGACAGCATCATGGCCTTGGTTTTTGGTAGGTCTTGGATTCGATCATGCTCTTCCACCCAGCGCACACGGAACTGCTTAAGATCAGTCTCCTTCAACTGAGTACCATCAAGCTTAGTAAAACTCATGCCATGCGCTTCAAGGCCTGCCACTGTAAATTGACTGACCTTTTTATACCCCACATCAAACTCTACAGAATCATCATCTTCAGCCATAAAGTTTCGCATTACATTAACATGCGTAGGAGACTGTGCATGCCTTAGCGGGTGAGGCGGGATAAAAACATAACCATGTCTAACATCAACCTCAGGATCGCTGTCAAAAAAACGTTGTCGAGGTAGGACAATACTGCCTAATAATGAGTATTCTCGAAGAGCGTAAGCATTGTTTTTTAATAAATCAACTGCATAAGCAATAGCTAAACTCGCACAACCGTACTCAGAGCGTTGAGGATAACAACCAGTCTTATAAAGGTTATTATGATGGCCAAAGCTTTTTAAATGATGAGGGGTCCTATCATTCTCAGGCTTGCAGTCAACTAAAGTATTTTTATTTCCATCAAACGCATGGAAGTTTGAATTATAAATATCGGCCATATTTTCTTCTTGGGAGGCAAAAATTTCACTCCCCCTTAAATCAGGGATAATTCGTAAATAATCACCTTTTTCAGAAACAACCGCCACAGAGACATGTGTACTCTCTATACTTCCTCCTGCTGCAACAGGATCAAATCGCATTGAACTCATAGCATGAAATAATGCAATATTTTTCTTTTCCCTTACAGCTTCTTCACGAACACTGTTCACCCACTTAACGTATTGCATTGGTGCTAAACCATGATTTTGCACTGCTTTATCAATTGCATCGCATTGATTATTGCAGAACTCATTAAAAATTCGAGTGAGTTTTGTATCTGAACTTATCAATGCTCTAAAATCATTTTTACATTGATCTAACACTGTAAAGCGATCAACACTACGTCTATCAGATCTAAAATAGGGTAAGAAACATTGTTGTAATTTACTTACATCATTTTGATCTAAATCAGGGTGTTCACCATCAAATATGTCATCGTCAGACAAGTGATAATAAATATTTAAAAAACGATCTTTGTTTTTTTCATCAAAACGGGCTTTATCAATACCTTGCCTTTTAAGTGAGGCTACATAATCATCCCGAGACTCCTGCAAGAACCCAACTTGCTCCCAACTTACACGTGTATCTATTTTATATTTCTCATTAATACCATGTATACGTGGACCGAGAAGAGACAAAGGTAAAGCTTCAGGAGTAACTAGTAAATCTTTTTTATCAGACGGTTTAATATTATTGAGCTTACTCTCAATTTCAAGGATAAAGTCTTGTCGGTTCTTTTTTAAAACACCAGAAGAAAACTGGGACGGGTTAGTCTTATCGAAACTCGTTACGTTAGCTTTAGTCATCATATTTCTCAGTTTAAAGAACAAAAATAATTGATCTAAAGATTTAACTTAATAGATCGAGAGTATTTTACCCTTTAGAAAAACAAAAAATACTATATTATTTACAACAACTTAAGTCTTTTTTAACTCTATATTAATATGCTAAATCAAATATAGAAAGCACAGAAGATCAAAAATTATACAAATACTAGCAAATTTACATGAGCTTACCTTTATTTACTGTATTTAAAGATAACATGAGTAAGATAGCCCTCACAAAGAAGTAGAGGTATAGCAATGTTAGTATCAAATAACACCATCATTGAATGTAAGACACAAGAACCAAGAGTATCAGAAAGTAATCTCCAATCTCACTCGCTATTGAAACAAGTAAATGCCATCAAAGGTTTTACTTTATCTTGCTGTAATTCTTTTAACCCGCTCTACCATAGGCGAATTTCAAATCAACAGCATCTTGAACGACTCGCAGCAAATCTTAATTTAAAGGTATCGGAGCTAGATAACTATAACGATGAAAAAAATGGAGTCACCATAAATAAGTCAGAGCCCCACACGACTCTCCTTGAAGACTTAAAAGAAAAAAATCTAAGTAAAACGAGTACTTTAGCTTATTGTGAAGAAATAGAAGATATCGACACTGTTAACCCAAAAATATTAAAGAATAATGCAGAAACAAAAAACGATCTCCGTGAAGATAAAGCTCAATCATGCTTAGATATTATCAAAGAAACGACTAGAGTAAGTGGCTTAATAGCGCTAGCAGCAGTGAAGCATTACGGCCCCAAAGTAGCAATATCAATAGGCTGGCCTATACTTGTGCCTTTATACCTTGGCTATAAAGCGGCCAAGTTAATCGCAGGTAAAAGCTCTAGCTGTTCAAGTGCTCGATCCGAACGATATACATATGGTCAAAATGGAAGAACATATCAATCCTCTGGTTATGGCACTTACTCATCCGCAAGAACTGAAAGGTTTGTTTATGGCACTTAGTGAACCAAACCCTTCTTTTATCCGATAACAAAGTATTATCACCGCAAGGCATTTGTATCATAAAAGAAATAGTTATAAGTATTTACGAAAATAAAAAGAGATTAAACATTTATTATAAATAGGGCTCACAGAATGAGCCCATTCCTTTTTTTAAACTAACACAACAAACCTACTGCCAATTCACACTTTAATAACAAGCTACATGATTTCAACTTAAAATAATGAATACTTTTATCGAATAAAACAGGCACTATTTTGTGCTATTCCAATTAGTATTGCTAGGCTAATCTTATAAAACAAAGAAATACATAAATTTACTTTTAATCAGATAATAGCATTAAGGAATACGTCACGAGCAATAGATTACAAAACAAAATTGCAATAGTTACTGGTGGCGCATCAGGTATAGGTGAAGCAGTTGTGAAAGCTTTTATCAATGAAGGCGCATCAGTTGTTATTGCAGATTTTAATAAAGAAGCGGCAAATACACTAGCAGTGGCACTAGGCGAAAAAGCTGTGGCATTTGAAATTGATGTAACCGATTACGCAAGAGTTCAGGATATGATTCAATTTGCTGTTGATACATTTGGTGGGCTTGATATTGCAGTCAATAATGCTGGTATCGGCGGTCCAGCCGTACCAACAGGTGAATATGAAGTAGATGCATGGAAAAAAGTTATTGATGTCAGCTTGAACAGCGTTTTTTATTGTCTTAAAGAAGAGCTCAATGTAATGCAGGATAAAGGTGGTGCAATCATTAATATGGCATCGATTCTTGGTACAGTTGGATTTAAAACCCAATGCGCTTACTCCACCGCAAAACACGGTATTCTAGGCCTTACAAAAACAGCAGGTGCAGAATATGCTGCTAAAAACATCCGTATAAATGCGATCTGCCCTGGCTTTGTTGAAACACCAGCGCTTCAGCATTCAATGGATGATGTCGCAACAGCAAAATTGAAGGAATTACATCCTATTGGTAGATTAGCTCAACCTGAAGAGATAGCAAAACTAGCGGTATTCCTTGCCAGTGATGATGCTTCGTTTATCAATGGAGCACACTATTTGATTGACGGTGGATATACCACTTTGTAGTATTTCACTAAAATCTACCTTACAGACGTAAACTAAGCCCTCACCAATCTTTATAAACAATTGTACATAGGCTAGGCCGCACTGCGGCCTTTAATATTTTCTAAACTTTAAAGCTTATCAATACATGCTTGAATTTGACTAGCTAGATGTTGCTTTTCAAAAAAAGTAGGATCATTCAGTGAACCTGGTTTAATTTCGGATAGTGACACACGACTTATTTCATCTAAAGTAAATTTATTAGGTGCATCTTTTTCGGAAGGGCTTTGCACAATAATTGGTACTTCTTGGGCTGGAACGACACTTAAATCTGAAAGTTTACGAGATTGAGCTAATTCAAAATCTGAATGAATCAAAGGACTTTTAGCATTAAATACTTTGCAAACAAATTTGATTGCTTCTATTTCTCGAAGCTCAGGTTTCACTGAAAGCAGCTTCTTTTGAAACTCTTCAAGGTCATGCCGAGCTGAAAACATAGCATCAGGCAGCCGTTGTTTGAAAAAATTTGCAGTATTATTTATTGTTCTTCTCAGATTTAAAAAAGTTTCTTTAAGCTCAGGTGAATTTTTACAAATCTCTTTTTCAGTTTCTGAGAGCTCAATTTTTGGTAACTTACTACTAACATCAGCAGTCACAACTTGATTATTAGCTTTTAAGATTGAGTTAAGCTCTGTCAGTCGATTATAAGTAACAGGATCATGTTCTTGTAATTGACGTGGAGTTACCCCTTCAGGTGTGAGAGCGATATGACTTAAAGGGCCAGCATTAGATTCCGTTGCTTCGAAAAACTCACCAAAAACATTTTTTTCAAAAGGTGCTAGTTTCTCGCTTGCGTCTACAGACACTCTCTGACCTGAATTTTGTAGCAATTCATCGAGACCTTGGAGTTGCTTTAGTGTTTGTGGTGAATAGAGCTATTGTCAAAAGTAGTGCAT
>DJZY01000071.1 GCA_002450655.1 Gammaproteobacteria bacterium UBA6940 | reverse complement strand
CTGTATGGTACGCTAGAAGAATTGAAACAAGATCTAGACGACTGGATAAAATATTATAATAATGACCGAACTCATCAAGGAAAAATGTGTTGTGGACGAACACCTATTGAAAAATTTCTTGATGGTCAAAAGATTTGGGCTGAAAAGAATTTAACTCAAATCTAACCGTACAGACACCCTTGCCAAAGGAGGTAATTGTACGATTAGGTCTGAATTACTACAGTTTAAAAGACACCAAAATTGGTATCAATATAAGAAAGCAGCATTAATACTGCACCTCCTACAAAAAAGCCACTTCAAAAGTGATGAAGTGGCTTTTTTAATTTAAGCTCGCATCGCACTCTCAAACCATTTTGGAAAGTTACTGCCAATTTTTTCATCTGCAGTGGATTGTGAACCACCTTCTATATCCAAGAAAAATCTAAACTCTGGGTTGTCAAGCATAAATTGAGCAGCTTCTTGCTCATCTTTACTCCACTTTTCACCAAAGCTATTTGTCCCTTCGTTTTTAGCAATCTTTTCTAAATCAGCTTTTGAAACAATAGTGTCATTACCATTCCATACATCCCAACGATCACCCATGACTTGAATATGCTTCTTATGCTCTTCGATAAAGTCTTTGCCAAAGAGATTTGTTTTTTCAAGCCACTTGGCCATATCACGAGTTGAAATCTTGGTATCTCCGTCGGACATTGAATCGCCATGTTTAGCAGTGTCCATCACATGACGCATATCATCATTATCCAATATGAATTGCGCAGCATCCTGCTCAGCCTGGCTGTAACCACCCTTGCCATTATCATTACTTGCGATTTTGCGCAAATCTTTGACTGAGACGATGGAATCTTTACCATTCCATTTGTCCCAGTTGGCAGCAATGGTCTGTATATGCTTCATATTGTCTTTTAAATCTTGATTCGAAATACCACCTTGATCATAAAGCGTCGGTTTAGGCAAAATCTCATCAACACTTGTGCCTAACTGCTCAGCAGCATCGTCAAAATATTCTTTAGTATCATTACTCATTTCACCATAGGCTTTACGAAGACTATGATTAAAATCCATATCCCCTGCTTCCCCAAGAAATACTTCTCGGTCAGCGTATATCAACATTTCTTCAGCAATGAAATCTTTAAGGAGATACTTACCACCAGAAATCGTAAGCGTTTTGTCATCTGGTATATCGTTAAAATGCTTTAAGGCTTTTTGCGTATCGCCATCTTTAAGAGCATCCTTTATTTCATGATAGGCATCATAGCCATCCCAAAAATTATCATCAGTTTCAATAGTTGATCCTGAATTTCGCTTTTCGGTAAAGTTGTCTTTTAATTTATCTTTGGAATATTCGTACACCATGGATTTACCAAGGAAGTATCGATCTTCACCATCTACTTTTCCAAAATTAGCTCCATTTTCTTGAGCCTCACGGAAAACACTGTGATTCCATAAGACATGACCTCTCCCATGATCGTGGTGACCAGCATGACCGCCATCATTAGTACCATGCATCATGTTGTGGCCAATTTCATGAATTAGTAGTTCTTTTGGAATACCTTCTTTGACGGAAATGTAATTTTTATCAAGGTTTGAATAACCTCGAGGCACCTGACCATCTGGCGCTGAAAATACAGTGTATGTTTCATCATTATGACCTAAGAGTTCTTTCATGCTATCGCGAAATATTTCACTGGAATTATAAATCTCACGAAAGTTTTTGGCGTGATGAACTGCATCAGCGCCAATAAAATCCACACTTTTCCCATTCTCAAGTTTAAAGGTAACCCATGTATTTTCATCTGTATTAAGCTCAGGGAGTAAGCCTTTATCATTTACTGCACGTACAAGCATTTCTTTAGATGCATCAATATTAAGATAATTAGATTCGATATCATTAAGGGCACTCTTTTTTATAGAATACTCTTTATTTCCATCGTATTCTTCATGCTCACCTTCTTCGAGCATATTGCCTCTTTTTAAAAACTCAATAAACTGGCGCCCACCAGACAGATGATCACTCGGTTCATTTACTTTCTTTTTAAAATCATTAAACCCAAGCTTATGCTCTAAAAATGCAAGTAAATCAGGGTTATTTTTGATTTGCTCTTCAGATATTTTCCCTGTATCAAGGATTTCATTAATCCCTTGTTGTACTTTAGAATAATTTATATCAGATTGCGTCTCTTCAAAATATGAGCCTAATTTCTCGCGATACTCTTCACTAATGGTGTAATAACGCATTTCTGAAATATCATCTGCATCAAGCTTACCATCATCTAATAACCCTTCCTCTGCAGCGAACTCCATTAATACATCTTCAATATTCTCTTGTTCATAAAAGTTATCATGCTGTAACATTAAGTCTTTTACTGTGGCTTGGAACATGAGAAATGACTTAGGCGTAAGAAGAATACCATCCTCTTCTAGATTGATTTCATTAGAAATATTGGCTTTATCTTTATAGCGTTGTGCATATTCTCCAAGCTGGCGCTGTTTTTTTTCACGTTCCCAGATTTCACGCATACTCTCGCCAATCATTTCTTCATAGTTTTCCGGCTTTTCGACACCAAACTCACTGTCGTAGTTTGGAATATCATTGCCACTAACTTCATTTGCTGTCCACATACCACTATCCTGCTTTTATATTTTATAATTGTTCTATTTTTAGCCAGAATAGCAATATGAGACAATCAGCTGTCGCGAGACTTGTTGCAATTACAGCGTACTCAAGTAAGAAAAGGTATGATTAAAGAAAAGATGTGTAAGCTTATAAAGTACTTAGCTGTATTAATACTGCATCCAATATTTACGCTGATAAGGCTCGAGCTTTGTTTCAATACCCGTATTTTCCACGCCAAGGTTCATTTGATAACTTGGCGCAAGGGTGTTTGGTAAGCCAAAATTTGTCCTCACTTTACTCAGGCTCAAACCAATAATCTCTCGATAATGGCGATATTTTCGCATCGACATCTGTGTTATCAATACCTAGGTTTACTGTATAGTTGCTATCAAGGCTCTTTGCATTGATAACAGCATACGGTGTTTCTGGTAAGCCTTTTGCGATACCAGTCCAACGAAGTTCCGATGCCGCACTCTTCAGTTTTTGACCACTTTTAAGCTGCAATGAATAAAGCTTGGCAGTACCCACACCTGCTGTTTGGCAATTATTAGTCGCATTCTCATCAATGATTGGCTCATAGGTTGAGAAGTGAATAATATCGTCAATAATCAGTGTTTGTGAGAAACTTTTCTCACCACGTGCTGGGAATTCAAAATACCAGCCTTGCTCATCGGCTGTCGCAGTTACATCTTTTGTGGATTTAATATCTCTAAAACGAATAGTGTCGATATTACTTTCTGCTGTACTCATTAATTGCGATAAGGGTACAAAGAATGTCACTAACCTATTTTGCTCTTGACGCTCAGTAGGCATAAAACGGTTGCCACTTGTAATGGTTAAACTCACCATCAGCTGACCTGTTGCTGGCGAGTTGGTTAAAGCTGCATCCATCGCATTAAAGAAGAATAAGTTTTCGTTGTTTCCCTGTGCTTGCGCTTGCACACCACATGTAAAGGTTGGTTTAGCATTTTTATTACGTTGCTTAATATCACAACGGTAAATATTACCTCGCACGTCATTAAAGAATGTAGCATCAATAGTGCCGTTCATATCAGCATCAATTGAGATCGATTTATTAATAACAGATTGCGACAGCGAAGGAATATCTCGTGAGTTAACAGTTGTAATAACATCACCTGACTCTAAATCAATCACATAAAGCTGAGAGCCTTTAGTGTTTGTTGGGTTCTCATTATTCTGATAACGCTCGTCTAAACCTCCACCAATAATAACAACTTCTTTTTCTGTATTATTGGTCCATGGTATTTTAACGATTTCTGGGGAAGTCCAGGATTGACCAATATCTGCAAACTGTTGGTGAACAGTACTAATACGCCAAGCTACTTTTGGGTTATTTCGATCTGTAATATTAAGCACATAAAGTGCTTCACCACCACGACGCAGGCCCATAAACAAGTACAGCTGCTCATCATCTTCAAGCTGATAGGTGTTGTGTTTGTCAGACTGATAGACTTTTAACACACCGTCAATACCAAAGGTTTTATCAACCCCTTGATCTCTCAGACCTGTTAACTCAGACAATAACTCTGGCGGCATAAATGAATATAAATGTTCACCATTTTCTGCATCGAATGCATGTAAAAAACCTTCGTTGGTTCCCGTAAAAACAACACTTTCATCATTACCATAATAGGCTAGTACAGGCTTGGTATTGATCATATCACCAAGGCTTGGGCGGGTTTCTTCAGAGTCGCCATCGCCATCAATATCCATGGTATCCATACCGCCAGCCCACTTCAGCAGCTCGCGACGTTCTTCGCCAGTAACACCTGGAGTAGGAATTTGGTTGTTGTTAGGCGTGAATAAATTACCTGTATTAATGATTGATTGGTCACGGGCACCTGTTGTGAGTGTATAGCGATTGGTGTAAATTGGGCTCATTTTACTGCTGGCACCACCATTGAGGGTTTCTACACCACTACCTGTGTTGCTCCAAAAATCAACGGCATCTTCGTTTAAGGTATCGTTTTGCGAAATGGTATTCCCATTTTTATCAATGAGCTTGCCTTTATCATTGATCAGAAACTTTTTAAGATTCCCCATCCATAAACCACCATGTTGCTCAGAGATATTCACGTAAGCATACTTATCTCGAGCAAGCGGGTTACCACTTGGGTTTGACTTTGTTGTATTAAAAGTCATAAAAGATGCAAAGCTGTTTTCTTTAATGTCATCAATAATTTCAGTTAATGCATTACGAAGTTTATTCATATCAGTGGCAGGTACGTGAAAACCACCTGTCCCTGCTGCTGCCGTATCAAGAATTTCAGGGGAAGCGCAAGATTCCCAAGTGGATGCAAAATGAGTTGTAATAGTTTGCTTGCCGGGCAAGTCATCACGTAAATCGTAATTAGCCATGTAGCCTGCAAGATCATCAAGGCGCGTTTGTGCTGGTGTGGTATCACTTGCAGCATCATCACCACAAGTCCAGTTCCATGGTTTTGAACGAGTAATAGGGCCTCGTGGACCTACATTTTTACCTGCAACCAAGCGATCAATCAATGAATTTGAGTGCCAATCCCAGGTTGGGGCACCGTCTGTGAACATGACGATATTATTAGATGAGCATCGTGTCATAACAGAGTCGTAACGATCGCCACTGCCATAGGCATCAGAATCTTCAAGAGCTATTTCCCAATCTTTCCAGCCGCGGTCAACGCTTTTTGGCCATGGTGATGTTTGCCCTGTGTAATACATGAGCGCTTCATACAATGATTCCGCTAGTGGTGTTTTAGCCTCATAGAGCACTTGGCGGTTATCATCGAGAGCCGCTGCTATTTCTTGAATAACTCGAGTAGAATTCACTTCTTTAAAAGCACTGACAACAAGAGCACCGTTACTGGTTAAGCCTGCAGTATCATAGTTGCGAATATTGTTTTCAGGGCGGCCAGCTGCGATATATTCGTCAACACCATCGAGGTTCGATGAAGTTCGCATAAAGGCGACATTACCACCTCTTAGATCAACAACAACGTCTCGTAAGATATCCATAAGCAAATCTTGTTTAGAGATATACCAGACTTGTCGCTTGTCATTACAACCAGTGGAGTCACCTTCACCATAGACTGCATCAGCCATACAGAGAGTTACTTCTTTAATTGCTGTTTTAGGCTCCACGATATTCATGTGTTTGAGTGTACTTTTTAAATCACTAATGAAACTGCGTAATTTAACGTTATCTGGATGGTTCGGCTGTATGGCTGGGTCAGTTTCCGACCAAAAATCATCATAAAAACCGGCAACTGAGCTTGAAGAGTCAGTAATAATCATGACATTGGCTTCAGCACTATTTAATTCAAGATAATCAAGCTCAGCTGCACTACTCGACAGTGGAGCTAAGGTTGAAGCAATTAAACTGGTGAGTAAGGTAAGTCTAAAGCGCATTGTACATCCCGATGCCAAAATAAATGAAGTGCTCTATTCATTACTATTAGATTGATTTAATTTCTATACTATCATTTTAATAGAAAATAAAAATTCTGTACTTAAAGGCACATTAGTTAATTGAGCTTATTCGGCTTTAAACAGCATACTTTTAGCTAAAAACAAAGGTAATAGGCTGAATTCAAAGCGCCTCTGTGACATAAGTTAAACAAAAAAACGCCAAACTGTTGCAATAGCTAAAACAATTAATTTTAACACAACCTATTCTTTTAATTCGATAAAACAGAATTTTCAAGTTAAAGTGCAATATGAACATAACTGGAGCCATGTTGTACTATTAAATAAAGGCAATTAAATTGCTTTCAAATGATTATAAGGCATTGGTATCGTGGCATTCCAAAACAGACGACAAAAAGTCATGGGCTTTACATTAATCGAAGTTGTTGTGGTTTTATGCATCATTACAGTGCTTACATCTGTCTCTGCGCCCTTTTTAATTAATTTACTCGGACGCCATCGCAGTGAATCAGTTGGTTTGTACATGTATTCACTTTATAAGCTCTGCACTGTTGAAGCATTAAAGCAAGGTGATAAAACCATTGGCTGCCATTACCAAGACGAAGATGGCGAAATCATCTTTTACACATTTATAGATGAGAATGAAAACAATACTTTTGATCCAAATACAGATAGTGTTTTAAAAGAAAGTATTGCAGGCGAAACAGCCCATATTGAACTCTCACCTACGAGCGGAAGTGTCTATTTTCATCATGATGCTCGCATTAAATCCATTTCAGCTAATAAAGTTTTTTTATGTTCAACAATGGATATTGAAGAAAGCATAGGCAATTTTGACATTATCGTTAATGAAATTACCTTTTTGGATAACGGGTTTATGCATTTAGAAAATAAATTGGGATCATCTTGTGGTGTTTAGGGTCAAACAGACGTGTCAGCAAGAATTAAATAAGAGCAAAGGTTTTGCACTTTTTGCTGAACTCATATCGTTATTAATGTTTGGCTTAGGATTTGTGGTGCTCTCAAATTTATCAAATCAAAGTATTAGCTTAAATTCAGAGTCCTTGCAGCGGGTGAATGCTTCTTTTTTAGCAGATAGCATTGTAGCAAGAATTCAAATGAATTTAGATGATGCAAGAGCAATGGCGTATAACACCACCGGCGGTTACTGCAAGGATAACCCGCAAACACGCGCGGATGCAGATATTAACACCCTATTCTGTCCTTCAGAAACAAACAGCAATACACAATCAAAGATAATCGACATTATGGGCAATGTTAACCTTGAAATTAGCTGTGCCTATGGCTGTGAAGAAGGCACGATGCTCGATATTGTTGTTGAGTGGAAAGCGGCTTCACGTTTTGGTGGTGATACTAAATCAATTAAACGCGAGATATTATTATAATGAGATTACGTACGCCAAAAACATTTCAACTTTCTTTGCGAAAGCAAGCAGGCTGGTCTGTTTTTGTGATCGTTATTCTTATTTCAATCGTAGGCACACTTGTCTATACAACAGCAAAGACAGTTAAAGTTAATGAACGTGTTTCTGCAAATCTAGACACCTACAATGCAACACACCAAGAAACTCGCGGTAACAACTTTCTCTTTAGCAGCACTAAAAAACTGACATTGGATGATTTAACCGAAGCAATGGATAATATTACCTTTGAAATGGATAACACCAATGAAGTGGAAGCATCTATTACTTATCTTGGCAAAATGCAGCAAGTGAAAGGTTTCTCTCTTGATCGATTTGATGGCTATCAATTTGAAATTGAATCCACAGCCACAAAGACAGACACCCAGAGCTATTCCCGACAACATATTGGCATTACATATATCTCGGGCAATGAATAAGGATATTCACTTGAAACGACAATTAGGTGTAAGTTTAATTGAGTTAATGATTGCAGCAGCTATTGGTGTAACGCTAATCCTTTTGTCTTTCGATTTTCTCATCCAAAACACCAATAACAAACGTGTCAATGCAGCCTTTAGTATCATGAAAGATAATGGCACTATTGCACTGACAACCATGGCTCGTTATTTACGTCCTGCTGGCATACATCAAATGGGGGCTATACCACCTATTTATGGTGATTCAACCATTCTTGGTGGCTTGTGCGATAACCGTAATGACTTCTGCACACGGGACAATTCTAATGACTCAGATCGCATCGCCATTTACAAACAATACCCTCATGAATACACCTCATGCAATGGTGTTGCTCTTGAAAGAAACGTACCTATCGTCGAGGTTTTTTATCTTGAAACAATTCAAGATGTGAGCACCCTCGTCTGCCGATCATTTGATATCACTACTCAGCAATGGTTTAGTGAGCCTCTTCGAGTGATACAAACAGGCATTGAGAGCATGCAGATTCAGTACTTTGAACGCAATGTTATGAGTGCTGTAGATGCGGACAATGTGACATCTTGGTACAACATTGAAGGCGTAGACATAGCTGTTCTTGCCTCAAGCCAACAAAGTGCATTCACTGAAAATCAGACAAAAGACTTTCAGCTTTTAACTGGTGATTCTATTACTTTTTCAGACCGTATGGCACGACAGGTTTTTCAACTCAGTATTGTCTTTAACAATAAAAGTTTAGGGGGTGGTTCTTAATGCACTTTCATGGACGAATGCAAGGTTTTAGTATTATTGAGCTGCTTGCGGTCATGGCAGCAATTGGGATTTTAATTGCGATTGTCTTCCCGACCTACACTGAGATGGTTGACGACAAAAAAGAAATGAAAGCCAAATCATTGCTTTTTGAAATTATGCATCTTGAAGAAGAATATTACTCTGAGCAAAAAGTCTATACTTTAGACTTGGCCTCACTTGGCTATATCGCCGAAGATCATGAGTATGCTGAGGATTACCGCGTTTCAGCAATGCAGTGCAATGGACTCGATATTGCTAACTGTGTTTTACTGCATGCGGAATCATTAAAAGATAATACTCGTGATTTCCAAATGAGAAGCAATTCTGATCGAATTATGGCTGTTGATTAATGAAAAGAAAAAATGCAAAAGGATTTACATTAATTGAGTTAATGGTGGTGGTTGCTATCATTGGCGTGCTTGCCACAATGGCTGGCTCATATTATGGTGACTACACCAAGAAAACCAATGCAGAATATGGCATGCAAAAAGCATTAGAAGTGGTAGCACGTCAAAAAATTCACTTTATTCAAAACCGTACTTATACCCTTTCAATAGCGGCATTAAATTACTCTGAGCCACTTTATTCCAAGGAAAATTACTACCAAATGAGCTTGTCATTGTGTGACGATCTACCTCTCGACGAATGCGTTAAAGTGAGTGCTCGACCACTCACCGAACGCACCCCTGACACCCTTATCACTGCAACCACAGAAGGCGAACACCTTCCAAAGGAAATTTGGGAGTAATTTTCACGTTTATTTTAGCGACAGACGCGTCAATTTAGGGTATCATTCTTGCGTGTATTGCTATATGTCAAAACAATTTATGACATAGCCTCAATAAAATCATAAACTCATCTATTTCCTGCAAAATTAAAGGGCTTTGAACCCCCTTTTTTAGTCAGCTCATGGTTAAGTTTGATCTTTTATAATGCGGTCACAGCAACGAACATTACGTGATGGAGAGTAACAAAATGAAAGGTGATATTGGTGTAGTTGGCCTTGCTGTTATGGGTCAAAACCTCATCCTTAACATGAACGACCACGGCTTTACAGTGGTTGCTAATAATCGTACAGCGTCTAAGGTTGATGATTTTCTTAATAGTGCAGCTAAAGGCAGTAATGTCATTGGCGCATACTCACTTGAAGATATGGTATCCAAGCTAAAAACCCCACGTAAAGTTATGCTGATGGTTCGCGCTGGTGCTGTTGTTGATGCATTCATCGAGCAACTTGTACCTCTTCTTGATGAAGGCGATATCATCATCGATGGTGGTAATACAAACTACCCAGACACAAACCGTCGCGTTGCAGCTCTTCGCGAGAAAGGCATTCACTTCATCGGTACTGGTGTTTCTGGTGGTGAAGAAGGTGCTCGCTTTGGGCCATCAATCATGCCTGGCGGTTCTCCTGAAGCTTGGGAAGCTGTAAAGCCAATCTTCCAAGCAATCTCTGCAAAAACTGATGCAGGTGAGCCATGTTGTGATTGGGTTGGTAACGATGGTGCTGGCCATTTCGTAAAAATGGTTCATAACGGTATCGAATACGGCGATATGCAGCTGATCACTGAAGCATACCAATTCATGAAAGATGGCCTTGGTATGTCTGCTGATGAAATGCAAGCGGTATTTGCTGAGTGGAATAAAACCGAACTCGATAGCTACCTTGTTGAGATCACAGCTGACATCCTTGGCTACAAAGATGAAAATGGTGAAGCGCTTGTTGAGAAGATTCTTGATACTGCTGGCCAAAAAGGCACAGGCAAGTGGACTGGCATCAATGCAATGGACCTTGGTATTCCTCTTACATTAATCTCTGAATCTGTATTTGCTCGTTGTTTATCTGCACTTAAAGATCAGCGTGTTGAAGCTGAGAAGCTATTTGGCAAAACAATTTCGCCAGTTGAAGGTGACAAACAAGAGTGGATCGATGCACTTCGTCAAGCACTTCTTGCATCCAAGATCATTTCCTATGCACAAGGTTTCATGCTTATGCGTGAAGCGTCTAAAGAAAATGGCTGGGATCTGAACTATGGTAACGTTGCGCTTATGTGGCGTGGTGGTTGCATCATCCGTTCTGCATTCCTTGGCAACATCCGTGATGCGTTTGAAAAGAACCCAGAGCTAGGTTTCTTAGGTTCAGATGAGTACTTCAAAAACATTCTTCTTGAAACTCTACCAGCATGGCGTAAGGTTGCAGCGAAGTCTCTTGAAACTGGTATTCCAATGCCATGTACTACATCAGCACTGACGTTCCTTGATGGCTTTACAACTGCACGCCTTCCAGCGAACCTACTTCAGGCGCAGCGTGACTACTTTGGTGCACATACTTATGAGCGTCTTGATCGTCCACGTGGTGAATTCTTCCACACGAATTGGACTGGTACAGGTGGCGATACAGCTTCCACGACATATGATGTGTAATAGAGCTTTGCTTTAAAACGCCTAATACATCGATAAAAAACTCGCTTTATGCGAGTTTTTTATTGTCTCTCAGAATTTATGTGAACTACTTCACACTTCTAACATAAAAATATAAATACCTCTTTATTATTTCTCACTCATTGATAGAATCACACAAAAAATAAAAGGATCTATCAATACCATCGCAAATAACACTTAAACAATTCTTACCAACTGAACTGATCTTAAATGCAGATGAAGCAAGGCTCATTTTAAAATTTATTTTTGACGATCAGTACAGCAGTCTTATTGACGCAAGTGCAATGACAGACTTTATCCGTGCATGGGGCTAAATACATGAAGGTAATAATTTCAACAGTTCTCTGCATCATGATAGCGATCATAGCAATCCCCTATTCACAACTTAGATCAATGCCTCTTGAAAGCCTTATTATTTGTGCGTCTAATGAAGGAGGAATACGAATTCCTGCCAAGGTATGTGAGATTTACCTGCATTCAGGCCGAAATATTCAGGAAGATATTGTTAATTTAAACCAGAACGATGGGCTTACATTCATTTTACATGGTAAAAATGCCATTAAATATGACATAGCTCAATTTTATATTGATAACGGACTCGATATAAATTCTTTAAGCAAAACCACAAATCTGACACCGCTCTACGACGCAGTACTACTTAATGATATTGAAAATATGAGTTTTTTACTTGAAAACAATGCAAGCTTGTCAATACCCTCATACAGAAAACACCCAACTGCAATAGATTATGCTGAAGCACTTCAAAAGAACGACAACATCGATCGAATGGACATAATAAGATTACTTAAGAGTAAACAAAAATAGAAGGCAAACACATATCATCCCATACTTAACTTAATTTTAAAGCTATACTTAAATTAATTAACAGTGAAATATATGGCTTTAGACACAAATGACATTTCAACAAAAGATTCAGTATTTACTGGAAAGCAATACAGATTTCTGGCCAAAGCTCATTGGCTTATTTATTCAATCTTTAATATTTCTTTCACTGATTTGCTTCACTGTTGAAACACTGCCTGATTTAAGCCCGATTACCCTACAGATTTTAAATATAACTGAAACATTTACAGTTATTGTTTTTACCCTTGAATATTGCCTACGCATTTACGCGGCACCAAGGAAAAGAGATTTTATTTTCAGCGTCTCAGGTATTATTGACTTACTTGCAATTCTCCCCTTTTATTTACCGACATCGATAGACCTACGCACACTGCGGATACTACGATTGCTTCGTCTTGTACGAATCTTTAAAATGGTACGCTATAACAAAGCACTTCATCGTTTTAAAAGAGCACTTATAATAGCGAGAGAAGAGCTTATTTTATTTTGGGTGATCGCATTAATTACCCTTTATATTTCAAGCGTAGGTATTTATCAGACGGTGCGTAAAAGCCCGTCCTTTTAGGTCGGGGATGTAAGCACCTCGGCGATAGCCGATTAATGAGGTCTGTTCTGTTGCCTCACATATTCTTGAATGATATCTAAGGTCGCACCACCACAACTTGAAACGAAATAAC
The DNA here is from genome assembly GCA_002450655.1 of Gammaproteobacteria bacterium UBA6940. GTDB lineage: Bacteria > Pseudomonadota > Gammaproteobacteria > Pseudomonadales > UBA6940 > UBA6940. The sequence continues at coordinate 1,940 of DJZY01000071.1, read as the reverse complement.
TTGGACTCCAGAGAGCAGACTTAAAGTACAAATTGGCAACTTCTGGATGGTAAAGTTTGAGTTTTCGGCTTGAAACACCTTTCAAGCTATTCACTAATTTTGAAAGTGGTACTTTTGGTGGGTAGTTAATTAAAAGATGGACATGATCTTGCTCTCCATTCATTTCTACAAGTTCTGTTTCAAAGTCTTTACACACTTTTTTAAAGATCGTTTCTAAAGTAGAAAGTGTATAATCTTCAAAAATATTACATCTATATTTTGCGACAAAGACCAAGTGTGCATGTAAGTTGAAAACACAATGTCTACCAGTTCTAATTTGCATTGATTTACTCCTTAGACCAATTGTATAATAAGCCTATGGAAAAGACAAAAACGTTAAAAGTTCGCATCAAAGGAAAGCAAATTGTCCAGCTAAAAGCACAAGCCAAAGCTGTCAATTTTGTGTGGAACTATATTAATGATTTGTCATTAAGAAATATCAAAGAACGACAAAAATTTCTCTCTGCATTTGATATGCATAAATACACAAAAGGTGCCGGAAAAGAACTGGGCCTTCACAGCCAGACACTGCAAGTCATAGCTCAAGAATATGTCACCCGTCGCAAGCAATTCAAAAAATCAAAATTAAATTGGCGTAAATCAAAAGGCTCGAAACGTTCCCTCGGCTGGATTCCAGTGAATACAGGCGCAGCCAGCTTTAAGCATGGCCAAGTCTTTTTTAATGGTCAGTATTACAAAGTCTGGGATAGCTACGGTCTCTCACAATACAAATTCAGGTCTGGCAGCTTCAATGAAGATGCTCGAGGTCGTTGGTATTTCAACGTCGTTGTCTCCTACACTCCAGAACAATCTCAAGGCAAAAAGGCTGTCGGCATTGATCTTGGCAGCAAAGACACAGCGACTGATTCTACTGGCTATAAAATCGCTGGACGTGAATATCGAAAACTTGAAGAAAAACTTGGCAAGGCTCAACGAGCCAACAAGAAAAAAGAAGTCAAAAATATTCACGCCAAAATTAAAAACAGACGACAAGATTCTCTGCATAAATACAGCAATAAACTCGTAAAAGACAATGCTGCTATTTTTGTGGGTAATATCTCAAGTCTTCAACTCGTGAAAACCAACATGGCCAAGTCAGTGCTGGACGCTGGCTGGGGCCAACTCAAAATGATGCTGGAATATAAGTGCGATCACGCAGGCGTCCATTTTGAGGTGATTAACGAGGCTTACACCACCCAAACCTGTTCTCATTGTGGTTCATTACCACCTGAGCGGCCGAAAGGTATCGCAGGTCTTGGAATAAGAGAATGGTTGTGCAGTGAGTGCGGTGTCTCTCACGATCGTGATATTAACGCAGCACGCAACATTCTTGCGCTCGGACATGGGCGTCTAGCGGTAGGAATCCCCGTCCTTTAGGTCGGGGAGGATGTCAATACTTTGAACATGAAGCTCAACCTGAAGCTTTCGCATCAATTTTTCATTGTTTTTGGTGGGCATTAATTACCTTGACCACTGTAGGCTATGGGGATATGTACCCAGTCACCGCTGGTGGCCAGTTTTTTACCTTCTTTGTGCTCATGATTGGTTTAGGTGTTATAGCAGTGCCTACGGGCTTGATAACATCTGCCCTAAACCAAGCCCGAGAAGAAGAAAAGCTTAATGGTTCTAAGTTTGTTCAATTTTCGTACAAGACAATAACAAAAGCGCTCCGCTCCTTCAATTCAGATATGTATAAGAGATGTAATCAATATGACCCTACTTTTAACCTCATTTTTCAATACTGCACTTTAGTAGTTGAAACCGATAAATGCTTCAGAATTCATCAAATAAATGTGGTTTAAAACACAGCCCCGTATAAAAAACACACAACTTCATTCTCGAGACTTATAAATTAATAGCTTATCGCTTAAAATTGGGTCTTAGATTCAACTCATAAGTGC
>DJZY01000032.1 GCA_002450655.1 Gammaproteobacteria bacterium UBA6940 | reverse complement strand
AAATTTTCACCTTGAAAGGGCTGGACTTCAGAACCTAACCCATCAGGAAGAATATAATCTATAAAGCAGATGTCAGGAGGTGTATCCTTTATAGTTTTCTTAGCTTGTTTAACTGATTGCGCTTCATAGATAAAATATGGATCTACTCCAGCAGTGAGTAATAGTTTACGACACACCGCTACATGTGTTGAGCTATCATCAATTATTAGAATTCGCACACCTGTAATATCATCACTCATCAAGATGACCTCTTGTAATACCAGGCGATAATACACTTAAACCTATGAACAATATGCCTAGCTCATCGTCTGTTCAACAAAATCAATAATTTGACTATATTGGTAATCTGCAACTACTTCATTTATATTCAAGTTTAGTTCAAATTGATACTATGTATTAATTGGCAGCACCTATATCAAAGCACCGCTACATCAAAGTAAGATATTGATATTAATAATCTTTTAATGCAAACTCGGGCATTAGAAGCGAGATTCTTTCTAAATGTTTCATCACTCATATAAAAAGATTTAATTATTAACAATTAACCCACGCCAAATATACATTGATAATACCATCAACATAGCTTTTTCTTTTACAATTACTACATTAGAAATACCGATATTAATAATTAACTCAGTTGTAAAGGGTAAGTTGTGTTTCAAATTACAAACTTAAAATTATTATTTATTTGTGGCTTAACTTCATTCGCGAGCCTTTACTCACAATCCATTATTGCTAGCACACTTTCTCCAGTTTTCGATATTCAACAGCCCTCAAGCTCAGTAACGCTACGTAAAGGCATATCATTTTCCAATTTTTCTTGGGGTATTAGCCAATCATCTCTTGATAACCGCCCTCTTTCACAACTTTCATATCAAGATATTGAAACAGATACCACATCTGTAGAAATGAATATTTCAAAACTTTTAGGATTTAAACCCAATTATTGGGATATTTCAACCCAGATGAGCTATGGCAAAGTTCAAAGCGGCACACTTGTTGATAATGATTATTCCTATAGTGCTAGTGGACAATCTCTATCAACCCAAACAACTGCTAGCTTAAAAGGATCAATAAATTATGGTCTAGAAATAGGTGCAAATAGATCTCTTAGCTCTTCACGAATATCTCATTTAGATGTATTACTTGGTTTTACCCTAATTCGGGATAATTATAAGCAAACAAACGGCTTTCAAACTTATAGTCAAGAGCGCCTTTTGTCATCGCCGGTTGAAATAGAAGGGTTGAATAGCAGCTACGAAGCACTGTGGTTAGGACCTTATATAGGCCTTGCGCAGCATTACAACTTAGGTCAAAACAAATTTACATTCTCATCTAAATTAAGAGGTCATTTATATAGTGGTGAGGGGCGTTGGAATCTACGAGAAGAGTTTGCTCAGCCTAAAAGCTTTGAGCATTCTGCTTATGGTGCAGGTGTTGAAGTTAAGGCAAACCATGTACTAAACCTGACAAGTTCAATGAGAATCGAACAGCATGTAGGCTTTGATCACAGCCGTACGCTCAACGGAAAAGATACTGTATTTTATGCTGATGGCAACTCAATTGAAACAAATCTACTACCAGCAGAGAAAAACAATTTCTTTTACAATATTGGCTTTACTTGGTTAATGTAGCGCCAATCTAATAGTTACCTAATGCTCAGAGTTTTTAGGTAGATCTTGCGCTTGTACTTCGAACATATCCGAAACAGCATTTCGACCTTTGTTCTTTGATATGTAGAGCGCACTATCTGCTGCTTGCAATAGTTTTTCATAAGAATACATATTCTCATTTAACACTGCTACACCGACACTGGTTGTAATTCGAATTTCATCTTCTTCAAAAGGAACAATCATTGCCTCAACAATGTGACGAATTTTTTCTGCACACCCCATAGCTCCTTCGTAGCCAGTTGAGGGCAAAAACACACAAAACTCTTCACCACCATATCGACCAATAACATCATGACCTCGTATATTCGTACTAACAGCCTGAGCTAAGCCTTTTATGACAGCATCACCAGCTAAATGGCCTTTCGTATCATTAATACGTTTAAAATGATCTATATCAAGCATGAGTAATGAGAGTGGTTGATGGTGCCTTTGGCTTCGGTTATATTCATTTTTGAGAAGCTCTTCAAAATGGCCTCGATTGTATACACCAGTGAGGCGGTCAGTTTGGCTTAAGTTCTCAAGCTTAATATTGGCCTCTTCTAACTGAGTTCTATATATAAAAACATCCGTTACATCAAAAATTGATATGGCAACTTGATCAACTTTTTTACCTTGCTTTATGGGGAAAATAGTAATATTTTGCGCCATAAACTCTGTTCCGCCTGTGATTGGTCTTGAATGGCGAAACTTAAATAAATACTGACGTTGCTCCCAAGTAATAAATGAATTTGTTTTCAATAAAAAAACACTTTCAATTTTTTTTCTAAACCATTTTTCTGGTATTTCAGGAAAAAAGTCAAAGAGTTTTTTACCGCAAATTTCCTCACTGGCAATACCTGAGTAAAGAACCATAAAACGGTTCCAAAACTGGACATTATAATCTTTATCAATAACAAGCATGCCGAGATCTAGACGCTGCAATAACTCTTGCGCATACTCATTAGTTACTTCGAGAGTTTTGGGCTGGTCCTTAGCAGATTCTTCGGACATCTTGAAATCCTATCACTAAAAAATACACACTCACCACTTTGCATGAACTTTGAAAAGTGATGATGTTTTGCTAGAAGTCTTCAAGAATTTCATCAATTCTTGTCTTTAAAGCTTGTATCGCAATATCAGGCATCATCATCATGAGATGGCACATAAAAGCCCTGTTGTCTACTGAATAATTTATTTCAACAAGAAGAGCCTGCTGCCAACCGTGCTTTGAATCGACTAAACGCTCTATAGGAATCTGTTGGCCTAATAACGAAGGCGCTGAGAATCCCATATCAATTTCAAGTTGCTCTCCAATACCTGTAAGACAAGCAGCTGAAATAACATTAGTCACATCAAGTAAAAGCTCTTTTTCCGCATTAGCATCAATTGCGTCTTCATAGGATAAGAGCTCAGCAAGCTCCTTAAAGCTTGTATCTCCGAATACAACAATTGCTTCTCCCCGAACATCAATATGCTCAAGTTGAGAATGAAAACCTTGCCTCACAGCGGACACTAGGTTTTTATGCCCTAGTAACCCTGCAAGCGCTTTAGGAAGCTCATCATTTGAAACCACTTGAATTCGTGGCACGCTCAAGTTTACAAACACCTCAAGTAATCGCGCTAAAGAGTCACCTGCTTGCCCCATTGCAACATTCACAAGCTCTTGCAGACAATCTCTTTGATCTTCACTTAAGGCTAAATCAGATACATTCATTTATAGCAGCCCATAAGTTTTTAAAACCTCAGCTAACTTCTCAGAATTCACCGGTTTCTTGATGAAATCTAAAGCCCCTAATGCCATTACTTTGGAACGCGCCTCTGGCTGTATATCCGCAGAAATAACAATGATTATACTTTTATGCCCCTCTTCCTTCACCTTTTCCAGTACACCATAACCATCTAATTCAGGCATCGTTAGATCTAGAAAGACCATTTCGCCTTTACCCTCCCTGATAGCATCAAGTCCTTCAACACCATGCTTTGCATAAGTAACATCCACTGCCCATTCGGCAGGCAGTGATTTAAAGACTTGTTTTCTAGCCATAGCGGAGTCATCACATATGAGTAGAGGTATTGCCATAAGCTCCTACACCTTTGATCCATTACTTTCATAAAAAGGCTCTGCTTTTATAAAAGTATAGACACCATAATTTGAATGTGGTTTTTTTTTACTTTGTTTGTATCAGTTCAGCTACATTTATGATCTATTTAACGTCAATTCGGAGTAAATTT
>DJZY01000005.1:12142-32693 GCA_002450655.1 Gammaproteobacteria bacterium UBA6940 | reverse complement strand
GGAAACACCAGTAGTCGAAACACCAGTAGAAGAAGAGTGCGTAGATGAAGTTGTCGAGACTCCGGTAGTGGAAACACCAGTGGTAGAGACACCAGTAGAAGAATGTGTAGATGAAGTAGTTGAGACACCTGTAGTGGAAACGCCAGTAGTCGAAACACCAGCAGAAGAGTGCACTTATGATGAAGTCGTTGAGACTCCGGTAGTAGAAACGCCAGTAGTCGAAACACCAGCAGAAGAATGTACTTATGATGCTGTTGAAACTGTTAATCCAAACACTCAGGTGTATTTAGATGAATTATCAAAGCTTGAAAATGGCTCTACAGATTGTGCAGATGAAAACCTAAGTCTTATTTTACAAGAGTGCCAAGACAATGGTGTAAGTGCTCAGAGCGCCATTGATTTCCTCAAGAGATACGATGCAATTGAAGCAGATGAAAATGGTTATCCTGTTTTTAGTGCAAAAGGGGAAACACTAAACCATTATCTTAAGCAGCTGCTAGATCAAGACTATATGTTAGAGGTACAAGATGAAGAGAATGCAGTTGATGGTCAAGTTGCTTACATTTATCAAGATATGATTCATGCAGGTTTAAATCCAGTTCGTTCCCTTAACAACTTAATTCATCAAGATTTGGTGGAAGTGAGTGACGCAGGTCAGATTCTGCCAACAGAGACTCTTATTGGGTTAAATTTAGAGCTACCAAGTGATTCACTTGTTGCTTAGATGGTTGGTCCTAAAGCTTAAAGTTTAGGACCAGAAATTAAAAAGGCGAGATATTCTACAGCTATAGAGTATCTCGCCTTTTTTATAGCAACCTAAAATAAATTAGATTGTCATTGTGCTTACAGTGTAGAAGCCAACTACAGAAAGAACGATCGTGTATGGAAGAGCCATTAGAACCATTTTTCCGTATGATAGGCGAACTAAAGGTGCAAGTGAGCTTGTTAACAGGAACAAGAAGGCAGCTTGACCATTTGGTGTTGCAACACTTGGAAGGTTAGTACCAGTGTTAATAGCAACAGCTAGATGCTCAAAATGCTGACGAGTCATTTCGCCTGCTTCAAAGCTTGCTTGAACTTCACCAATATAAACCGTAGCAACAAATACGTTATCACTGATCATTGAAAGTACAGCGTTTGCCGCAAAGAACACACCTGGTTGTGCATCTTCAGAGAAAGAAAGGGCAAAATGAGTGATTGGTTCAAATAAATGTTGCGAATGAATAATGGCAACAATTGAGAAGAACACAACAAGTAGCGCTGTAAATGGAAGTGCTTCTTCGAACGCATGACCAAGAGCATGCTCTTCAGTAATACCGTTAAAGGCTGTTTGAATAACAATAATAGCAAGACCAATCAGACCAACTTCTGCAACGTGTAAACCCAGACCTGCAACAAGAAGTACTGCTGAAATACCTTGAACAATTAATTTCGCAACATCTTTTTTGTCACGCTTATTGCTCATTTCAACATCATAGTCTTTAAGGATTGTTAAAACATTCTTGGGAATCGGCGTGCCGTAACCAAAGAGTTTGAACTGTTCAACGAAAAGGCAAGTTGCAAGACCAGCAAGAAGTGCAGGTAGAGAAACAGGCATCACATTAAGGTAGAACTCAACGAAGTCCCAGCCCATTTTATCTGCAATAAGAAGGTTTTGAGGTTCACCAACTGTCGTTGCAACACCACCAAGAGCAGTACCAACAGCAGCATGCATAAGAAGACCACGTAAAAACGCTCTGAAGTTATCAAGGTCATCTTTATTGTAGTTTGGAACATCTGCACCATCTTCAGTGTCAGCATCAACGAACTCACGTCCAGAAGCTAGCTTATGGTAAACGGAGTAGAAGCCAACAGAAACACTGATAACAACAGCAACAACCGTCAGGGCATCGAGGAATGCAGAAAGAAGTGCTGACAGGATGCAGAAGAGTAATGCTAATACTTTCTGGTTGCGCACGTTGACGAGTAGCTTTGTGAAGACCACAAGAAGGAGGTCTTTCATAAAGTAAATACCAGCAACCATAAACATCAGAAGAAGAATAACTTTAAAGTTTTGTTCTACTTCGATAAAAACAGCTTCAGGCTTGGTTAACCCTAAAATAAGCGCTTCAATCGCAAGGAGTCCACCTGGTTGTAGAGGGTAGCATTTAAGTGCCATTGCCAGTGTGAAAATAAACTCAATGATGAACATCCAACCAACAACAAATGGGTCGAGGATCATGTATGCGATGGGGTTAATAATGAGAAATGCCAGTATGGTTTTTTTGTACCAAATTGGTGACTGACCGAGAAAGTTCTCGATAAAACCGGCCTGAAGTGATTTAGCCATGATGGATATTTCCTGTGTCAATGGTCTAGGCAACGTTTCTAGAAAGACTCTACAGTGAAATTTGGTTGTAGAGCGTTCAACAGCAGCTCAATTTACTCTTAATAAAGTGGGGTGATCGTACGAATGTATCAATTTGTACGCGAGCAGACCCCCTGCGGGACGCATTGTACCTGAGAGTGGCTAAAATGACTAGGTTATTTTTACACCTTCTTAACATTAAATAGATATCAGTTGTTGCTTAGCTTATAGGTTTATATAATCCTGTAATTAGTCTGATATCATGTCGCGATTCGTCTCACTTACAAGTCAATTTGTAATAAATGACGCTTTATTAGCTGATATGGATTCATTCTGCTCAGCCTTGTCTATAATCAATGGGTATTGCTTTGAATAATGCATTTTTCTGCCCAAAATGGTCTTTTAATGATTACACCAGTGGGTACAGGTTTTGTTTAATTTAAATAAAGATGGAGCCGTTATGGTTCAAATGGATGTCATTACTTCACTTAAAACAGTGAAGGAAGAGCTCGATTCAAACTTAACAAAAGCATCAACTGCTTTAGAGTATTTTGCTGTGGATACAGAGGCTGTCCATCATCTTAGTGAGTGTCGAGATTTATTAAAGCAAGCTTCGAGTGTCTTAAAATTACTCGAGTTCGATGGGGCGACACACCTCTTAAATGAAATGATATTTTTAATTGAGCAGCTGCAACATAGCCCAAATGCTTCTGAATCGCAGAAGTTTATGGAGCAAATGGCTTGCCTAGGTTTATCACTTATTCAATTAGAGCATTTCCTAGAGTACACCTTGCTTAAAGAGCGCCACTTACCATTGTTGCTCTCTGGTCGTATTAACGCTATTCGTAAACTATTACGACAACGACCTCTTTCTGATGCAACATTCATACATGAGCCATTTGCGAATCCTGAAGTGCTCGATATGTATAAAGTATTTGGTGAGTCCACTGATAGTGCATCATTTAAATTGGAAAATGTGGGTCCAGCCTGCAAGCCATTTCGATTGATGTTCCAAGTTGGTTTGCTTGCGGTTATTAAAGAAAAGAAAGTGATTCCAAGTAGTGTTCAAATTATGCAAAGAGCACTGGAGCGACTGTGCGCAATTTGTGGTGCAGTGCCAATGACCAAGTTATGGTTTATTGGGCGTGCTGTGCTCTTATCCTTGCAATATGGACATGTGAGCATATCGCCTGGCCGTTTATTTGTATTGTCGAGTTTAGAAAGGCAAATAAAACAGATCGTATATGGCCGTGATGAGCTGCTTCAAATGGAACCACCAGAACATTTAGTGTCAGAGTGTATGGGTATTATTGCTCTAGCCAGCGTGCAAGGTGGTGCTACTGAACAGTCAGTGCTATTAACAAGTCTTCAAGACTTATTTAATGCGAAAGCTGATTGCACAGACCTAGAACTGGTTGAAGAAGCAAAACTGATGAATGGTCCAACAGGTACTGTTATACAATCTGTTGTGCAGCTTATCTATGACGAGCTTGCTTATTTAAAAGAAGCAATGGACTTGCGCTCTAGAGATATAGTACCTCAGTGGAATCAAGAAAAGACGCCTCATGAAATCGTTGAGCAAGCGGCTCATACTCTCAATATGATTGGTGAGTTAGAGTCTGCTGCTGTATTGAGAGAGCAGTCTCCAGTCATCGAAAACTTGATTGATGAAAACGCCACAGTAGAGTCAGAAGCTCTGCAGAGCCTTGCTGATACTTTTGTCTTTATCGAACAAGCACTATCGAAACTTTTGGGGCAGTATGCTGTTAATTTAGACCCAGACGATGAAAGTGCTTTAACGCCTTGGAGTATTCTTGAGCAGGCAAGGCATCTCGTGTTTGTAGAGTCTCGTGCTTCACTTGGTGTTGTGAAGCGTTCGGTGGCTTCATATGTTGATGCCCACGGTGATGGAACTTACCTTGATCAAGTCTCGATGCATTTAAAAACAAGTGTTGGGGCACTGAAGTTTCTCCATTTAGATAGAGCTGCTCAGGTGCTTAATAACGTAATGCACTACATCGACCAATACATGATTCAACAAGGTCAAATGCCTACACCTGACGTGTTAGAAACACTTGCTGATGTTTTAACAAGTGTGGATTACTATCTCGAAAGTTTGGAAGATCGCAAGTCAATTGGTGATGGTGTTCTTGAGGCTGCAGAGTTGAGCGTGAATATGCTTAAACAAGCATTTGAACAATCTGTAACGGAAGCAGATTCGGTCTAAACGTTTATCACTTTAACCTAAGGATGGGTGAGGTAAAGTCATGCAGTTCGAGTTAGGGCTTGTCTTTTTTTCGTTGGTGTTCATTGCTGCTTTTGTGTTGGGCACCTTTCTTGTTTTTCGCAAGTCTTGGCTTCTCATTTGGCTGAGAGCTAATGCCGGAATTGGCTTTCTCTTCTTTGGTCTTGCGGGTCTAGCAGGGCTGTATCTTCTTACCGATATGACTTCAATTACTGGTGAAACTCGCCTTGGTACTGTAGAAGTCAGGCCGCTAGGTATGAACACTCGCTTCGCTCAGCTAAATCTGACATCACATGGTGAGCGTGATATTGAACTTACCTATGATCAGTGGCGTCTGAGAGCTATGCATATTCACTGGAGTGGAGTGTTGAGCTTATTTGGTATTGATGATGGTATGATGATCTATGACTTGCAGGAATCAAATGGTAACGGTGTTGTTCGTCATTCCGTAATTGAGCATGAGGCTGTGACTAAAGTTTGGCAGCTAGGTCATCAATATTTAAATTGGTTGCCAGGTGTTGAGTTTACATATATTACAACTGAGTGGCAGCCAAGCCATGAAGATGGTGCTTATGATTTATCGGTGACGAATGCAGGTCTTCGATTAAAAAATCGTCATCAGAAAGCTCGTCCAAATACTGCTCAAATTTTATTTGAAAATACGAATGAAAATAATGACAATACTGCATCTGCAAGTCAAAGTGATGTACCATCACAGCAAGCAGAAATAATTGATGAAGAATTACATGCACAGAGCAAAAAAACGTCAGCTGAGTCTTCTGATGCTCGTTTGATGCCAGAGAGTGATACAACTGAATCTCCAGCGCTGAGTGATCAGGAGTAGTACTCAGTGATCTTTCATTTATTTCCCCTCATTTTTTAAAGCCCTGTCACTAAAAGTGTCAGGCCAACACGCAAAGGCATTGACATGAATGAAATCGCCGCTGAGGCACAATTAGCTGAACATGAGTCAAACGAGAACTTCCGTCTCAGCTATGCCTATGCTAAAAGACATGGCGTTTTAGTGTGGAACATTGAGCACGAAGTTCATGTGTCTGTTAAAGAAGGTGTTGATTCTCTAGTTCTGATGGAGCTTGTGCGTACACTCCCAATGGATGCGCATTTTGAGGTGGTCACTGAGGAAGAGTTTGAAGAGAAAATTTCATCATTCTACCAAGGCGGTTCCGATGCAATGCAAGCTGCTGCTGATATTGGCGAAGATATGGATCTTGCAAGTCTTGCAGATACCATTACCCAGACAGAAGATCTGATGGAGCAGGAAGATGATGCACCTATTATTCGTCTCATAAACGCTATTTTAACCGAAGCCGTGCGCGAGCATGCATCCGATATTCACATAGAAACTTTTGAAAAACGCCTTGCAATACGTATGCGAATTGATGGGGTTTTACGTGAGGTGCTTGAGCCGCGACGTGAACTTGCTTCATTACTCGTATCTCGTATTAAGGTTATGGCACGCTTAGATATTGCAGAAAAACGCCTGCCGCAAGATGGTCGTATCTCGCTTAGACTTGCAGGCCGTGAAGTTGATGTTCGTGTGTCTACAATGCCATCAAGTAGCGGTGAAAGGGTTGTATTGCGTTTGCTGGATAAAAATGCCGTGCGCTTAGATGTATCCCATCTTGGTATGTCAGATAAAGATTATGAAGCTCTTATGAGTGTAATCTACAAACCTCACGGTATTATTTTGGTGACAGGACCTACAGGTTCAGGTAAGACAACGACACTTTATGCCAGCTTAACCCAGCTTAATGATAAAACTCGAAATATCCTCACGGTAGAAGACCCTATTGAATTCCAGCTTGAAGGTGTGGGCCAGACGCAGGTCAATAATAAAGTTGAGATGACTTTCGCCAAAGGTCTTAAGGCTATGCTGCGTCAAGATCCAGACGTAGTTATGGTTGGTGAGATTCGTGATTTGGAAACAGCTGAAATTGCAATTCAAGCCAGTTTAACAGGTCACTTAGTGTTATCGACACTACATACCAATACTGCGGTTGGTGCTGTTACTCGTTTACAAGATATGGGCATTGAGCCTTTCTTAATCGCCTCAAGTTTGGTGGCAGTTATTGCACAGCGCCTAGTGCGGACACTTTGTGATGACTGCAAACAGCCTTATGAGTTAAGTGAAGTGGAAATGCAAAAACTTGGTGTGCCGGCGCAAGAAGATGGTGTTACTGTCTTTAAGGCCTGTGGCTGCTCCACGTGTAACAATACTGGTTACCGAGGCCGTACAGGTATTTATGAGGTGGTCATCGTTGATGATAAACTTCGTCACCTTATTCATAATGCTGATAGTGAAAGTATTCTTGAAGCAGCAGCACGGGAAAACTCAACAGGTATTCGTGCGGACGGTATGCGACAAGTACTGGCAGGTCGAACTACCCTTGAAGAAGTATTACGTGTAACGCAACAGGACTAATCTATGCCAGCTTATAACTATGTTGCTTTAACTGCAGCGGGTAAAGAGAAAAAGGGCTCGATAGAAGCGGATTCCGATCGTCAAATACGTCAGCAGCTTCGCGATCAAGGTCTAATTCCACTGGAAGTACAGCTTACTGTAAAAAAGAACTCTCCTGCATCGAGCTTAAAAAAATCCGGTTTTTTAGCGCAGCTTTCCAGCCCGATGGGTGGTGCTAAGCTCAGCACATTTGAACTCGCACTTATGACTCGTCAACTGGCAACTTTGATTCATGCATCCCTCCCAGTTGAAGAAGCGCTTAAAGCTGTAGCAAGGCAAGCAAACAAATCAAAAGTAAAAGGCATCGCGCTGGCATTGCGCTCCAAAGTCAACGAGGGTTTTACTCTGGCTAATGCTCTAGCTGAATTCCCAAGTGCATTTCCAGATTTATACCGTGCAACTGTTGCGGCAGGTGAGCACTCAGGCCACCTAGATTTAGTTTTAGAGCAGTTAGCTGATTACACGGAAAGCTCAAGTGAAACACAACGTAAAGTAAAAGGTGCGCTGGTTTATCCAATTGTTTTACTTTTATTTAGCTTTGGTATTCTCGTTGCATTGATGGTGTACGTTGTACCTCAAATTGTTGAAGTTATTGCCGATAATGGGCAAGAGCCACCAGCTTTAACCCAAGGGGTTATTGCGATAAGTGATTTCTTGGTGAATAGTTGGTACTGGGTCGTCGCTGCTTTCTTTTTAATTTTTGCTGGTTTTAAATTTGTTCTTAAGCAAGAAAAAGGTCGCTATAAAGCGCACCAAATTATTTTAAAGTTACCCTTATTTGGACGTTTATCTCGTGGTTTAAATGCTGCCCGCGTGTGTAATACGCTCAGTATTTTATCGACAAGTGGTGTTCAGCTTGTTGATGCGTTGCGCATTAGTGGTGAAGTAACGACAAATTTGGTCATTAAAAAAGCAGTTGTTACTGCTGCTGACCGTGTAAGAGAAGGTGCAAGTTTGTATCGTAGCCTTGATCAGTACGATTTTTTTCCACCTATGATGATTCAAATGATTGCCTCTGGCGAAAACTCTGGAGATCTTGATAAGATGCTGCAACGAGCTGCTCAAAACCAAGAGCGTGAAATGGTTGGGTTAATTGCAACTGTTATGAGTTTATTTGAGCCATTGGTCATGGTCATGATGGGGATTACTGTTATGGTAATCGTAATGGCTATCATGCTGCCAATCTTTAATTTAAGTAATATTGTTTAAAAAAACACAAGGAATATTCATGTATTCAAATGCAAGACAACGCTTGTCATCTGCTTCTATGTCTATGAGAAAAACGCAAGGTTTAACACTGATCGAAATCATGATTGTTGTTGTGATCATCGGTATGCTTGCACTTGCGATTATCCCAAATATTACAGGTCGTGCAGACCAAGCCGCTGTTGCACGTGCACAGTCTGATATTCAGGCTTTATCTGGTCAATTAGAGCTCTTTAAAACAGATAACTTTAGATATCCAACGACAGAAGAAGGCTTAGAAGCCTTGGTTAATAAACCAAACAACGTCAAAAACTATCCTAAAGGCGGCTATATCAAAAAGCTCAATCAAGATCCATGGGGTAATAACTATTTGTACTTCAGCCCTGTAGAAGGTGCTGACTACGAAATTTTAAGCCTTGGTTCTGATGGAATTGAAGGTGGCGAAGACTATGCAGCGGATATAAGTTCTCTTGACTAAACCATTCAATAAAGTGAGAGAGGCGCGCAATGCCTCTCGAGGCTTTACACTTCTCGAAATAATTCTTGTTGTTTTTATTGTTGGTATCATGGCAACAGGTATTACCATTGTTGCTTCACGAGATGAAATTCCACAAGTGATTCGAGACGAAGCAGGTCTGTTGCAGCAAGATATTCGTGAGCTGCAAAACTTAGCTATGATTCATCACCGACTTTATGGTTTGTCTTTTACACAAGCGGGGTGGCGGCCTGTTGAGATTCAACCTGATGTTGACTACTTAACTTGGGGAATAGATCAAGCGACAGTAGTCAGCGATGATGAAGAAATAGACGAAACTAAACCACTGCCTTGGCAACCTGTTATTAATGTCGATACTCATGGGCTTGATTCACGAATAGAAATGTTGATGTATCTTGATGAAGATAATCAAGTTGAGCTTTTAGAAAAAGATTTACTAGTGCCGCAAATTATTATTTCTGCACAAGGTGATGTCACACCATTTGTTCTTGTGTTACGTGGAGAGAGAGCAGAATCAGGTAGTGTCTATCAGATCACACCAGCAGGTCTAGTTCGAGAAAGTGATGAAAATACCCAGTCTTACCTCTAAATATCAACGCCAGCAAGGCTTTACCCTTGTCGAAGTTCTAGTCGCTCTAGGTATCTTTGCTGTTCTTGCGAGTGGCTATCTGATTGTGGCTGCTGATACTGCGCGAGGCCTTTCTCGTTTGCAGGAAAAGACATTAGCTCAATGGGTTGCAGAAGATGCTTTCACTCGTGCAAGAACCTATGAAAGTAGTTCCAATAACCGTTTTAAATCGCAAAGCGTTGAGTTTGCTGGTATTGAATGGCAGCTCAAATTTAAAACTGAAAAAACAGATGTTAGCTCAATGAACCGCGTTACAGTTTCTGTTGCCATGGCAAATGATACAGATAATTCTATAGCCTCCCTCGAAGCCTATTTTTCTGATGGTACTTTTGTACCTGATACAAGGGGGGTAAATGCGGTTCGCTAAAGGGATGACTTTGATTGAACTCATGGTCTCAATCGCAATTATGTCTGTGGTTGTTGCAGGCGCTTATAAGGTCTATACCAACTTACAAAATGCACATGATCGAGTTTTGAGCCGAACAAGGGCAATTAATGACACTCAACGTTTTTGGCATTTGTTGAAGCAAGATTTAACTTATGCTTTAGAGCGATCTATTCGCCCAGGTCAAGATTCGTTTGGTGGTGAAGACCAGTCTCTATTTAGTCTTTATGAGTATGCTTTTGCAGGGGATGCTGTGAGTTTTCAGCTATCTCGGAACTCGGGTTTGCCGAACCTTGCTTCAGGTCAACCGCAGAGTGAGCTGCGAAGGATTGCTTACGGCTTTGATGATAAAAAAATTCATCGTTATCAATGGGCATATTTAGATCCATCAGAAGATGATGAGCCTGTAGATATGCTTATGCTCGATGAAATTGAGAGTATGAGTATTCGATATGGTTATCCTGACTATGAGGATTTAGAGCAAGAAGAAAACAGTGAAGATGCTTCAATTGGCCTAGCCAAGGCAGAAACCGAGTGGCACTGGGTTGATCAATGGCCACTTGAGGATAATACCACCAGTAACTCTACAGAAAGCCTGAACTCTGAGGGTGAAACTGAGTCAAACACCAGCTTATCTGACGAGCTACCACTCTTACCATCGGTGATTGAAGTCACATTGGAAACACAAGCCTTTGGTACTTTGATTCGTGTGTTCGAAGTCGGTGCGCCTGATGGTCATATTTATTCTACATTGCTGAGTAATGCTGAAGCGAAAGTATCATTGTCAGATGATGATTTAGATGGCTCTAATGATGTTGATTCAGATACCTCCACAACGGAGGATTTAACACAATGATATGCCAGCAAGGGTATAAGTCAAACACGCAAGGTATTGTCTTAATAAGTGTGCTGCTTATTTTTGCTGCAACAACTGTTTTAGTCGCTGGCTTGCAAATGGCATTTATGCGAACAGTGAAGTCGCAAGGGCTTGTTGCAGCAGACTCTCAAGTGCAGGAGTATCTAAGGGGCGCTGAGCTACTGGCAAGCATTCAGTTACAGCAAGATGTGTACAACGATATGCAAAATGCTGAAACCAGAGATCATGCCAGTGAGCAGTGGGCACAGCTTCAAGTCTATCCAATCACTGGTGGTGAAATTCGTACACAGCTTGTGGACTTGCAAGGTCGGTTTAATATTATGACCCTTGCAAGTGATCAAACAGCACAGCAGGTGTTTATTCGTTTGTTGGATGAGTTACAGATTCCTTCGGACAACCGTATGACTTCATCGGATATTCTAACGGTGATTCTTGATTGGATGGATACAGATCAAGAGCAAAGAGGTTTTATTGAGGCAGAAGATGATTACTATTTAAGCTTAGGCTCAAAAGAAGATGGTGGTTATAAAACATCTCAAAAGCCCATCATGCATTTATCAGAGCTTTTGCTTTTAAGAGGCGTGAGTAAGCAAGATTATGCTAAACTGGCCCCTTATATTGCTTTGCTACCACTTGATGCGAGCATTAACATTAATAGTGTTTCCTTGCCTGTGGCGAGAGCGTTAAATGTGAGTGCCGGTGCTGAATTGGTATCAACGCGGCCAGAAGAGGGTTTTACACAAGAAGACATGTCTACATTGTCTGAAAACCAAAGGCCTGCGATGAATTTTAATGTTGATAGTCAATATTTTGAGCTTCGCACTCAAATTAAACTGGGGGATGCTCTAACGCAGCAATCAACCATTATATATGTGCCAGCATCAACAAATGCAGAAGAAATTGAAACACCTCAGCTATTCCAGCGAGATTTAGGTTGGGCGTACTATTATTCTTTATAGGTGATCAGAAAAAAGATACTCTGTTGATGGTCATAAAAGAATTTGCAGTTATTGAAGAAGAGAGAAACGAAGCATGTCGGCTCCAATTTTAGTCATTCGAATCATGACGGATCGTCATTCAAGTCGTGTAGCGACTGTGGATGATCCTATTGAGTGGATGCTGTTTCAGGATGGTCTACCATTAGGGCCTGCAAGCACTGGTCGTTTAGGTCAAATAGATCACCTCTTAAATGATAGAGTGACATTAAACCAGTCACGAATTGTAGTGTTGGTGCCAGCTGAAGACGTTGTATTAACAAGAACAACTATTCCGCAAAATCAAAAGCGTCAAAAAGATAAACTTGTGCCCTTTATTTTAGAAGAGCACCTTAACCAAAACATCTCTGATATCTTCTTTGCCACAGAATGGTTAAATAAGAGTAATGATGTTGGGGTTGCATATATTGATAAAGCAAGGCTAACTCAGTGGCTCGATATATTAGAGACACAAGGTATCAAGCCTGATGTTGTCTATCCTGAACATCTATTGCTGCCATATCAAGAAGGGCAGTGCTTTGCTATTTTTGATCGAGATCGTGTTTTCGTGAGGCATGATCATTGGGTGGCAAGTTGCGCGCCTATTGATTTTGCAGAGGTCTGGATATCTAAAGTTGTAGGTGACCTCCACGCCAACCTGCCGGCGGATGCATCAGGTTTACGTTGTAGTCTGCTGATTGATCGAAATGATCAGTATGCTTTGGATGTAAGTGCTGACTGCGAAGATCATCTAAAAGAGATGGTTGAGCAAATGCAGAGTGACTATGAGGCACTTATTGTTGAAGAGCCAGATGTGCCTGCTCCTGCATCATTACAGATTAAGCGTCTGCTCGTAAGACAGAGTGTGACATATATTCTGGCTTTAGAAGCTGTTCGTAAGGTTTCTGAGCATCAAAGTTTTCAGTTACTCCAACAAGATTTTAAGGTTGCTAAACGCAAGCGCAAAAGTAAATATCAATGGCAAAAAGCAGCGGGTTTTGTTCTTGCATTGCTCTGTGTTGAAATGGGTTTTACTGCATCCAGCTATTTTGCATATGAAAATGCCTATCAAGAGGCGAGGGTTGAAAATAATGCCTTGTTTAAAAAGGCATTCCCTCATGTGACGCGAATCAGAGGTAGTCTCAAAAGAGCCTTGAGTAGTGAACTTGCTAAAGGGGGCGGCTCAGCACAAAATGCAGAATTCCTTAACTTAGTATCAATGGCTGGTGATAGCCTACGATCAGCAAAAGGTTTGGTAATCCAGCGTATGGCATTTGATGCAAGCCAAGGCAGCCTCAAGGTTGATTTAACGGTTGCTGACTACCCAGATTTAGAAAAAATTCAGAAAAAGATCGAAGCTCAGTCTTTACAGGTAAAGATCGATGGTGCTAATAAAGATGGTAATGGTGTTAAAGCAAGGCTACGAATCGATGTTAGCTAAAGTCCCAATGGTCAGAAACAAGTAGGATAAATCATGGATTTTCGTGAAATGATTGCGCAACAATGGGCGCGGTATGAACGTTTGAGTGATCGAGAGCAATGGCTTGTCATAGGGTCCTCAGTTTTTATTCTCTTGGCTTTCTTTGTCTTTTTTATATGGGAGCCCTTGCATAGTGCTCAGAAAAGCGCGAAGAGTCGTTACTTTGACGAAATGGCACTGCAAGAAGAGCTTAAAGGTTTGCAGCAAAGACCGGTTGGTGCATTAGCATCTTCAAATCAAAGTTTGCTTGCAATTGTGAATGCTAGCACTGCCGAAAATGGTATCAATTTGAAGCGAGTTGAGCCTCGAAATGACGATAGTTTACGAATTTGGGTTGATAATATTCCATTTAATCAGCTCATGGGGTGGGTTTCTGTATTAAAAAATCAGCATGGTGTTAATGTAGAGACGATCTCTATGGACCGTACAGAAAGTTCTGGCTATATAAACACAGCTTTAGTCTTGACCAAATAAACGGATCGGTTTGTAGTAAGTTGCTGATATCATTGAATCATGCTTACATACACTTGTTAATTAACTCATCTCTCGCCTAAGCTGTGAGTATGGAGGTGAGAAATGTTTCTAACGCACAAGAGTTTCTTGCTAAGTAGTTGATGTTCAGAGTGGCCAGCATGTCAAAGCTCTCTGAATTAGGGAAAAGGTGACGTGTTGACAGACAAGTTTAACTCAGACCAAGAGCAGTATATAGATACCGCTGAACTGACGGCATCAGGCGCTTGTAAGAAGGCCTTTATTGATTTTCCAGGCTTCCTGTCTTCATGTGAAATGAACTTCCTAAAACTTGTTAAAGTATTCCCATTTATTCATGATGCTGTTGAACGTCAAATAGAGATGTACTTCCTTAACGGCGATCGATCACAGCTGCATTTTCAAGTTTTAGAGCGAACTCGTCACACTTCTGTTCTTTCACTGTGCCTTTTTGACCAAAATGCCTACTTAGAAGAGGCTGAAATGGAAATTAGGGTCTACCATGATATGAAGGTCGTTGAAGTTTTGAGCGTTCAATCAGTGGATGTTCGAAAAAGTACGATAAGAAAGTCAGAAAATGGTATGCTACAGCCGAGTGAGCGGTTACAGGCGAGCAGACTATTAAGCGAGTGGTTAGATCACTGTTTAGAGTTTGGCATAGTTCCGATAGATCTACCGTTGCGTGAAGAGTAATAAAATTGAAGGGAATCCGGTTTGCCACATCCGATTCGTATTTTACAGATTTCAGATTCACATCTTTTTGTGGACTCCAAAAAAAGGCTACTTGGGCTTGATACTGAAGCCAGTTTTCATGCCGTTGTAGATCTTGCTAAAGCAGAGCAGGCTCAGCATGATATTGCCCTTGTTTTGGCAACAGGTGATGTTGCACAAGACTGTAGTACAAGAGCTTATGAATATTATAAAAAAGTTGTTGAGGCCGAGTTTAAGGCGCCTATTCTTTGGTTGCCTGGCAATCACGACGACTCCAAACTCATGACTGAGTGTCTTAAAGAATGCAGTGAGAGAGTAAGTCCTTGTGCATATGATCTGGATAAGTGGACTATTATCATGCTTGACTCATCTGTTCAGCATGAAGTCTACGGCCTTTTAAAGCAGGATCAACTTGATTACTTAGATAGAACTTTGAGTGAAAAAACAGGCCAACATGTTATGGTTTGTTTGCATCATCATCCTATTCTTTGTGGGTCCCACTGGCTGGACGGTCATAATTTGAAAAATGCGAAAGAGCTCTGGGCCATTCTTCATAAATACCCAAATGTTAAAACTCTTGTTTGGGGGCATATTCACCAAGAGTTTCATGCCGTCCACGAAGTTAATGGTCATGCGATTCAATGTTATGCGCCGCCTTCAACCTGTATCCAATTTAAGCCTCGGTGTTATGACTTTGCCTTAGATACACTCAATCCGGGTTATCGTTGGTTTGATCTCTACACAAATGGCGATTTTAAAACAGGTATTTCTCGCACTGAGCAATCTTTCCAAATGGATATGCAATCCAAAGGGTATTAATTTTAAGAGCTACATGAGTTTTTCAATTGCTTGTCGCATTATGATATGCTTTGCACATCTTTTCTTAATTAAGGTGACTGCACATGACAGCTATCGGCTCCATTTCACAACTTCCAATTCTTCGTTTTGCGCCCAATGGTGCTTACCTCGATGGTGAGCAGCTTGGGGAAATTTTATTGCCTAAGCGATATCTCGAAGAAGAGATGAAGCAGGGGGATAAAGTCAGTGTATTTATCCATAAAGATTCAGAAGACCGGCTTATAGGCACAACTGATGAGCCTTTTATTCTTGCCAACGAGTGTGGCTTTCTCCGTGTAACACAAGTCAATGATATTGGTGCTTTTGCTGATATTGGACTTGATAAAGAGCTGTTGATCCCATTTGCTCAACAACATAAGCCACTTGTTGCAGGTCGCTCATATCTCGTATTTTGCTTCTTAAACAAGCATGACCAGCGTCTTATTGGTTCTACCAAGATAGATCGCTTCTTATCAGATACAGCCCTTAATACAATGCAGCAAGGTGATAAAGTCGATCTTATCGTTGGCCCAAAGACACCGCTAGGTTATAAAGTTGTTGTGAACAAGCGTGTTTGGGGGCTTATCCATAACCAAGCAGTATTTGAACAACTCAGATCTGGCCAACCTTTAACGGGCTATATTGAGTCGATTCGTGGTGATGGTAAGGTTAATGTTGTATTACAGAAAAAATCTGAAGCCATGCCTAAAGATGCTGAAAAAATCATGCGTTATTTAAGAGCAAATGGTGGTGTAGCACCTTTCAATGATAAAACTGATCCTGAAAAAATTAAGGAAGTTTTTCAATTAAGTAAAGGTGCCTTTAAAAGAGGTATAGGTTATCTCTATAGAAATAAACAAATTCTTATTAAAGATAACCAAATTGAAATCGTTGAATAGGATTAATTCACTTTTTAAAGGTTTCAAATGGAGATGAATACATCCATGTATTCATCTCGTCATAGGTTCAGCCACTCCATCATCCATGACAGTTTAGGCTGAAGTATGTTCTATTTGGCAACTGCAAGAAGTAGTTGCTGTGTTCTTGGGTGATCTGGCGCAATATGTGCTGCTTTTGAAGCACATAATCTTGGCGTGTAATTTTGATCATTAATAATCACACTGATTTGATGTTTGTGCAGATAAAATCCAAGATTCAATAAATTATCTAAGCGATGAATTTGGCTTCGAAGTAGAGGAACCATATCTTGAATATCTTGTGGCTCGATTGCTTCAAGGCTTGCTTGGATTAAGTTATCGCTAGCGGTGTCAATAATATCTTGAAAAACATTAAATGTTTGGTTTCTCCAGTCTGTAGCAGCAGACGTTGTTTTTTTAATTAAATCTGAGTAAAGATAACAAGCTTCAAGCGGGTTGTTGTTGACAACATCGTTAGCATGTTGCAAGTCTGTAATTAATGCTTGAATAGATTCTTCTACTCGTGGTTGTTGTGGTTGTAAATTGTGTGGCTGAATATATTGTCCCATAACGATAACCTCTTCCTTGTACTTTAAATTTTATTGTGCGGAATTCTTTTCCGCTCTTATAAATATATTGTGACTTTCGTTTAGGTTTTAAGAAGATTATTTTTTAACCTTCTGATTTGAAATTAGCACTCAATTTAATGTTTGGTCAAGGGGTGAAATGTGACTTATAGTTTCTCGTTTAGAGTAATGGGTATGTGTTTTTAAGTCTATAAATTAAGGGTTTATTAATGTATTTGTCAGTAATTGGCTATTTGATTTTTCTATAAGTTTTAATTTGAAGAAAGTGTGGTGATTCGATGAATATGATTCAAATGCTGAACCAGCAAAAATTTAATGACAGTGAACTCATAATTTCTTGGATTAAAAAAGATCCCTATAGAATGGAATTATTAAGAGCAGCACGAGAGCTTGATTTGTCTCAATGGTGTTTGGCAGCAGGATTTGTTCGTAATCTTGTATGGGATAAACTTCATGGCTATACACAACCAACAGCGTTAAGCGATATAGATTTAATTTACTTTGATCCATATAACCTTTGTGAAGAGCATGAAAAAGCCCTTGAAGCACGGCTTAATACTTTAGTCAGTGCGCCATGGTCAGTGAAAAACCAGGCACGAATGCACCTCAGAAATGGTGATCAACCATATTCATCCACTCTGGATGCAATGGCCTACTGGGTTGAGGTTGAAACTGCGATAGGCGCTCGAATATGTAATTTGCACCAAGTTGAAGTTGTTTCACCGTTTGATGTCATTATTGATGGTCCAAGAGCTACCATAAACCCGAAAAGGCCAAAGCTAAATGACTTTTTAAGCCGAATAGAGAATAAAAACTGGACTAAGATCTGGCCAGACCTTACTATTACCAGATAAGCTTAATAGCTTAATTGGATATAAAAATTTAAGTTGTTGTTTTTATGGGTGTTGGTTGCGAATACTCATCTGATAGAAGAGGAAAGGTTATGAAAACGATTGGTTTACTTGGTGGGATGAGTTGGGAAAGCACAGCAACTTATTATAGAGTCATCAATGAGCGAGTCCGTGATGCGCTAGGTCCTCTTCATTCAGCACCACTTATTATGCATAGCTTCAACTTCCAGCAGGTGGTCGATATGCAAAAAGCTGGCGATTGGGACGGTGCTTCAGAGCTTCTAGGGAAGGCAGCTAAAGGTTTACAAGATGCAGGAGCAGACACTGTTCTTATTTGCACTAATACAATGCATATTATTGCAGAGCAAGTGCAAAGCCATATTGATATACCACTACTTCATATTGCCGATAGTCTTGCAGTAAAAATGCGTCGATCTGGTCTTAAGGCTGCAGGCCTTCTTGGTACACAGTTCACAATGGAGCAGCCGTTCTACGCAGACAGATTGAAAAACTATCATCTTGAAGTCGTTGTGCCTGAAGAAGCTGAGCGTAAAATGGTGCACCAAATTATTTTTGAAGAGCTTTGCTGTGGTGTTATAAAAGATTCATCGAAGCGAGTTTACCAAGAGATTATTGCGCAGCTAGAGTCTAAAGGTGCAGATTCAATTGTACTCGGCTGTACTGAGATTGGGCTTCTTATTAGAGAAGAAGACTGTACACTTCCTGTATTTGATACTGCGATTTTTCATGCAGAAGCGGCAGCAGACTTTTGTATGGAAGAGTGTTTGGGGCAAAAGAATGGTTAAGCTTGAGGGGTACATTCTCATTCCTGAGCAAGAGTTAGAAGCGGTGCAAACCGCTTTAACAGAGCATAAGGCTTTGACACGTGCAGAGCCTGGTTGTTTGGTTTTTAAAGTAACTCAAGACGAAACTCAGCCTAATAAATATCATGTCTATGAGGAGTTTCAGGATGAAGCTTCTTTTCAATCTCATCAAAATCGTGTTAAAGAATCTCAATGGGGCGCGGTAACGCAAAATGTGCAGCGCTTTTATGAAATAAACTACATTTAAAATCTTATTACTTCACTATTCAAGCAGTAGAGCAAGGAGCGCTTTATGCTTTGTCGTCGATTTATTATTTCTATTATTTTTTCTTCATTAATTGTTGGTTGTAAAGGAAACGCAGAGCCTCTTAAGCCGTTAGTGCAGCTAAAAACGCTCTCAACTGATATAAAAACGAATAATTATCCACTTATGCTAGAAAGTGTTGTCACAGGGCTAGAGCACCCTTGGGGGCTTGCTTTTATTGATGAGAACCGCGTACTTGTGACTGAACGAACTGGGCAGCTTTATTTAATTGATATCGAAGATCAAGAATTAAAGACTGTTGCTGGATTGCCTGAAGTATACGCTCAGGGTCAAGGTGGTTTGTTAGATATAGCGCTACATCCTGACTTTAAAAAAAATAGAATTATATATTTTTCATATGCTGCTACACATGATGGAAAATCTGGAACTCAACTTGCCACAGCAAAACTTAAGAAGAATAAAAGTAAGCAGTATGCACTTGATGAATTACAAGTGCTATTTCAAGCTAACCCTTTTATAAGTTCAAGTCATCATTTTGGTGGCAGGATTGCGCTTAATGATCAATATATTTACTTAAGTTTAGGGGATCATGGGCAGCGAAATTGGGCTCAAGATACAGAAAATACTTGGGGAAGCATTGTTCGACTTAAGTTAAATGGTGAAGTGCCAGAGGGTAATATAAAGGTAAATAACGATACGAGCTTAATTTATAGCTATGGACATCGTAACCCTCAAGGGCTTGTGTATGCAAATAAAACACTTTATGAGCATGAGCATGGCCCACAAGGCGGAGATGAGCTCAATATTATTCGCAAAGGCATAAATTATGGTTGGCCTTTACAAACCTACGGAAAAGAATATGTCACAGGTTTTAATATTGGTGATGAGTCATTACCTGGAGTTGAAGCGCCTTTATATCAATGGACACCGTCTATAGCTCCGAGTGGTCTTGAATATTATACAGGTAAAGAATTTCCAAATTGGCAAGGGCAGTTATTTGTGGGTGCTCTGAAATTTAAAAAAATTGTGCGATTAGAAATTAAAGATAAAAATATAATAAATAAAGAAGATTTTTTGCAGGATGAAGTAGGGCGAATAAGAGCAATTAAGCAGTCACCTAAAAAAGGGTATTTATATATTCTAACGGATGAGTCTAAAGGTCAATTAGTAAGGATTAGGCGAAATGAAATGTGAATGGGTGTGAAGAAAATGTGTACTTATTTCAATGGTTTAAATGTGGAAAATGTTCACAGCCTATTGACTGGTTAGGTTGTTAATATTGGTTCCATGATCAGAGATGAATACCTCTGTGACGAATATGAGAAATACAATTGTAAACAATATGACAAGGAGATTCGACATGGCCGGTGTTAAATCAAAATTAGTAGTTTCTGCACTTACTTTCGCTTGCGCTTCAACTGCAATGGCATATGAACCAATGAGTTTTGATCCTTATGTGGGTGGTAACTATGGTTATTTAGATGTAAATGACAGTGACTTTGAAGACGATAATAATGCATATCAATTTAGAGTAGGTACAAATATTCTTCCATTTTTAGGTATTGAAGCTGCTTACAACGATTTTGGCGATTACGGTAACAGCTTTGCGAACATGGATGTCGATGGTTACAGTCTTGCAGCAGTTGGCCGTTTACCAATCACACCTGCGTTTGGTCTTTATGCAAAGGCAGGTCAGCTTTGGTGGGATGCTAACTATGATGTAGCTGGTTTTAATGGTGATTCAGATCAAGACGACTTTTTCTGGGGTGTCGGCGCTGAGCTTGAAATGACTGAAAATTTAGATGTTGTTTTCTCCTACGACCGATACAAAATAGATATCGATAATGATCTGACTGAAGTTGCTAATGGTGGTGACTATGAGTCCGACCTAAACTTCGCATCTGTTGGTGTGAATCTTTCATTCTAATAAATTTTGAACAAAAAAAAGGC
>DJZY01000005.1:0-11798 GCA_002450655.1 Gammaproteobacteria bacterium UBA6940 | reverse complement strand
GCCTTTTTTTTGTTCAAAATTTATGGGGGGTATGCTGTTTTTATTGTTTTGGCCAAAAAAGTCTATTTTTAATGGTTTGTTAAAAAAATATTTTAAATATTAAAATTAAATGAATAATGTCACGTGATTTTCACTAATTTATTGGTAAATTAAAAGTGTATTAAAGATAACACGCTTTAATAGAGAAGTATTTTTAATGTTGAATTAAATAAATTAATTTGGAGATTATTATGAAGACAACAACACTTAAAGCGATTGCAATTTCTACAGCTCTATTAACTGCACCAGCTGCTCTATGGGCTCAATCTGATACTCATAAAATGGAGCATAAGGCAGAAGCTGCGGCTCAAGAAACATCAAACGAAGTATCTGATGCATGGGTACAAACTAAGCTCGAAGCGGCTTTTGCAGCAGATGATCAGCTAAGTGCTTGGGATATCGATACAGAAGTTCAAGGTGATACAGCTTACCTTAACGGTGAAGTAGAAACAGAAGCAGTAAAAAGTTTAGCTGAAGAAACAGCAAAAAATATTGATGGTATTGCTAATGTTGAAAATAAACTGACTGTTAAAGCTGGTAATGCATCTTAAATTTTAGATGAGTTATTTAATTTTTTATAGATTTTTTTAAGGAATATATTATGAATAAGCGTATTGAAACAGAAATTAAAGAAGTGTCAAACCTAATTGATATTAACAACGATGCTTGTGAGTTTTACAAAAAAGCTGAAGAAAAAGTTGAAGACCAGCATTTACGTTCTGAGTTTGTAGGCTTACGTCAGCTTCACTCAAATGTTGTAACTAAGCTTCAAAGTGAAATCGCATCGCGTAACGTAAAACCAGAAGACATTCAACCATCTGAAACAGTAGCAGGTAAAGCTAACCGCTATTTTGGCGAACTAATGGCTGCTATCACTCCAGACACAGATGCTCGCTTTATTTCCCGTCTTGAAGAAGCGGAAGATCGTTGTCTGCATTCAATGGAAGATGTTGTGAAAAACCAAGACATCTCCTCAGAGCTTAAAACAGTATTAATGAACCAATACGATGAACTTAAGAAAAGTCATGATCACATGAGAACACTTAAGAAAATCCGTGCGGCCTAATAGCTTTCGGTCTTAGCCGCCCTTATGGCGGCTCCATTCAACGAATAGATAAGGAGTTCATTATGTTTAGCTGGGCAATGGGTTTTTTAATTTTTGCAATAGTAGCGGGTGTATTAGGATTTTCTGGTATCGCTGGCACAGCTTCTAGTATTGCTTATATTTGCTTCATCGTCGGTATTATTGCGGCAATTTATATGTTTGTTACAGGTAGATCGCGAGTGTGACTCAACGTTTATTGGAATAGGGTAGGAGTTAATTTCGACTTCATCACCCTCAATATAATTTACAACAGTTTGGAGGTGTCAAGTCATGAGTGGTACGCAAAATTCTCAGACGAGTTCAAATTTCGAAAAGTCAGGACCTATTACGTCTTTAAGTGAAAAAGCGTTTGATACATTTGATGAAAGTATGAATGCTGTTAAAGACCAGAGCGAAAAAATGCTCGAATCTAAAAAAGTAACAGCAGTACATTATTTGAAAGATTATGCGATAGCTGTACAAGAAGCAGCGGTCTCTCTCAAAGAACTTAAACATGGCGAAGCCTCACCATATCTGCAGAAAACATCAGATAAATTGGCACAGCTTGCGCAATTTTTACAAAATAAATCTGTAAAATCGATGGCCGACGATGTTCTTGGTTTTGCACGAAAGAATCCAACACTATTTGTTGCAGGTTCAATGTTAGCTGGCCTTTGCTTAGCACGATTTGCGAAATCAACAGCGCAGCAACCGCAACAGAGCTTAAATGAAGCTCATTCAGATGCCCAAGTACAATCGTTGGTCAATGCTTTGGATACATCTGTTAACCGACAACTTGATACAGCTACGAAGGCATAGGCCATACAGGTAAATATTTATGCACCCGATTGATGACAACATCAAATTACAAGCCGATGAGATAGTGCCTGCCAATGATCATGCTTCTAAATCATGGTTTCGAAAAATTGTAATGCACGCTTCGAAACTTGCCGATTCGGAAATAGAACTTGTCAAGGCCGAAAGTCGAGAAAAGCTTAAAGAAGTTAAAAAGAAAACGAATTTAATCATCATCTCATATTTATTCGTTTTTTCAGCCCTTATAGCGCTTGGTGCGGCATTAGTTCATGGTTTAAGTGGAACAGTCCCCCCATGGGCCACACTGACTGGTCTCGGCATTCTTAGTCTTATTATTGGTTTGAGTATTTTGAAGTCACAATCAGATTAGTTAAAAGCTTAATTTTTTTTAAAAGGATATCATCATGAATAAGCAATCAAATGAAACTACACGTAATCCAGAAGAAATCCGTGCTGAAATTACGCATCATAAACATGAGATCGCTAAAACGATTTCTGAGGCAACTGATTCTTTGAAGGCGGATGAAGTGCTTGATGCAGGTGTTGACTACGTTGTGCAAAAAAGTGAGCAAGCCTATTCTTCTACAAAACAATTTGTCAAAGAAAATCCTGTACCAGTAACACTTGCAAGTGTTGGTATTGCATCTCTAATCGCTGCAGGGTTGCAAATGAGATCAAGACGCAGAAATCCTCAAGGTTATAACAACCTAACATCGAAGGCGCAAGCTGCTGGAAGAGCAGGTTCTGAAAAACTGACAGAAGCACAATCAAGTATCAAGCATACTGCTCATCAAGCTCAAACTGCAGTAGTCAACAAAACCCAAGAGGTAAGTCGTAGTGTTCAGCAGTTTGCTCAAGACAAGCCAGTCTTAACTGCTTGTATAGGTGCTGCAGTTGGTGCCGCGATTGGTGGGCTACTGCCGCGAACTCGTTTCGAAGATGAGACAATCGGACCAGTTAGAGACGAGTCACTCAACCAAATACAACATTCTGCAGAAAAGCTTGTTGCTGATGCTAAAGAAGCAGTAACTCATTCACTTGAAGGGCATTCAAGCGCTATCAATGAGTATGAAACAGCAGATTATCAACCAAAG
Source organism: Gammaproteobacteria bacterium UBA6940 (assembly GCA_002450655.1). Lineage (GTDB taxonomy): Bacteria > Pseudomonadota > Gammaproteobacteria > Pseudomonadales > UBA6940 > UBA6940. Next base: position 8,765 of record DJZY01000005.1, on the reverse strand, counting down.
AGACAAAGCTCTTTATAATTAAGAGCTCACCATAAAAAAGGCCCTTATATAACAAGGGCCTTTTTTATTTATGACTTATCCCGAATTAATCAGTAATTTAGTGCTCAAAAGACTGTGCTTGAGGTGCGGCAGGCACGTCTGGTGAAACAGGCATATCTAAAGTTAATAATCGAATTGCACCTATAAATTCACGTGCTGCTGGTCCGATTTGATCCTTATCTAGGAAATTAAGATAGAAGCTATGTGTTCGAGATGCGCCTTCTCTTAATGGTAAGCGCTTAAGCAGGCCTTTATCAATCAGCGGCTGAACCGATGGTAGTGGGAGCCAAGCGTATCCGAAGCCTTGTTGAATAAGATCAATAGATGCACGCATATGGCTCACTGTCCAGCGCTGTTCTGCACCATGCCAACCAATGCTTGCTTTATTTTGTGTTGCAGAATCACGTACGATGATCTGACGATAGAGTTTCAAATCTTCATAAGTCAGCGTTCTGTTAAGTTGGTGGAGCGGGTGATCTGGATGTGCAACTGCTGCAAAATTAATGAGGCAGATTTCTTCATTAAGACCATTTGACATTAAAAATGGAGATAAACCGATATCTGCTTTGCCTTCATTTATGAGTTCATTTGTTCCAGATAGGACTGTATCAAAAATATCAATACGAAGCTGAGGGTAGAGCTGTGAAACACTATCTAAAGCTTGGAATACAATCCGTTGTGGAAACGCACCAGAGACGGCAATACGTAACTCGGACTCTATACCTGTACTTAGAGAATCTGCTACTGCCTCGATGCGGCCCACCTCTGCAAGGAGATACTCACCACGGCGAAGCATAAGCTTTCCGGCTTCAGTAAGAATTGCTTTTCTGCCTGCTATTTCGAATAATTTGATCCCTAGAGCATCTTCTAATTTACTCACCGCATGGTGAACACTTGATTGGCTTTTATGGACAACCATTGATGCCTGGTTAAAACCGCCAGCATCAACAACCGCTTTAAACATACGCCATTGCTCTAAAGTGGTCTTCTGCATTTCTGACTCTCGAAACTAAATCTACAATTTTATACTTACTACTTTAACAGGCTATAACTTCGGTGGTTAAGGTTCGGTTAAAAGTAATAAGTTGTTCAATTTTTTCAGCTTTATGCTTAATACAAAACTGGGTGATATGTTGAGGCATTATTATGCCTTTTTGGTCTTTAAGCCACTTTTTGTAAGTAAGAGTACTTAATAGACCAAGTATAAGTTGTTAATTTAATACTGAATGCACAATAAGAGAGAGTGTGTGCCTATTTATCCAGAAAGACGCTCCTAAATAGTGCATTTGGGAGGGTTTTGCTAAGAATAATCCATTCTAAAAAATAGTTTATATAAAAAGGCTCTGGGCTAGTATTGCTTAAAAGCGATAGGTTTGTTCTTATTAATAGAACAAAAAGAGATGTGGTATCTCATTTTTGGTTTCAAGTGATTGTTTTTTGGGTATTTAGTACTACTTTTATGTCTTGTTGACGTTTATATATGGTAGTTTTTGACATGAAATTAATGCGTTATAACGAATGATAAGCTCTATTTTAAGAGATTTTAGAGAATCAAGTTAGATGCTTTAATAATCTTAAGAACAGTTTTTTTAGAAATATAAGGAGTGTCAATAATGGCGCAACTACTACAAATTAACAGCAGTATCTTTGCAGAAAATGGTAAATCCACTCAACTTGCAGATGCTTATATCTCAGAGCTTAAGAAAAACAATCCAGACACAAAGGTTAAGGTGCGTGATTTTACAGCTTCGCCAATTCCACACCTTGATGCGGCACGCATGGGTGCGTTTATGACGCCTGCAGAAGAGCGTAATGATGAGCAAAAAGCGGTTGTTGCATTTTCAGATGAACTGATCAACGAAATCCGTGAGGCAGATGCAATTGTGCTTACATTACCGATGTATAATTTTGGTATTCCTTCAAATACAAAAGCCTACTTTGATCATATTGCAAGAGCTGGCGTCACGTTTAAGTACACAGAGACAGGTCCTTTAGGGTTGCTCGAAGATAAGCCTGTTTACATTATCGCAACTCGCGGTGGTCAATATCAAGGTACAGACCTAGACACACAAACAGGTTATGTTAAAAGCTTCCTTAATTTTATCGGTTTGAAAAATCTCGAGTTCATTTATGCAGAAGGACTAAACCTTGGCGAAGAGAGCCAAAAAGCCGCTCTTGCAAATGCTCACGAGACTTTAATGGGCTTGGCGCAATAATACTGGTCACATTGGAATGATTTAAAGACTAAAGCTTATGATTTTTCATAAGCTTTTTTTTATCCTCTATTTCATAGAGGATAAAAAAATATTAAATTACATTAATGTTTTCACTGTTAAGTAAAATAGCAAGGATGTATTATGGGGCTAATGGCATTCCCAAGGCAAAGTGATGTCGCTCGACATTTACTTCATGATTCAACGCTTCATTCAAAAGGATTTGACCTAAGTGTTGACAATTGTATCTATATTGGTAGCTGTATAGGGCAGATGGATAACCTAGGGCACAATGATGTTCGAGATTTTTCATCAAGAGTGCTTCATGACATTAATAAAATCCCACAGAGCCAGCGAATTGATAGGGTTCAAATCGCTGCTCTTACAAACTCTCTTGCTCGTCTTGCTTCCACTTATACAGGACAGGTCATATTTGATATGAGGTCAGGGCTTACGAGTGGTAAAACTATTGTTTAGTTATCCGTTAAGCTGCACGCATATCTATATTCTGTGGTTCTACATTAGCAAGTCTCGCAAGTGAAGCTGAGATACTTTCGATAAGTTCACCTTCTAAATATGGTGACCTCCCAAGAGCACTTGTCATCACTTGGTCTACCTTGGCTTTAATAGCAATCGGTGCAAAAGTTTTATTCGAAAAAGCATTTGCTATTTTACTTGCTATACCATTTTCAACATAATACTTAGTTGTGTCATTTCCAGTGATTTCATTCTTTGAAGCAAAAGATGGGTCTTGCTCGAAATGATTTTTAATAGAGCCGGCACTTGGGAATTTCGCATCAACCATTGAACACCTCCAGTGTTATTTAAATTAGATGTCTTTTCAAAACTTAAGTTAACAATGATGAGATCAACGGTTTGCGAAAGTAAGGCCAGTTATTAAAACTCTGCACCTGATTTATCTGATTCGATAAGTTCAATCGAGTAACCGCTAGGATCTTTGGCAAAAGCAATCACAGTAGAGCCACCTTTAACTGGGCCTGGTTCACGTGTAATTGTGCCCCCATGAGTTTTGATTTGCTCTGCAGCAGCGTTAATATCGTCTGTTCCTATAGCAATATGTCCGAAAGCATTCCCATGGTCATATGAGTCTGTATCCCAGTTATATGTTAGCTCTATAGTTGTATCTGCGCTATCGCCATAGCCTAAAAACGCAAGGGTGTACTTATATTCAGTGTTATCAAATTTGTTTATTAGATTCATACCAAGTGCTTTTGTATAAAAGTCGATGGATTCTTGAAGGTTATTAACACGAATCATTGTGTGAAGAATTTTTTTCATATGCTTGCTCCCGCTTATTTCATTTTATTGCAGCCAAGAGTATACATTTTTTTAATAAAAATGTCTGACTGTCGGATAGAGACAGGCTCGGCAACGCCTGTTTATTCTTATCCGACAGTCTTAGACAAACTGGAAATGAATAAAAAAAAGCATCCATGCTCATGCTGAAGCTAAGGCTTCGAGTGTGATAGATCCTTCATGTCACACAGTTTCATGTTCCAAGGTGATACGTTTGACAAGGTCTTAATAGTTAAGTTCTTGAAACTGAAGGTTAATTTACTCTTCTTTCTTCTCTCTGTCTGTGAAAAAAGGTAACAGTAAGTAGCTGTGTGTATGGTATGTAAGGCGTACTGGAAATGTCTTTGGATAGATATGTGACAAATTGTACTACGTCGTTAGCACAGGTTTGCATGAATGTGGTGTCAATGGGTGAAGATATTATGCTTATAAAATAAGCATAATACAGAAAAGATGATTAAGTCCAATTTAGGATAAATAGTTCCCTTAATTTTAAAAAATAAATAGATAAAATAATTCATTTTTTTCACGTTGTGTTTCAATGTTTGTTGTGAATATTGATCTCGACAGCGAAAAAAACTTTTTTAAATTTTTTTAAATTAATTTGAACTATTTGAAAAAGATGTTTGTCGTAAAAGCATGCATTAATTTAAATATTTAATTGCATTTGTTTATAAAATTTTTGGAGAATATTTATGAAAGCAAAAAATATGATGACTGTAGCAGTATTAGCATTAGGCGGATTAACGACAACTGCATTTGCAGCCCAAGATATGTCAGGTGCTCAATCAACAAATGGTAACATGGGGCAAGCAGGTTCTGCACAACAAGTGCAAGATATGAATCCACAAACTGGTACTATGCAGCATCAACAAATGCAGCAACAGCGTCAACAACAAATTGATAATGCGTTCACTCAGGTAGACCAAGATAAGAGTGGTTCACTTTCTGAAGACGAATTTGGTCAAATTAATTCAGGAAAAGACTTCAAAAAAATTGATGCCAACCAAGATGGATCAGTTTCACATCAGGAACTACAAGATGGATTTGCAATGCAATCTAATTACTAAAAGATTTAAAGAAGTAGGCTTTGGGAGTATTTCCCAAAGCGATACTTAGTTTAAACAGAACGAGTCGAAACAGGATTTTTTAAGAGGTAATAAATATGAATAAGCGTATTTTAACAATGGCAGGCTTAATTTTAGCTGGTGCATTCGCAGCTGGTTGTCAAAATGACAACAGTTTCGAGCAAGCAGGTGAAACAATGGATGAGTCAATGAATGACATGTCTAATGCTACTGAAGACGCAGCGGAAGATGTGACAAACCAAAATTATTAATGATACTTAATCAGCAATTGCAAGGAATCTTTAGGTTCCTTTGATTGTTTTGCAATCAACATAAACGACACTGCTTGATGTTGTAATAGTGGCTAAATATAATAAGGCTCATCAACTTCGCACAGAGTATTATTATATTAAGGACACTCACTATGAAAATTTGCTCCAGCTGCAATCTTGCAGATACCGTTCCAGCTATGAATCCGATTCAAAGCTATTCAAATGCAGACAACAAAGTTGCCCTGTTCCATAAAATATGTGGAGAAGCGCGAGGTCTTTCCCTTGTATCTCAATCCGCAACAAATCCATCTTTAAACAGCACCCCTACGACCCAACATCTAGAGGATATTGCTCAAGCAAAGGCGGCCGGTTGCGTTAACCCTAAAGCTATTTTTGGCACTCAGTCATGAAAACCTCTTCATATGACTTCAAATCAAATGAGTAAATAAGCACTTTGCTAAACGTAGTTAGCAAACATAGGCTAAAATATTCACAATGACCATGTCTATTTTTCATAAGAACTGGACTAATACACTTTATGCATTGGTCTAAATTCATTGATCAAACTGCTAGGCAATTGTATGGATATCCAATTTGGACAGAAGCAACGACTAAAAGCTGTTGGCTATGTAGGCCGAGCAGCTTCCGCTGCATTCGATAATGTCCAGTTCCAGCAAAAACTGGCAAGTTTTCTGAAAGAGTATGCAGCAGAGCATAGCATCGAGCTGACTGATATTATCTTTGAAACTGAGAACCACGAACATATTTTGCATAGTTCAGGTGTTCACAAGGCTCTTTATGCTATAGAGAGAGGGGCGCAAGCCTTAGTTATCTTACTTGATAAGCCCGATGCCCGTCATACCTCTATTTTAACCCGAATGTTAACAGCGTTCGAAGATAAAAAGCTACTCGATATATCTACAGTATTCCAAGAGTCTTATTTTAATAACAAAAAGAGTGCAGCATTAATTTTATTACAGCATGGGGCTCTACAAGTTTCTGAAGGTCAAAATGATATTGCAAAATCGTTTGTTGCAATTAACGATGATGTTATAGAAGAAGAGGGTGACATCTCTCGTGTTCAAATGCTATCGCTTGCCCGAAAAATGCGTATTACCGCGCTTTATATACGTGTCATGGCTTGTGAAATTCGCTCTATCCATAGGGAGGATAAGCGTATCACTGCTCATGAATCACTCTTAAAATGGAAGCAATATATTCACCACTAAGCTGAAATTCAATCATTATCACAACTCAATCCGTCTGATCTTACTGCTTTAGCCTAAATAAAATATCGCTAATACTTTTCTTAGGCATGAATGTTTGTCATAGTAGAAGTGAAACAAAGAGTAATATTGAAATGGCATATGTTGTGCGATCGAATATAGCTTGTTACAGAAGCATTAATTTTGAACTAAAATTATAAACATGTTCACCTGTTCCTATGAAGTACATTGAAATAAAACAGAGCTTCAGATGTTGTATTACTTAGGTTCTGTTCTTAGACTTAATCAGCCGAATGGCTTTCTTCGGGCTTAACAGAGAAGAAAATAATTATGGATATTCAATATTTTCAAAAGGTCGAAAATTTATTTGTCTCGCTACTGTTTAACTCTAAGTCTGTTTTAAGTGAAACAGAATTAAGGGAAATAGAGTTACTTGTCACTGTTAGCGAGTTTGGTATTGCACTTGAGAGCTACCTTTTTATTTGTAATGAAGATAATAAGGTCGTTCCCCCTAAGGTAAAATCTATTTTAGATAAGCTTATTGATGAAATGGCGGTGACCGATGAAGGTATTGTAAGTGCAGTAGCTGAAGTCAAGGTTTTAGCTGCGTAAACCTTATTCGTGTAAGGGCTAGTCTTGGCTGAGGCTAGCCTTAAAATTTTCACATATCCAGTCCATAAAATAGAGCACTCGCTGCGGCATATGTTTCCTTGACGCATAAAGTATAGAAACAGGCATGGCTGCACATGTGTATTCAGGCAATATTTCAACTAAATCACCCTTGAGCAAATAGTCTCTCACACCTTGTTTTGGAATTTGCACTATACCCATACCATTAAGACACCCGTGTAAGTAAGCATCTGTGCTATTCACAGTCAGTTTATAGTTCATTTGCACAACCTTGACCGTCTTCTTCTCTACATACTCAAATTCGCATTGTATAGCTTTGCTACCAACTGCATAGTGAATCATCATATGATTTGAAAGTGATTCTAGACTTGTTGGGGTTCCATAGGTCTGGATGTAGTGCTTGCTAACACAGTTAACCATTTGTACGGCCCCCAGTGGACGAGCAATTAAGTCACTTGAACTTAATTCACCAACTCTAATAATAAAATCAACACTTTCTTCAATAGGGTTAATTCTAAAGTCTGTAGCAGATAGCTCCACCTGTGTTTCTGGATAGCGCTCATACCACTCGTTTAAACGAGGTAAAACAATTGTTGACATAAATCTGCTTGGCATATCAACGCGAATAACGCCACTTATGGTTTGAGTTTCACTTTGTATTTGATGTTCAAGCCTATCAAAGTCAAATATCAATTGTTTACATGAATCTAGGTACCGTTCACCTGTTTCTGTCAAGGTCAGTTTACGGGTGCTTCTATGCAGTAGGCGTACATTTAGATGTTTTTCGAGCTGGCTTATACTTGCGGAAATAGCTGATTTTGGCACGCCTATAAGATCAGCAGCTTTCGTAAAGCTACCCGTATCACTTACAAGTATAAAGCGTTTAATAACTTCTAATTTATCCATATTAGTTTCTCAGTTGTTCATTTTATATGAACAGTATTAACAGATTGTGCATGTTTATCAAGCTTATCTGAACTCGTACACTAAAAATGTGAGACAGCAATTATGGATCTAATAAAGGAGAGAGAAATGACTGTAGCATTAATTACTGGTGGAAGTAGAGGTTTAGGTCGCAGTGCAGCTTTGGAGCTCGCTAAGCAAAAAACAAATATTATTATAACGTATCATTCAAACAAAGAAGCAGCAGAAGAGGTTGTGGCTGAAATTAAGTTTTTAGGTTTAAAAGCAAAAGCAATTCAACTAGATGTACGAGATATCGCTCAATTTGAAAACTTTGCGTCGGAAGTAGTACAAACAATTAAAAGCTTTAATATGGCTGGACTAGATTTTATTGTTAATAATGCAGGTACAGGGCTGCATGAAAATTTTGAAGAAACAACTCCAGACCAGTTTGAAGATTTATATCAAATTCATTTGCGAGCGCCTTATTTTCTAACGCAAAAGCTCTTACCTTTAATGAACAATGGTGGGCATATTCTTAATATTTCATCTGGTTTAGCTCGTTTCTCATTACCAGGCTATTCAGCATATGCCATGATGAAAGGTGGTATTGAAGTGATGACTCGCTACTTGGCAAGAGAACTTGGTGATCGCCAAATCAGTGTCAATACTCTTGCGCCAGGTGCTATTGCAACTGATTTTAATGGTGGCGCTGTTCGTGATAATCCTCAAATAAATCAAATGATAAGTGCTACAACTGCTAAGGGCCGTGTTGGCGAAGCAGATGATATAGGCAAAGCAATTGCAATGCTTTTGACTGAGAAAAGTGCTTGGATTACTGGTCAGCGCATTGAAGCAAGTGGTGGAACGCTTCTGTAAGAGGCCTGTATTGTAATTTTTGGTACTTCTGTTTTATGTTATGTAATTTTAAATAGCTAAAAATATACAGACATAGTTTTGAATAAATGATTGTTTAGTATTTTTTAGAGTAAAGGCCTGTTAAATCAGGCCTTTTTAGCTCTATTTTATGGGAATGATTTAAAAAGTTAAATTGGCTTGAATTACACGTTTATCTATCAATAGTTCGGGGAGTTTTCG
>DJZY01000007.1:17879-49664 GCA_002450655.1 Gammaproteobacteria bacterium UBA6940 | reverse complement strand
CTCCATGCAACAAGGCCCCATTAACCAAGAAAATTATTGTTAGGCTTATAAAGAGGGAAACTAACGTATGGCTTATAAAATGGTCACCTATGACCATTTTATAGACGCCCATACAACTACCGACCACAAACATTAGCGTTCCAAGCCATACTTTATTCCTCACCTGGACAGGAATAAAAGCCAGGGAAATAAAGGCATAACCAAGGCCAGCATGCCCTGCAGGAAAACACCGCTGAATACGAGATGGCAAGTCTGAAATTGAATAAAAATCAAATAACTTCTTATAAACGACATCCCCACTGTAAATCATTAAATCTTTTGGACAGGCCATATTCGTACTTGCCTTAAGCAAACCAACTAAAGATGTAATTAAAATAACTGATACAACAAAAGTAATAGCACCTTTTTTATATTCATTTGGTACTTTTTGAGCAAAGAGTGCTACAAGCACAATCAAAATCACCCCGATATATACTGTTTTAATTCCATCATAAAAAATAAAATGAAGGCTTTGGTTATTTGCTGATACTAACCACTGCTGTATTGACGCTTGATAAAGCAGATCCGACACAACAAAATCAAAAGATGTAAGCTCCATAATACACAATACGACTATACAAATTACAAAGAAGAAAGCCGCAGCATAGAATTGCCACCCATATCTACTCATCGACTTCGTCCTTTAAATAAATAGGCGCCTCATCGACATGCTTCACAGGTTTATCTGTTTCGATTTCAAACAATTTAAGTAAAGTTGAAGCAATAGAGTCATGGGTATAGCTTTTAGCACTGGTTTGACGAGTACGCTCTAAATCAAGATCAGACTCGTCAGCGCCCCAAACAAGCATTGCAACTTTCTTTTGTGTATCCGGTGCAATCAGATATGGCAAACCATGCAAGTACAGGCCATTCTCTCCAAGTGACTCACCATGATCACTGATGTAAAACATCACTGGTTCATATTTATCTACATTATTTTTTAGAAGTTTAATAATGTTAGACAAAAAATAGTCTGTATACAGAATCGTGTTATCGTAGGCATTTCGTATTTCTTCTAGACTACACTCAGATAATTCTAATGTTTTACATTCAGGCTGAAATTTTGCAAACTCGTGTGGATAGCGTTCAAAATAAGCAGGACCATGACTGCCCATCATATGCAAAACAATAAGTACATCGCCTGTTTGCTGATCAATATACTCTTGTAGCCCCTCAAGCATACCTATATCGCGACACTCATCATCACATTTGGTATTTAATGTTGAAGTCTTATAATCTTGAAATTCAACTCTATCAGCAACACCTTTAGAGTCAGAATTATTATCTCTCCAAAGAACGCTAACACCAGCATTGTGAAGCAGGTCTATCACATTCTCATGATATTTCGCTTGGCTTACATCAAACTCATCTTTATGTTGTAGAGAAAATAAACATGGCACAGAAATAGCGGTAGACGTACCACAAGACATTACATCAGGGAAAGTTATAAGATTTGGCTCTTGAGCCAAGAGTGGATTTGTCACTCGTTCATAACCATTTAATGAAAAATGATCTGCTCTCGCAGTTTCACCAACAACGAGTATTGTTAGCTCTCTCCCTTCATCATCAGACTCAATTTCGCTTACAATCCCAGATTCTTTAAATACATTCTGATCAGTATTAATGTAGGTTTTATTAATATATTGGCCCAATGAATACACTGGGTACACAGGATTAATCAAATAACGAACAGACTTATGCTCTCTAAAGAAGCTTGCAAATTGATCGCTTGAAAGAAAAACAATGGCAACAGAGACAGCTAAAGCACCGATAGCTACAGCTAGCTTGAAAAAAAACTCTTTTAAAAACGTCTTTTTTACTCTTTTAAAATAAAACATCAAGCCAATAGGTACTATTGCCAAGAAAAATAATCGGGACAAATAACTGGGATTCAGCAAATCGCTTGTTTCTGCTAAGTCAGTTTCCATCACATTTTGAATCATGATGTCATCAATAACGATACCATAATTGCCAGAGAAGTAACCGCTAGCAGCAGCAGCTAATAAGCAAAAACCAATCACAAAACGTGTTGATAGAAAAAGGGAAAGTAATATAAGCAAGAGTAGAATTGCTAAAAAAGTAACAGCAAAAACTGAAGTGACAAAAAAAACATTATCTCCAAATGGATAGATATCAAGTAGCGTTCCAAAGAAAGTCCAGTTACCTGTAAGCAACATAAAGAATGAAGATGCTATGAGCAGCCCCATATTCGACGTCGTAATTTTATTCATAAGCATGCCTAAATTCAGCTGATATCAATCGATTATTTTTAGATCAGCCTTATTAGAGCACTTATTTCTTAAGATACTCTTAAGTAATTTTAATGTAAAAAAAAGCCCCAGCTTGCAAGCTAGGGCTTTCCTAGGATCAAGTAAAATTAGAATCTTACTTTACCACCAACCAAGAAAGACGTCTCATCTTGGTTAGTATCATCAAAATCTTCTTGTGTTAACGATGCTTCAAGTGTCACATTTTGCGCTAAGAACATAGAACCATTGATCCCATACTCAGTGCTGTCGATATCGCCGCCATTAACAGCAACATTAAGACCTAGACCCATCATTTTGTTGAAATAATAGTCACCAGCAACTTCGAAGCTGTTGAATTCTTCATCAAAATCATTATCTAAGTATTGAGCAGATGCTTCCATATTAAAGTAAGTGCCATTGTTGTTCGTCATTAGATTCTTGTAAGTCACGCCGTAACCACTTGCAAGTTCCGCACTGTCTTGCTGATCATAGTACTGCGCAGTTATCGTAGAGTGTGTATCAATATACATACCTAGACCAACTTGATAACCTTCAAGATCACCGGTAGTAGCGTCTGCCTCGAACAGTAGACCAGAGTTTTTATCTACAAAACGGCCACCTAGTACAACACCATCTACATCAGCAGTATCATTATTGAGGTAGCTTGCTCTTAGGGAAGTAGCTTGATCAAGAAAGGCAGCCTCTACAAACGGGCCTGAATTTGCTTGAACACCATCAACATAAAACTCACCACCAACTTGATACATGTCGTTATCTACAACGTCATTATCCATGTTCATGTATGCGCCGTTAATTTCTGCTTGATAAGCATTTGCTTGAGCAGTCATACCCATTGCAGCCAGTGCGACAAGATTTAAAGCAACTATTTTTTTCATGAGAAACCCCTTTTTAATTAAATGAGTGTACTGCTGTACTTGAGCGTAGCACTCTTTTAAATTACGTCCATTTAACTTGAATTAAAAAACGACTTCAAACCAAATAGGCGTCAATTAAATATGGAACTATGCATTAAATAATTGATCAGATTATGTAAATACAAATAAAAGTCTAAACACATTCTTTTAAGCTAAGTCCTTTGAGCAAACACCGCTTTAAGAACTTATAATTACAATAAAGGCTTAAAGGTTAACGCCAAGTGAATAGAGCCATATCGTAAAGGGGTCATAATTAATAAGACATCATCTCTACAATTTTTCTTTTAATAATTGTGTGCTTATCAAACTGCTTAAATGCAAAAGCCATCACCCCTTTAAAGACCCATGACTTCTTCTCAAAACAACTTTTAAAACTTTCACAGATAGTCATCATGTTATTCACAGAAAATGCACGCTGAGCATGATAACGATGAGATAAATTTTTCAAAGAAACTGTATTTAATTCAAAAAACTCACAAAGCTTTTCACTTAACATAAGTGCATCATCAAGTCCTAAATTCATCCCTTGCCCAGCAAGTGGATGAATGGTATGCGCTGCATCGCCAATAAAAAACAAACCAGGAAAACTTTCTGCAAGGAATTTCGTCTGCAGTTTGGCTCGTCGTAAAGGCCATCTTTTAGGCTCTGTAGCGAAATTAAATTTGACATCACTTTGCATTGAAACTTGGGATACAAGCTCATTTAGTTTTTGTTCTAAAATATCCGGAGATGACTTGTTAAGATGCTGCATATTTGGTTGAGACCACACCATCGACATAATATGCTTTTGCTCTTTTGTTCTCTTAATTGGTAACAAACCGAGCACAGAGCCATCACTTAAAAACCACTGTCGAGCAATATCAGCCCCAAAGGCACCAGATACTTCTAACTGGCCGCCAAGTGCTTCAGCTGGCGAGCCAACATGCGTTATTTTTAAAGCAAGCTTTTCTCGAAGAGTAGAACGAGCGCCATCTGCACCAATCAGTATCGAAGCTTTAATAGCCGTTTGACCACATTGAAGCTCGTAAGTATTTTTAACGTGAGAGACTTGGTCTACAGCATCATGAATGCAATTCACATTTGATGGTAATAGCGTTCTTAAAAATGCAGTCAGTTGGGTATTATCTGCAACATATGCCATGGCTTCTTTACGATACTCTTCAGCATTTAGTTCAAAATGACCACCGCATTCAGAAGTATAAACTTCCATGGTTTTCATTGGCTCTACAAGATCAGTTAAGTCGACATTAAGCTCTTTTTGCAGCTTGTGAAAAATGGTGTAATTAAGAGCACTCACTCTTCTACTGTGACTAGTCCAGTCAATTTCTTTTTCAAAGTTATTATTCTTAAGTGCTGGATCAACCAAGGCTATATTTAAATTTGTGTTTTTAGAGAGCAGCAGGGCCATTAAAGTACCAACAGCACCACTACCAACAATGACAGCATCAAACTCACGAATTAATGGCACTGACTTATTCACCCCTCACACCTCTTTCTCTAAAAATACGGCCTGATTTTTTTTGTCCACCCATAGCAAATTGAGATAAAGCTCTTTTAGCACCTGGTATTAATTCAAAACCTGCCAATGCAAAATCTTGCAAGAAACCTCGAATAGGCATAGCACTTGATTTAAAAAAGACTTTCGTTAATGTGCTTACAAACCCACTGACTTTAGAAACATCTGCTTGTCTCTGAGCGCTGAACTGTGCCATCCAAGCGCCAGAGAATAATTCTTTATTATTATTTTCAAGATGTAATAGCGTCATTTGAATAAAGTCTCGAACATCACGTACAGCAAGATTGAAGCCCTGGGCAGCAATAGGGTGAAGTGATTGAGCTGCATTGCCAATAATAACCAAGTGAGGCCTTACTCGCTCATGTCGCAACTGGTAGTTGAGAGGGTATATTTGTGAATTCCCTTTTTCGACATATTCAGCATCGAGAGATAAACGTTGTGATAACTCTTGCAAGAATTGAGATTCCGGCATCGATTCCAATTCTTTCAATTTGGCTTCAGAGTCTATCCATACAAGCGCCATTCTGCGATTAAAACCAGATTGTGTTAATGGTAGAAGTGTCAGTGCGCCCCCTGGAATAAATTGCTCGTAAGCAACAGGTGCTACATCTTCAGTTAAAGTGACATTCGTCACCAATGCATGCTGACCATAAGATGCATTATCACTCGCAATACCGAGAGCATCACATACCCATGACTTTTGACCATCTGCAACCATAACAAGATCATAGTCCGTACAAATATCAGGTGTGCTAAATGCAAGCTGATAACCTGCATTTTTAGGTTTAATAGACTTTATTTCTGCACTGTAATGATAATTAACAGCAGTTTCTGCTTCGGCAAAAGTGGCGATTGCTTTTGCAAGGAGCGCCATATCTGCTACATATCCAAGTGCGTTTACACCCTCATCTTGAGACTCGATTGTACTGTGGCCTAAGCCATGTAATCTTGAAACCTTTAATGACTTGATTGGGACTAAAAGATGTTTCAGATTTTCCCAAAGCGCCATATCTTCCAAAAAAGCTGCAGTTGCACTTGAAAGAACAAGGTTACGTGCATTGTATTGCTCTTGATAGGATAAGCTATCCTGCTCAGGTCTTGGGAATCGTTCAAATACATCAATAGATACTTCTGGTTGATGACTGAGTGCACGAGCCATACTGACAGCAGCAAGCCCTCCCACGAGCCCACCACCGACAATAGCGATTTTCATAGTTACTTACCTTTTATGAACGCAGAGCTAGCTCGACTAGCCTATGCCATCCAAGACTCTATTTCTTCAACAGTTTTAGGCGCTGCAACGGTTAAGTTATGCGTGCCATTTTCAGTCACTATAATATCATCTTCAATTCGAATACCAATACCGCGATAAGCCTCTGGGATATCATCATCGTTAGGTATATATAAGCCAGGCTCCACTGTAACAGCCATGCCAACTTGCATTTCAATCGATTCTTTTCCACACACATATGAGCCTACATCGTGCACATCCATACCTAAGTAATGGCCTGTACCATGCATGTAGAATCGTTTATAGGCTTCAGACTTAATATTCTCTTCAACACTTCCTTTAAGCATTCCCAGGGAAATAAGGCCGTCAACAAGAACATTTAAAGCTGCTTGATGATATGACTTATATGGAACTCCTGGCTTAATTGCTTCTATTGCCTTTAATTGGGCCTGCAGCACTATGTTGTAAATGTCTTTTTGCGCACTTGTAAACTGACCATTGACTGGGAAGGTTCTCGTAATATCTGCTGCATAAGCATCAAGCTCACCACCAGCATCAATTAACACTAAGTCGCCGTCTTTAATCACTTGATTATTGCTGATGTAATGCAGAATATTTGCATTCTCTCCACCAGCAACAATTGAAGGATATGCTGCGGCTTGACACCCATGCATCATAAATTTATGCATAATTGCAGCTTCAAGTTCATATTCCCAAATACCTGGTCGAGAGAGGCTCATTGCAGCTTTATGCGCAGCAACAGAGATATCAGCAACAGCTTGCATTTGCTCAATTTCAGCCTTGGATTTAATTTGACGCATTGAATGTAAAACACGATCAACATCAGACCAGTTAAGGGGTGCGCGAGGCCCACGTCTTTCTTTTGCTTTAAGCTCTCGTTGCCATTTACCGACAGCTTGATCTAGCCATTCATAACGACCAATTGGAAAATGAAGAGTTTCTACACCACTCAATAATGCCGGCAACTTTTCATGCAGCTCTTTAATTGAGTAAGCTTTCGCAATTTTTAAAGCTTCAGGTGCTCTTTCTGGGCCTAGTCTCTTGCCTTCCCATTGTTCCATTAAGGGGTCACGATCTTGGCAAAATAAAACCGATGGCTCATCATGGCCTGGTCGCAATAAAAAAACAGCTTCAGGTTCTGCAAACCCTGTTAAGTAATAAAAGTCAGAATCGACTCTAAAGCGAAAGTGTGTATCAGCATTGCGTGTTTTCTCTGAACCTGAAGCCAACAAAATAGCTGAATTTTCGCCGAGGCGTTTGGTCAGCTCTTCACGGCGCTTTGGATATTCACTTGCGTCCAGCATCTTCATATACTAACTCCCTACTTTGATCTATTGTGGTTTATTACAGAATACAGCATAGAGTTGATTTATTCATGTGAAGACGTATTTTCATGTTGTTATACGCATAAAAAAAGCAGCTCTAGGGCTGCTTCTTATTAGTGTAGTGTCGGCTTCTTCTCTTTTGATGCTTCTTCTGCATCCTCAAGATTCTGCAACATAATATCCATATTAATATTCATGACAGCTACTCGAACATACTCTGCAATTTCGGCATAATTACGCTCAGTTTCGAGCAAGTCTTCAACTTCGCTAATTTCGAGCTTATCAGCTTGGCGAATAGCACTGAAATCAACTAAAACTTCTCGTATCTGTTCGCTAGACTCGACTCGACCACGAACCTCAGGTGTTGCAAGGGTTACTGCAGTTTGAATACCAGATAGATAACCGGCACACCACTCAGCAATTGATGCAACTCTTAAGATCATTGATGCATCATCATCTGGTAATAAAAGATCAAACTCAAACTCACTCGCTTCAAGCTGACGCTGTGTTTGAGCAAGTAACTTCACAAACATAGCTTTATCTTCATCAGATAAAGTATCTTTACCAGAAAATGGGTAGTCTGTTAGAAACTGTTCCCACCAACCAAGCTCATCAAAACGAATACCCATCGTTAAAAGAGCTGCTTGATAGCCATGAAGCTCAGAAGCAGACATTTGCATCTCTATTGCATCAAGTACAGCCTGTACTTCTTCAAATTCTAAGGAAATCATATCTTGTTCAAAGCTTTGCATATTTATCTCCAGCTAAAGTTTTTGCCTTAAACTCTTTAGCTTTTTCTCATATCTGTTTCGAGGGTTCCCAGCTCTGAAATAAAGTTTTTCAGGGAGAGCTTAGGGTTTACTTTAATATGTTGAGCAAAAATACCTGAGCGCACAGCTTGTAGACCCCATGTTAAGTGAGCTAAACGTCGCTTCAGTTCAAGTGGTTTTGCCGATATCCCTTTTCTAATCTGTTCCATTCGATCATGGTAAGACATCATTTGACGAGCTTCAACATCATCTTTTGAACCTCGCTGCCCCATCTTTTCAAGTCGACTCGCTAATCCTTGAACGAGCGGTAACCATGAAGAAAGCCTATGCTCACTTGGCGTATGAAGCCATTCAAGTGAAAAGAGCGAATCATAATGACACAGCAAATCTTGCTCTACTGGTGATAAATTTATCGCATTCTTCTTCTGCAAAAAACTGATGCGGTATTTAATATCAACATGAGAGTCTGCAATCTTTGTCATGTCTTGCAAGGCTTTTTCTACAGCACCATACAAATGTGTACGCGCCTCAAAAAATGTTTTAGCTTCTTGTGCATTTTTTGGAAGAGGCTGCTGCATAAACGTTTTTTCAAACGCTGCCTTTAATACGCCCTGCCAAAAGTAATCTTGCTTTTGACCATCATTATCAAAAGACTTTTCAGCCTTCATAGCTGCAACCATCTTACGCACGTTTGGCTGCTGCATAAATGGCTTACGTAAAGATTTCACAAGAGCATTCGTTTGAGATACTAAGAGTGCTTGCAAACCTTGATAAAGCAAGTCTTCAGCCTGAACAGCATCAGGTGTTTGAATTAAAACAACCTGCCCGTCTTTCTCTGCAAGCGTTGAAAAAGTTTCAGGTGTAGTACCTGCTGCTTTGAGCATCTCAGGTAACTCTGTAATTCTTGAAATAACGACTGGCCTTAAATCTTGTACTTTTTTGGCCTTACTCGCAGTTATTGGCACAGGTTTTATTTCAACAACTTGCAATGCACCATCACGCTGCTGCGCTCTTAAAGCATCAAGGTCATCACCTTTCGCTAGAACCTTTTTGAGGTTTTGGCTTGCAACAACCTTAAGCTTCATCTTAAGGTGTCCACCAACCTCAGGCCAATCAAGCTGGCGCATTTGAGTCCCTGTTACTTTGCGTGCAAAGTCTTCAAGGCAGAGTGTTAACGGCTCTGTAGCTGAGTACTCTGCAGCAAGAAAAGCACTGACAAATTGCGGCACAGGTACAAATTTTTTACGATCAGCTTTAGGTAAGCCTCTGATTAAAGCTTCGCACTTTTCAGTAATTAAACCCGGTACCAACCAATCAAGTACAGCAGGGTTAAGCTTAAATAAATGGGCATCAGAAACAACGAGGGTTACACCATCATCTTCATGACCAGGCTCAAAACGATACTCAAGCTGGAAGGCTTCACCATTAATTTTAATGGTTTTAGGGAACTGATCAAAAGCATCATCACGCTTTAAAAACCAATCTCGATCAAATGTAAGAAGCTCTGGATTTTGTTTTTTCTCTTTTTTCCACCAAGAAAAAAATGAACGTCGATCAATAATATCATCTGGTATCTGTTTATCGAAAAACGCATAAATTTCTTCATCGGAGGCCATTAAACTCGAAGTTCGAGCTTTTGCTTCGAGCGCTTCCACCTCTTCAATAAGAGCTTGGTTTGTACGCATAAACTGTGTTAGCGAGCGATCAAAACGACTATCCCCTAAGCCTTGCTCAACAAAAGCTGTCTGAATAAAAATCTCACGACAAACCTGCGCATCAATATGAGAATAAAGCTGATTCGTATTTTTACTTAGAGTTAGGCCCAGTAAATGAGTAGTTCTTTGCGCAACAACTGCACCCATCTTTTTAGACCAATGAGGCTCTGCATAAGTGAAATTCACCATATGACTTACTTGAGGCAAGATCCACTGGATATCTACTTTAGCAACTTGACGGGCCCAAAGTTTTTGCGTTTCTAAGAACTCACCAATGACAAGCCACTCTTGCTTTACCTTCTGTGGCTTCTTCGATTTATAATTCTCATTTGCTTTCGGATTAGTATTTGGCTTTTTAACCTTTACAAATGAAGAAGGATGCACAAAACAGTGACGCTGGCGACAGCTTATATATCCACCTGTTTCGGAGTCTTGCATTGCAATTTGTGTTGCAAAAGCTGCAATGATTGGTATGTGTATAAGTTGATTTGAGCCCTCTGTTAACTGCTCTTGCCAATCTATATAAGGTTTATCTGCATTTTTATCCTTGAGAACAGAAACGAGATATTGAGCCCATTGCGTTTTTGGCTTCAGCTCAAACACTTCATCTTTAGGCGCCCCCTGCCTCATAAGCGTTAATAGTTGCTTATGAACATCTCGCCATTCATAAAATCGAGCAATTGATACAAAGTGCTTTTCGCAAAAGGCTTGAAACTCTTTACGTGTTAGATGCTGGCGATGCCATTCAAGGCGGTGCCATAAAATTACTTTACTAATAAAATCTGAGTTTTTTGAATGGAACTGACTATGGAACTGTCGAACCTGATCCCGTGCTTCACGAGGGGATTCAATAACATCCATAACACTGAGCGCACTTGCAATGATGAGCACCTCGTAAAGCGCATCTCCCGCAGACATAATCATGCGAGCAATTCGCGGATCTACAGGTAAGCGTGACATTTTCTTACCAAGCTTTGTCACACGTTTATCTTGAACAGCACTCAACTCTTCAAGCAGTTGGTACCCATCGTTAATTAAGCGTTGTGCCGGTGGCTCAATAAATGGAAAACTATCAGGCTCACCAAGACGCATAGCTTTCATTTGCAGAATAACGCCCGCTAAATGCGTACGATGAATTTCTGCTTCTGGGTACTCTTGACGTGTTTCAAAGTCATCCTCATCGTAAAGACGAATACAAGCACCAGATGCTATACGCCCACAACGGCCTGCTCTTTGGGCTGCACTTGCTTTTGAAATCGACTCAATAGGTAAAAGCTGAACCTTACGTCGTTGTGAGTATCGACTTGTACGAACCAAACCAGAATCAACAACAAAGCCTATTCTTGGCACTGTTATGGATGTTTCAGCAAGATTTGTTGCTAAAACAATTCGAACTTTATGACCAGGATTAAATACCTTTGACTGATCAGCCCCTGCTAAACGAGCATAGAGCGGCAGAATATCAAATTTGTCTTGAAAAGCACGCTTTAGGGCTTGCGCGGCATCATGTATTTGACGTTCCCCAGGTAAAAAGACAAGCGTATCCAGCGTATGTGTACGATTACCAATTAAGTTTTGTGGCCTTACATACCCTTCTTCAACTTCTGGCAACTTAAATTGGCTATGTAAATTATAAATCCGTGCAACTGCTTCAACTACAGCTGATGTTTTTGGATCTGGATGGTGATAACCCCAATAGTCTTGGCTTAAATACTGAACGGCAACAGGATAAGTTCTACCCGAAACAGAAAAAACGGGGGCATTTTTAAAGAACTCAGAAAATAGATGGTGCTTAATTGTTGCCGAAGTAATTATTAAACGGAATTCAGGTCGCTTTGCTAAAAGCTTTTTGATGAGACCTAATAAAAAGTCAATATTTAAAGAGCGTTCATGAGCCTCATCAATAATTAAAGTATCGCAGTCACGCAGCAAAGGATCTCTTGCTAATAAATTTAGCAAAAGACCATCAGTCATTACTTGAACGTAATTATCTGGAGAAGTTTTATCATCAAATCGGATTTTTAAACCTACAGCGCTCGGTTGCTGCAATTCATCTTGCAAACGTTTTGCAATACCTTTAGCTGCAAGCCTTCTTGGCTGAGTATGAATGATAACACCAGAGCGACCTCGTCCCTGTTCCAAACAAAGCTTTGGTAGCTGTGTTGTTTTACCAGAACCAGTTTCACCAATAACAATAACAACTTGGTTTATTTCAAGTGATTTTTGAATTTCAGAGATATGTTGGGAAATTGGAAGATCAGGATACGTTATAGGAACAGCAAACTCAGGCCTAGAATGCTGAGTTTTGTTTTTTTGAATCATTTTAGTTCAACGCATGCTTCAAAGAAGAAGTGGCGTCCCCTAGGGGATTCGAACCCCTGTTACCGCCGTGAAAGGGCGATGTCCTAGGCCTCTAGACGAAGGGGACAGCGTGATGAAGATTTCTCTTCAAGTGATATAAGCTACTGCTTAATCATTACTGCCTTGACGTTGTTAGCTATTTGCTTGTGCTCTTGCGTCGTGGTGAGGACATAATATGCATATTAACCCACCCTGTCAACACTTTTTTAAAAATTATTTTTAATTTTTTATCTGTGCTCAAAATTCTAAATTAAAGATGAGCAAACACAAATTTTAGGCAAAAAAAAACCGAGGTAAACCTCAGTTTTAATTTCGAATCATGACTCACTTAGTAAAAAGTGGCGTCCCCTAGGGGATTCGAACCCCTGTTACCGCCGTGAAAGGGCGATGTCCTAGGCCTCTAGACGAAGGGGACAGCATGATGAAGATATCTCTTCAAGAGATGTAAGCTATTGCTTAATCTTTACTGCCTTGACTTAGCGAGCAAGTTGCTTGTGCTCTCACGCCGTAGCGAGAGCTATAGTATGCATAATACGCCAACCTGTCAACACTTTTTTAAATTATTTTTTATTTATTCTCAAATCTCTTGATTATGACAAGCCAACACAAATTTCAGGCAAAAAAAAACCGAGGCAAACCTCAGTTTTAATTTCGAATCACAACCCACTTAGTAAAAAGTGGCGTCCCCTAGGGGATTCGAACCCCTGTTACCGCCGTGAAAGGGCGATGTCCTAGGCCTCTAGACGAAGGGGACAGTGATGGTGGAGCTAAGCGGGATCGAACCGCTGACCTCAACACTGCCAGTGTTGCGCTCTCCCAGCTGAGCTATAGCCCCGTTTAAGCTTTAGCAGCTGAACCGGACGCCTTAAGTATTAATGGTGTAACACCCGACGTGGTGAGGCCATAATAGGTGGAGGTATAAGATATGTCAACACTTTTTTTAACTTTTTTAAGAAAAGTGTTGACCTCTCTCCGATCAGAAAAGATCTAACAAATTTCGAGCATCCATTAACTCTAAGATCATTAAACCTAAGTCCTGGGTATCAGCGCGACACATTGCTGAAAAAGGTGTCTTACCAACAAAGCGACCAGTTCTTCTAGGTAGATGCAACCACCGCATAATTACCAGTGGATCTGCAGACAGTCGTCTTAATTCATAATCAACAGCCAACAAATAACCTAAGCGCTGCATCTGGTCTTGATTCAGAAACATTTCATGATCAAGGCTCCATGAACCCATCATATGTAATTTTCCAAGCCTCAAAAGCGCCCCACCATCTTCTCGATCCAGACGCCAGTCGTGGCATAACATCCTAAAACCATTCCAAGATGCAGCAGGCACCCTTTTCATACCTTCATTCAACCGCTGTTTTTCAGCCGCACTCATTGCCATCATAATAAAACTCCTCACATAGAAAAAAGGAATAGCTTTTATAGCTATAAAATCTTGTTGTTAATTATTGGTGATTTGATTACACCCCTAAATCTAGGGTCACTTCCTGTACGTAAACCTTAATTCGACAAGGACTCTGAAATTATAGCCCTTAATACGTCCGTAACCGAGGCACAATGATAGCTAAATGAGAGCAATTAGTCTGAGAACCAGTTCACATTTTCATCAACTTATTGAATTAACAACCATAAAAAAACTTGCATTACCTGTGTCTTTTTTAGGGCCAAAAGTAACAAATGCTATTGAGACAGAAGCCTAATAAAGTGATATACTCCGCGCTTAACATTCAACTGATCAAATACAAAAGTATCAGCTAAACTTTTGTATTATAAATTAAGGTTGGTCATGAACAGCGCTGTTCTGTTGATAGAGAAGCCGCTCTTATAACAAAAGAACCAAAGATGTTTCTTTTATGCGGGCTTTAGGTTTAACCGCTCAACGCTTCAAATTAAGAGTTTCAGATTTATGCCTTCATCAAATTTCGGCACCGATTCATCGGACCCTAACAATTGCACTGCAATTACCAAAAGAGAGCCATCGTTTAATCCAAATATTCTTTCCGCAGGCTCTAAAGACGTAGTCCGCACGTTGCAAAGCGCAGGTCATCAAGCATTTCTTGTTGGCGGCTGTATTCGTGATGCACTTCTCGGCTTACACCCAAAAGACTTTGACGTAGCTACAAGTGCTCCACCTGATAGTGTCAAACCTCTTTTTAGAAAGTGCCGTATTATTGGCAGACGCTTTCGCTTGGCACATGTTTTTTCTAGAGGAGAGCTCGTTGAAGTCGCTACCTTTCGTAAAGACGCATCAAATGATGACTCTAACAATGTTTCAGACCAGCAAGTTGCAAAAAGCGGCATATTAACAGCGGATAATGCATTTGGTTCTCTCGACGAAGATATCATCCGTCGTGACTTCACAATTAATGCACTCTATTACGACCCACAGGCAAATGAAATTCTTGATGGCGTGAATGGACTTGCAGATATTGAGGCAAAAAAAATTCGTCTGATCGGTGACCCTGATGTACGTTTTGTAGAAGATCCAGTTCGTATTTTGAGAGCACTTCGCTTTGCTGCGAAACTTGACTTCGATATTGAAGAAGCGACCGAAGCAGCAATTCCTAAATACGCACATCTCTTAAAAGAAATTCCGCCAGCGCGACTTTTTGAGGAACTTCAAAAATTATTTATTTGCTCTTATGGCAAAAAGTGCCTAGACCAGCTTCTTAAGTATGATATTTTCAAATACATACTGCCACAGACACAGCACTTCCTAGAGTATGACAGCGCGCGCCAGATGATTAATCTAGCACTGGACAATACAGAGAAACGCATTCTGCAAGGAAAAACAGTAACACCATCATTTCTACTTGCAATTTTTCTTTGGGCTCCTGTTCGGGCTTGGCAGGCTCACTTTATGAAGCAAGATATTCAACCAATGCTTGCACTGCATCAAGCAATTAACCAAGTTGTTCAAACACAAATTTCAACAACAGCTCTGCCTAAGCGATTTACTGGCCCCATGCAAGATATTTTCGAACTACAAGAGCGACTTTGCAGAGCATCACGCAAAAGCGCACTTAAAACACTTGCACACAGACGCTTCAGGGCTGCTTTTGATTTCTTAGTTATTCGTGAACTTGCATCAGATATTGAGCCTGGTGTTGCAAAATGGTGGCTTAATCTTCAAACAGCATCACCAGAGAGCCGTAAAAAGCTTCTTCAAGATTTAAGATCAGGTAATTCAAGGCGTAAATAATATGTCTGAACAAGTTTTTATTAGCTTTGGCTCTAATAAGGGCCAAACGCTTGAGCAGATTCTTGGTGCATTCAAACACATCCAAGCTCTTAATGGCCTTACTAGCTTTAAGGCCTCTTCTATTTACAAGACCCCACCAATGGGTCCTGAACAACCTGATTATTTAAACGGTGTATGCTCTTTTGAATACACTAAAAGCCCTGAAGAACTATTAATAGAACTGCAAAAGATTGAGACTCTTTTTGGTCGCGATCGCAAAAAAGAAATTCGCTGGGGACCAAGAACTTTAGATTTAGACCTTTTAATGTTTGGTGACATCCAACAAAAAACAGATTTCCTGCAGCTGCCTCACCCTGGATTACATGAAAGAGCCTTTGTCCTTACTCCAATGGCAGAAATTGCACCCGAATTAGTATTACCTAACGGCCAAAAAGCACTTTCACTTGCATCAGTATTACATGATGATTCAATTAAGAAAGTCTATACAGCTCAAGGAGAATCCATTGAAAATCACAATTGATGCTTTAAGACAGAAAAAAGCCAAGAATGAGAAATTTGCCTCTGTCACTTGCTATGATTCAACATTTGCCCAAGTTTCAGATGCTGCAGGGATTGAAGTATTCCTTGTAGGTGACAGCCTTGGTATGGTTATACAAGGTGGAAACTCAACTCTACCTGTCACGGTAGAAGATATCTGTTACCACACAAAAGCTGTAGCAAGCCAAACTAAAAATGCTCTTATCATGTCTGACATGCCATTTATGGGCGCTAGAACCCTAGAAGCTGGCTTAGATGCATCCATGAAGCTCATGCAAGCTGGTGCTCATATGATCAAGCTTGAAGGTGATGCATCACTTGCACCTCTTATCAAGACACTTAAAAGCCAAGGAGTACCTGTTTGCGTTCACTTAGGTCTCACACCTCAGGCTGTTCATAGCCTAAGCGGCTTTAAAGCACAAGCTAAAGATAAAGACTCTGCACAGGTACTCATTGAAACAGCGGTCACACTTGAGCAAGCTGGTGCAGATATCGTTCTTGTAGAATGCATACCAGCAGCCGTTACTAAAGAGCTCTACAAAGCAATTAAAGCACCAATTATTGGCATTGGTGCAGGCCCAGATTGTGATGGACAAATTTTAGTTGGCTATGACTTATTAGGCATTCCTGCTGGTCCAAAAGCCCGGTTTGTTAAAAATTACATGCGTGAAGCTCAGGATATTGCTGGTGCTTTCACACTTTATAGAGATGAAGTTATTACTGGCAAGTACCCTGCTCCAGAACACTGTTTTAAATAATTAGTGAGAAATAACAGCATGAAAATTATTGCTTCTGCTCAAGAAATGCAAGAATTCAGTATTGCTTCGAAACAAGCTGGAAAAACAATTGCATTCGTGCCAACAATGGGCAACTTACACGAAGGTCATATATCTCTCGCAAAACAAGCAAAAGAAACTGCAGACATAGCTGTAGTCAGCATATATGTTAACCCAGCACAGTTTGGGCCTAATGAGGATTTTGATACCTATCCAAGAACACCTGACGCAGATATTAAAAAGCTTCAAAGTCTTGGTATCGATATTGTATTTTTACCTGCTAAACCGGAGCTCTATCCATTTGGAAACGAGGAATACACACAAGTAATTTGCCCAAGACTTGATACTATGCTTTGCAGCATTTCAAGACCTCATTTCTTCACTGGCGTTGCAACAGTTGTTACCAAGCTTCTAAATATTGTACAACCTACAAAAGCTATCTTTGGGGAAAAAGATTTTCAGCAATTACTCGTTATTAAACGAGTATGTAAAGAGCTTTTCATGCCTGTAGAAATTATTGGGCATCCTATTGTTAGGGAGTCTTCAGGCCTTGCAATGAGTTCTCGTAACAATTATTTAACAGATGATGAAAAGTGCACTGCAGCAAATCTCTTTAAGGTTTTAACGCAGGCAAAACAAGATATTGAAGCGAAACCAGCCAAACTAAGTGACGCAAACTATCCATCAAGCCTTGAAGAACATGCACGAATAGCACTTGTTGAACATGGATTTAAAGTAGATTACTTTGAAATCTTGAATGCAGAAACTCTCACAAAAGATATCAATGATTCATCTAGATCTCTTGTCATTGCAGCAGCTTGCTATCTCAATAAAACTCGCTTAATTGACAATGTTTACATAGAACTTTAAGAAGCTCGGCTTTTGCCTATAAAGTAAAAGCTTTGATATTTTAAAGACAAAAAAAAACGCCATTTCTGGCGTTTTTTTGACTCTAAGTATTACTCAGCGTCTTTTTTAGAAGCTTCTAGAACTTCTTTTGACTCTTCAGAAAGAGCTACTTCAAACTCTTCTGGAGCTGGTCTATCAACTAGCTCAACATAAGCCATAGGCGCAGCATCACCTACACGGTAGCCACACTTAAGAATACGGATGTAACCACCTGGACGCTGTGCATAACGTGGCGCTAGCTCGTCAAAAAGGATACCGACTGACTTTTTAGAACGTGTACGATCAAATACAAGTCTACGGTTTGCAACAGTATCACCTTTCTTAGCGATAGTAATTAAAGGCTCAGCAACACGACGTAGCTCTTTAGCTTTTGTTACAGTTGTTTTAATCAGCTGATGCTCAAACAAAGAGTTTGCCATGTTCTTGAACATAGCTTGCCTGTGGGCACTAGTACGGCCAAGCTTTTTATTGGCTTTACGATGTCTCATTTCACTTCCTCACACTCTTCGGCCTAAATAATTAGGCCGATGAACTAATTCTAAAAATACTTTGTGATAACGTTATTAATTAACGCGATCTAGTATATCTCTCGTCATTTTTAAGAGCTGATGGTGGCCAATTCTGCAAGCGCGCTCCTAGACCAAGGCCTCGCTGAGCAAGAACTTCTTTAATTTCAGTTAAGGACTTCTTACCCAAATTTGGCGTTTTCAGCAACTCAACTTCGGTTTTCTGTACAAGATCACCGATATAGTAAATATTTTCAGCTTTTAAGCAGTTTGCAGATCGAACTGTAAGTTCCAAATCATCAACTGGACGAAGAAGGATAGGATCAAATGTCTCTTCTACTTCATCAACTTTTTGACTTGTTTCTTGTTCAAGATCAACAAATACTGTTAATTGCTGTTGAAGAATACGTGCTGCACGTTTAATTGCTTCTTCAGGATCAATAGTACCGTTAGTCTCAAGTTCGATTACTAACTTGTCAAGATCCGTACGCTGTTCAACACGAGCATTCTCAACAGTGTAGTTAACACGGGAAATTGGGCTAAAGCTAGCATCTAAACGGAGTTTACCAATTACCGAAGAATCAGTATCACTCATTTCTGCTGGCTGGTAACCACGACCCATCTTAAACTTCACTCTTAAGTGAAGGCGAGCACCTTCACTTAAAGTAGCTAGTTTTTGATCTTCGTTAATGATCTCAACACCACTGACAGGAGCAAAATCAGATGCAAGCACTACGCAAGGACCTGTTTTATCAACCTCAAGGATTGCTTCGTCACGATTAATCAAACGTACCGCTACACCTTTCAGGTTCAACATGATATCCATTACATCTTCGTGAACACCTTCAATAGAAGAATATTCATGACGTACACCAGAAATCTCACAAGAAACTGGAGCCGCACCAGGCATACTTGATAACAAGATACGACGTAGTGCATTACCCAAGGTATGACCAAAACCTCGCTCTAGTGGATCTAGAGTTACCTTTGCTTTCCTTTTGGATATTTGTTGCAATCCAATGGACTGAGGTACTAGAAACTCACCTTGTTGCTGCATATGTGCCCCCGGTTTATTTACTGTAAAGCTCGACAATGAGGTTTTCGTTAATATCTGCACCTAGATCGCTACGCTCTGGGATAGATTTGAATGTGCCAGATTTTTTAGCAACATCAACTTCGATCCACTCAACGAAACCACGTTGTTGTGCTAGATCTAGAGCATTTTTAATTCTTAGTTGTTCTTTGGAGCGCTCACGCACTTCAACAACATCACCTGGCTTAACTTGGTAAGAAGCGATGTTAACAACCTGACCGTTTACTACAATAGACTTATGGCTAACAAGCTGACGGGCTTCCGCTCTTGTAGCACCAAAACCCATACGATAAACAACGTTATCTAAACGAGTTTCAAGAAGCTGAAGAAGAATTTCACCAGTTGCGCCTTTCTTTCTTGCTGCTAACTTATAGTAGTTTCTGAATTGCTTTTCAAGTACACCAAAGCTTCTTCTTACTTTTTGCTTTTCACGAAGCTGAAGACCGTAGTCAGAAAGTCTACCTCTTTTAGCGCCGTGTTGACCTGGTGCAGTAGGTTTGCACTTAGATTCATGGGACTTAACGCCACTTTTAAGACCTAAGTCAACGCCTTCTCTTCTAGAAAGCTTACATTTTGGTCCAGTATATCTTGCCATTTTAATGCTCCAACTTACACGCGACGTTTCTTAGGTGGACGACATCCATTATGAGGAATCGGTGTTACGTCTACGATACTGTTAATTTTTAGACCAACACTGTGAAGTGCTCTAACAGCAGATTCACGACCTGGTCCTGGGCCTTTAACTAGAACTTCAACGTTCTTAAGACCATAGATATCGATAGCTGCTTGAGCTGCTCTTTCAGAAGCAACCTGTGCTGCGAAAGGAGTGCTCTTTCTGGAACCTCTGAAACCAGAACCGCCAGCAGTAGCCCAACTTAGAGCATTACCTTGTCTATCTGTCATTGTGATAAGTGTGTTGTTAAAGGATGCATGAATATGAGCAACCCCATCACTTACCGCTCTACGTGATTTTTTTCTTTGTTGCTTAACTGGTGTCTTTGCCATAATAAACTCTTTAATCTAACCTATTTAATAAAATTCCCCGAGGGAATTAAGGTAGCTTATTTCAATTACTTACGAATTGGTTTAGCAGGACCTTTACGCGTACGAGCGTTTGTTTTAGTTCTCTGCCCGCGTAGTGGAAGACCTCGACGGTGTCGGATTCCGCGGTAACAACCAAGATCCATAAGACGCTTGATATTCATAGCAATTTCTCTTCGAAGATCACCTTCTACTTGGTAGTTAGCAACTTCTGCACGCACTTTATCAAGAACCTCATCAGATAGATCCTTAACTTTTGTAGTTGGATCAAGACTTAGGGCTTGACAAATATCTTGAGCGATTTTCTTACCAACACCGAATACATATGTTAATGAGATAACAACATGCTTATTGTCTGGGATGTTAACACCTGCAATACGCGCCATCAAAACTCTCCATCATACTAAATAAAACCAGATTAACCCTGGCGTTGTTTATGCTTTAGATCTGCACTGCATATGATTCTTACAGATCCGTTACGACGTATAACTTTACACTTCCGACATATTTTCTTTACTGAAGCTTGTACTTTCATTGAATACCTCTACCACCAATAGCCTATCCGACCATACCTGCCGAAAACGGTGTATTGTACATGGGGAGCGAGACCTTTACAAGTCGCTCCGCTACACTTTACTGCCAGATACTTTACCGCGCTTCTTCAACAGTGGCTCATATTGCTTCTGTTGAATGTACTCAAATATCTGGGCAACCAAATCCATCACAACGACAACCACAATAAGTAAGGAGGTACCGCCGAGATAGAAATCAACTTTTAGCCATGTTTGTAAAAACATTGGCAATAAACAGACTGCTGTAATATAGATAGATCCAACCAACGTGAGTCTAGATAGAACCTTATCGATATACTGCGCCGTATGCTCACCAGGACGAACGCCAGGTAAAAATGCACCGGATTTTTTCAAGTTATCAGCCAGTTCACGAGCATTAAAGACTAGTGCTGTATAAAAGAAGCAGAAGAAAATAATGCCAATCGAAAACAATACTAAATACAATGGTTCGCCTGGTGCCAAAGTACGTCCAACATTCTGAAGCCAACCTAGGCCCTGTGCGTCACCCAACCATTGGCTGATACTAGCAGGGAATAGAAGCAAACTTGTTGCAAATATTGGTGGGATCACACCGGCCATATTTACTTTAAGAGGTAAATGGCTTGAATTTGCAGAACGAGATGGAATACCACCACCCATTCTTTGGTTTGCGTAATTAACTTTCAGACGTCTTTGCGCCTTCTCCATAAATACGACAAAGGCAATAACACCTACAGCTATAGCAAGCAATAGAAGCAATGAAACAACGTGCAACGAGCCTTCTCTTGCCATTTCGAATACTTGAGCTACAGCACCTGGTAGACCTGCAACAATACCAGCAAAGATAATGAGTGAAATACCATTGCCAATACCACGTTCAGTGATCTGCTCCCCGAGCCACATCAAAAACATTGTCCCTGAAACCAAGGAGATAACTGATGTTAATAAAAATATTGGGCCAGCAGATAGTGCAATACCCTGACTTTGAAGGGCGACTGCCATACCGAACGACTGGATGATTGCAAGAGCTAGAGTACCATAACGCGTATATTGTGTTATTTTTCTTCGCCCAGACTCACCTTCTTTACGCAGCTGCTCAAGAGCAGGGTGAACTGCCGAGAGGAGCTGAATAATAATAGAAGCTGAAATATAAGGCATAATACCTAATGCAAGAACGCTCATTCGCTCCAGAGCGCCACCCGAAAACACGTTAAACAGGCCAACAATCGTGCCGTCATTCTGTGTAAAAAGTCGCTCAAGAGCGACTGGGTTAACACCTGGAACTGGAATGTGAGCACCAATTCTGTACACGACCATCGCTAAAAAAACGAATCGTAGTCTAGCCCATAACTCGCCAAGTTTATTTGCTAACATTGGCGGAATATTCGGTGTGTTTGCCATTGGTGTCACGCTCCTGCAGGTCTTTTCCTATATTTAAGCTACTTGTGCTTCTTCAGTTGTTACGCTGCCACCAGCTGCAACAATTGACTCTTTAGCACCTTTAGATACTAGAAGCTGTGCATTTGATTGAACAGCAACTGCTTTGTTAAGCTCACCACAAAGGTAAATTTTTACAGACTTAGTTGTCTTCTTAACAAGGCCAGCATCTTTTAGAGTTTCTAAAGTAACTACTTCAGCATCAACTTTAGCTAGCTCTGCACTGCGCACTTTTTCATGCGTTAGAGACTTACGAGATGTAAAGCCATACTTAGGTAGACGTCTTTGAATAGGCATTTGACCGCCTTCAAAGCCTGGCTTAACTGTACCGCCAGAACGGGCTTTTTGACCCTTGTGACCTGAACCACAAGTTTTACCCAGACCTGAACCAATACCACGGCCAACACGCTTAGGAGCTGTTTTACTACCTAGCGCTGGTTCTAATTCATTAAGTTTCATCTTGAACACCTTACTCTTGCGTAGCGTATCTAAGGTACGCGAATACCTTAGGATACAATCTCAAGCAAATAACTTACTTTATTAATCATGCCTCTTACGGATGGAGTGTCCTCAAGAGTAGATGTAGAACCAATTTTACGTAGTCCTAGACCTTTAACACAATCAATATGCTTCTTAAGGCGACCATTTGTGCTTTTTACTAGTTTTACAGTAACTGTACCACTCATTTTATCACCCCAAAATTTCTTCAACTGTTTTGCCACGCTTAGCAGCAACACGCTCAACAGTAGTCATTTTCTTCAGACCTTCAAATGTAGCTCTGATAACGTTTACTGGGTTTGTGCTGCCGTAACACTTAGCAAGAACGTTTTGAACACCTAGTACTTCAAGCAGTGCACGCATTGCGCCACCAGCGATGATACCTGTACCTTCACTTGCAGGCTGCATGAAAATTTTGGAAGCACCATGTCTTGCAGTTACTTGGTGAACTAGCGTTGTACCATCTAGTTCAACAGTGATCATATTTTTCTTAGCACTGTCTAAAGCTTTTTGAATTGCTAGAGGCACTTCTCTTGCTTTACCACGGCCGAAACCTACACGACCGTTACCATCACCAACTACAGTTAGTGCTGTGAAACCAAAAATACGACCACCTTTAACAACTTTTGCTACTCGATTAACTTGCACTAATTTTTCTTGCAAGCCATCAGAAGCTTTTTCTTCGCGTCTTTCTTCTCTCGCCATAATTATATTCCGCCTTAGAAGTTCAAACCAGCTTCGCGGGCTTTGTCAGCCAACGCTTTAATGCGACCATGGAATTTGAAACCGTTACGATCAAACGCAACTTTAGTAACTCCATTAGCAACAGCTCTTTCAGCAACTAGTGCACCAACAGCTTCAGCAGCAGCAATATTGCTACCAACTTTACCGCGCAGATCTTTATCGATGCTGCTTGCTGATGCTAGGATTTTACCTTGCTCACCAATTACTTGAGCATAGATATGTCGAGGTGTACGGAATACACAAAGTCTGCTAACGCCTAGAGACTTAATTTTGGCTCGAGTTTTACGAGCGCGTCTTTCTCTTGCTTGAAACTTGTTCATATCAACCCCTACTTCTTCTTCGCTTCTTTACGACGTACGTGCTCGTCCGCATAACGTACACCTTTACCTTTATATGGCTCTGGTGGACGGTAACCACGGATGTTAGCAGCTACTTCGCCAAGAAGTTCTTTATTAGAGCTGCGAAGTACGATCTCTGTCTGAGTAGGAACTTCAGCAGTTACACCCTCAGGTAGAACGTGATCGACAGGGTGAGAAAAACCTAGAACAAGGTTTAGTACCTTACCTTTAAGCGCCGCTCTGTAACCAACACCAACTAGCTGTAAACGCTTTTCAAAACCTTCGCTTACACCTTTAACCATGTTTGCAATAATTGCACGCGCAGTACCTGCTTGAGCCCAAGCTTGCTTATTTGAAGCATTCTTAGGAGCAACACGAACTACACCATCTTCTACAGTCGCTTCGACTAAGTGATGAAGGGTAAAATCTAATTTACCCAGCTTACCACTTACTCGAACAACATCATTTTCTACTTTAACCTCGACACCACTAACGATGGCAATCGGATTCTTTGCTACTCGAGACATATTGACCCACCATTGAAGTCCATAAACTAAAGAAGGACTAAGCTACCACACAAAGGAGCTCACCGCCTAAATTTTTTGCACGCGCTTTGGACGCTGTCATAACGCCCTGGCATGTTGAAACAATCGCAATACCAAGACCGCCTTTAACTACAGGCAGCTCTGTTGCACCTTTGTAGATACGTAGACTTGGACGGCTGATGCGACGAATTTCTTCGATAACTGCCTGACCATCGTAGTACTTAAGTTCTACTTGAGTCTCAGCCTTTAGTTCTTCACTTGTTTGGAAGTCAGCGATGTAACCTT
This sequence comes from Gammaproteobacteria bacterium UBA6940, assembly GCA_002450655.1. GTDB lineage: Bacteria > Pseudomonadota > Gammaproteobacteria > Pseudomonadales > UBA6940 > UBA6940. The sequence continues at coordinate 25,028 of DJZY01000007.1, read as the reverse complement.
CATCCTTAAGAACTTCTAAAATAGAAGTTTTTAATTTTGAAGCTGGAAATTTAACAAATTTCTTAGAAACAGCTTGTGCATTTTTAATTCTGACAAGCATATCAGATACTGGATCTTGTAAACTCATGGTTAAACCTCTATTACCAACTTGATTTGACTAAACCAGGGATCTCGCCATTCATAGCAAGTTCTCTTAACTTGTTACGACCCAAACCAAACTTTCTGTAATAGCCGTGAGGTCTACCTGTTAGTCCACATCTGTTACGACGTCTGATTGGAGAAGAATCACGTGGTAACTTCTGAAGAGCCATTTGAGCAGCCCATTTTTCTTCTGGAGTTGCGTCTTGGCTTTTTAGAATCGAACGTAGTTCTTCTCTTTTACGCCAGTATTTTTCCACTAACGCAGCTCTTTTCTTTTCTCTCTCGATAACCGATTTACTCGCCATAATTATCTCCGATGTTACTTACGTAGTGGGAAATTGAATGCTTCTAGAAGAGCTTTTGCTTGATCATCGTTAGCAGCATCAGTAGTGATAGTAATATCAAGACCTCTGATTTTATCGATGGAGTCAAAATCGATTTCAGGGAAAACGATTTGCTCTTTAAGACCCATACTATAGTTACCACGACCATCGAATGCCTTTGGATTAAGACCACGGAAGTCACGGATACGAGGGATTGCAACGTTAACTAGACGATCCAAGAACTCATACATGTTCTTGTTACGTAGAGTAACCTTTGCACCAATTGGCCAACCTTGACGGATTTTGAAACCAGCAACACTCTTACGAGCCTTAGTTACTACTGGTTTTTGGCCAGAGATAGAAAGCAATACAGCTAGAGCGCCTTCAATTGCTTTCTTATCAAGTGCAGCTTCACCAACACCCATGTTTAGAGTGATTTTCTTGATGCGTGGCACTTGCATTACGCTTTTTAGTCCCAATTCTTCTTGTAGCTTGGGAACTACAACGTCTTGGTAATATTTTTTTAAATCAGCCATATTTCCACCTAACTTTAAACCGCTGAGGAATCGGACTTGAATACACGCTTCTTGCGTCCATCTTCACCGATTTCGATACGTACTTTATCAGCCTTGTTAGTATTTGGGTTAAGAAGCGCTACATTTGAAATATGAATAGCTGCTTCTTTTTCAACGATACCGCCGCTGATACCAAGATTAGGGTTTGGCTTTTGATGTTTTTTAACGATATTTACGCCAGAAACTACGCATTTGTCGCCATTAACGGAGAGAACTTCACCGATAACACCTTTGCTCCGCCCAGTAAGTACAATTACTTTGTCGCTCTTTTTAATCTTTTTCATCATGCACCTCAAAGAACTTCTGGAGCTAGAGAAATGATCTTCATGAATTGCTCACCACGAAGTTCTCTTGTTACTGGTCCAAAAATACGCGTACCGATAGGTTGCTTGTTGTTGTTTAGAAGAACAACAGCGCTATCGTCAAAACGGATTACGGAACCATCGCTACGGCGTACACCTTTTTTGCATCGGACAACAACTGCAAAAACAACATCGCCTTTTTTCACTTTACCACGTGGGTTAGCTTCTTTAATGGAAACACGGATAACGTCACCGATACCAGCGTAACGACGCTTAGAACCACCTAGTACTTTTATACATTCAACTCGACGTGCACCACTGTTGTCAGCAACATCAAGTTCAGATTGCATTTGAATCATGTTTTTCCTCCAAGTCCAGAATCACCAGGACAATACTATTAAACTGGTGATGTCTCTAGGACTTTAGCTAGTGTCCAAGTCTTGAATTTGGAGATTGGCTTAGACTCTTGAATCTCAACCACATCACCTTCATTCGCTACGTTGTTCTCATCATGAACTTTTAGCTTTGTAGACTTAGTCATGTACTTGCCGTAAAGGGCATGTTTAACTCGACGCTGAACTAGAACAACGATAGTCTTGTCCATTTTATTGCTGACGACTTTACCTACCACAGTACGGGCTTGTTTTGCTGTTTCATTTGTTACTTGATCAGACATCTCTATTAAGACCTCTTAGCGTGAATAAGTGTATTTAAGCGAGCAATCTGTCTGCGCGAAGCGCGGATAAGATGAGTTTGCTTAAGTGAACCTGCTTTGTGCTTTAGAGAAAGCTCAAAGTGCTCTTTACAAGCATTTTCAAGCTCAGACTTAAGTGCATCTGCATCAAGTGCTTTTAGATCTGCAATTGTTTTCTGGCTCATTACATCACCACCCTTTTAACAATTGTTGTTTTAAAAGGTATTTTCGCTGCAGCCAGATTTAGAGCTTCAATTGCGATCTGGTCGGAAACACCTTCCATTTCATAAAGGACTTTACCAGGCTTAATTTGAGCAACCCAGTACTCAACATTACCTTTACCTTTACCCATACGAACTTCTAGTGGTTTTTTAGAGATTGGCTTGTCTGGGAACACACGGATCCAAATTTTACCACCTCTTTTGATGTGTCGAGTCATAGCTCGACGTGCCGCTTCAATCTGTCGAGCAGTCATACGACCACGCTCAACAGCTTTAAGACCGATTGCACCAAAAGAAATATCGCCACCTCTTTGAGCAAGACCTCTGTTGCGGCCTTTGAACTGTTTTCTGAATTTTGTACGCTTTGGCTGTAACATTTCAGCAATCCTCTAACTCGGCGTTATTCGCCGGAATAATTCTTACGCAGTTGCCTTATCTTCTTGAGACTGAGAACCAATTTTTGTTGGTAGCTCTAGTGGCTCTAGCAACTCTCCTTTGAAGATCCAAACCTTGATGCCGATTGAACCATATGTTGTTTCTGCACGACCAACGCCGTAGTCAACATCAGCACGAAGTGTATGTAGAGGCACACGTCCTTCTCTGTACCACTCTGTACGAGCGATTTCAGCACCGCCAAGACGGCCAGAAACTTGTACTTTGATACCTTTAGCGCCTGCTTTCATCGCAGATTGTACAGCACGCTTCATAGCACGTCTGAACATTACACGCTTTTCAAGCTGAGAAGCGATAGACTCTGCAACAAGTTTTGACTCAAGGTCTGGGCGACGAATTTCTTCAACGCTGATATGAACAGGCACACCAAGACGGTCAGCCATTTGCTCACGTAGTTTCTCAACGTCTTCACCTTTACGTCCGATAGCGATACCTGGACGAGCGCAACGAATAACGATATGAGCGTTATCAGCAGGGCGCTGGATTAAAACTTCACTTACCGCAGCTTGCTTAAGTTTCTGCATAAGGTAGTCACGAGCCTGAACGTCAGCTAGAAGAAGGTGACGGTAGTTTTTTGGCGTAGCGTACCAAACAGAAGAATGATTCTTAGTAATGCGCAAGCGTATGCCGGTTGGGTGTACTTTTTGTCCCATTATTAAACTCCAAATTTACACAGACACTTTAATTGTGACGTGGGATGTACGTTTAACGATTCTATCCGCGCGCCCTTTCGCTCTAGGCATAATACGCTTCAATCGCATGCCTTCATTTACAAATACTGTAGAAACCTTAAGGTCATCGATGTTGATGTAGTCATCGAACTGATCCATACGATCTTCAGCGTTTGCAACTGCAGACAACAAAAGCTTCTTGAAGATTTTTGCAGATTTTTGTGGGCTGAATTCTAAAATAGAAACCGCTTCGTTGATGCCTTTACCGCGAATAAGATCGGCAATTAAGCGTGCTTTCTGTGGCGATACCATCGCTCTACGCAATGTTGCTGTAACTTGCATGATAAAACCCCTTATCGCTTAGCTTTCTTATCAACAATATGGCCACGGTAAGTACGCGTTAGAGCAAACTCACCAAGTTTATGACCAACCATATGTTCATTAATAAGAACTGGTACATGTTCGCGACCATTATGAACAGCGATAGTTAGATCAACCATTTGAGGCAATATCATTGAACGACGAGACCAAGTTTTTATTGGCTTGCGGCTCGTAGATTCCAAAGCTTTTTCTACTTTCTTTAAAAGATGAGCGTCCACGAATGGACCTTTTTTTAGTGACCTTGGCACACCAAACTCCTTAATATGTTAAAAACTGATCTTACTTCGTGCGACGACGAACAATAAGTTTGTCAGTTCGTTTATTTTTACGAGTCTTATGCCCTTTAGTGGACACGCCCCATGGAGTTACAGGATGACGGCCACCAGAAGTACGGCCTTCACCACCACCGTGTGGATGGTCTACCGGGTTCATTGCTACGCCTCGAACGGTTGGCTTAACGCCTCTCCATCTCTTCGCACCAGCCTTACCTAAAGACTCTAAGCTATGCTCTGAATTACCAACTTCGCCCATAGTAGCGCGGCAATCCAAAGAAACCTTACGAACTTCACCAGATCTTAAACGAAGTGTGGCGAAGCCTTGCTCTTTTGCTAGCAATTGAACAGAAGCACCAGCACTACGAGCCATTTGTGCACCTTTACCTGGCTTAAGCTCAACAGCGTGAACCAAAGAACCAAGAGGAGCGTTTCTTAGTGGCATTGTATTACCTGGAGCGATAGAAACGTTATCACCAGATTGTAAAACATCACCAACTTTTACACCCTTAGGCTGAAGGATGTAGCGTCTTTCACCATCTGCATACTTAAGAAGACAGATGAAAGAAGTTCTGTTTGGATCGTACTCTAGACGCTCAACAACAGCTGGAATACCGTCTTTTTGACGCTTAAAGTCAATTACACGGTAAAGTCTTTTATGACCACCACCAATATGACGAGTAGTGATACGACCTTGGTTGTTACGGCCACCACTTCTTTTCTTTGGCTCTGTTAGAGCTTGAAAAGGTCTGCCTTTGTACAGCTCATCATTTTTAACTTTGACAACAAACCTGCGACCTGGGGAGGTAGGTTTAGCTTTCATTAAAACCATATTAAAACCTTACTCAATTATATTGAGATGCTACCTTGACGTTACTCTGCACCAAATGCATCAATGGAATAGCCATCAGCTAATGTCACATATGCTTTCTTAGTGTCAGGACGTTTGCCAACAGTGCCTCTGAAATACTTTTGCTTACCTTTAGAAATTGTCGTGTTTACTCTTTTAACTTTAACGTTAAAGAAAAGCTCAACAGCATCAGCAACAGCACGCTTATCAGCAGCGATATCTACTTCAAATACGAAAGTGTTTTTTTCGTTTTCTCTTGCAGACTTCTCGCTCAATCTTAGAGATTTGATGACTTTGTAAAGATCTACTACACTTTTCATGAGAACATCTCCTCGATTTTTCTAAGAGCTGCAACTTCAACAACAACTTTATCAGCGTTAACAAGAGTAACTGGATCAAGTGCAAGCACATCAGATAAGGCTACGTTTACAAGGTTACGAGCACCTAGGTAAACATTTTCAGTGATTTCTTCTTGAACAACAAAAACCTTACCTTCAAGGCTGTTTGCAGCCAACCAAGCTTTAAATTGCTTAGTTTTTGGCTCTTCAATAGAAATACTGTCAACTACAACTAGTCTTTCTTGACGAACAAGTTCAGAAAGAATGCTTGCCATAGCAGCACGATACATTTTTCTGTTTACTTTTTGCTCGGAAACATGTGGCTTAGCAGCGAATGTTACACCACCTGAACGCCAGATTGGGCTAGAACGAGTACCTGCACGAGCACGACCGCTACCCTTTTGCTTCCAAGGCTTCTTTCCACCACCACGAACATCAGCACGAGTTTTCTGTGCTTTTGTACCTTGCTTGCCATTGCTTAGGAATGACAAAACAACCTGATGGATCAATGCTTCGTTAAACTCTCTTCCGAAAGCAACTTCGGAAACTTCCAACGTTTGACCGTTAACGGTATTTAAATTCATTTAATACCTCCTTAAGCAGATGCTTTTACAGCTGGCGTGATTATCACGTTTGAATTCGTAGCACCTGGGATACCACCTTTAATAAGGAGTAACTGCTTATCGGCATCAACACGTACGATAACTAAAGATTGAACCGTAGATTTACGACTACCCATGTGACCGGCCATCTTCTTACCCTTGAATACGCGACCTGGAGATTGGTTTTGACCAATAGAACCAGGAGCTCTGTGAGAAAGAGAGTTACCGTGAGTAGCATCTTGAGTACGGAAGTTCCAGCGTTTAACAACACCAGCAAAACCTTTACCTTTAGATACACCTTGAACGTCTACTTTTTGACCTTCTTCGAAAGCTGCTACAGTAACTAAGTCACCTAGAGCTTGTGCTGGGTCTTCTTCTAAGCGGAATTCAACGCATTGCACACCAGCTTCAACGCCAGCTTTAGCGAAAACGCCTTTTTCAGCTAGATTTAGTCTAGAAGCTTTCTTCTGACCAAAAGTAACCTGCACAGCTGAATAACCATCTGTATCAACTGTTTTAACTTGAGTTACGCGGTTAGGGATAACCTGAACCACTGTAACAGGAACGCTAACACCGTCTTCAGTGAAAACGCGAGTCATTCCAATTTTCTTGCCTACCAAACCTAGAGCCATGATTGCCTCTCTAACTTATTTAATTCAAACTGATCTGAACGTCGACGCCTGCAGCCAGATCTAACTTCATTAGCGCATCAACTGTCTTATCTGTAGGATCAACAATTTCAATAACACGCTTGTGAGTTCTTACTTCGTATTGATCACGTGCATCTTTGTTGACATGAGGAGAGATAAGAACTGTAAATTTTTCTTTACGAGTCACTAGAGGAATCGGGCCTTTAACTTGAGCGCCAGTTCTTTTAGCCGTATCAACGATTTCGATCGCTGACTGGTCAATAAGTCTTGGATCAAATGCCTTAAGCCTGATACGAATTTTTTGCTTCTGCATCGCAAAACTCCGGTACAAAAAAGAGCACAGCCGCGCGCGGCGACTGTACCAAATTAAACTTTCCAGATCAACGCCTGGTTGGGAGACCTCAATAATACCTCAAAACGAGATTTTATCAAGGCCTATTTTCATTTTTTACTTGATGATCTTAGCTACAACGCCAGCACCAACAGTACGACCGCCTTCACGAACCGCAAAACGTAGACCTTCGTCCATCGCAATTGGGTTGATTAGAGCAACAGTTAGCTTAACGTTATCGCCAGGCATAACCATTTCAGTACCTTCTGGAAGCTCACAAGCACCAGTTACGTCAGTAGTACGGAAGTAGAACTGTGGACGGTAACCTTTGAAGAATGGAGTGTG
>DJZY01000007.1:16844-17560 GCA_002450655.1 Gammaproteobacteria bacterium UBA6940 | reverse complement strand
AATGGAGTGTGACGACCACCTTCTTCTTTGCTTAGTACATAGATTTCAGCTTCGAAATCTGTGTGTGGCTTAATTGAACCTGGCTTAGCAAGTACTTGACCACGCTCAACTTCATCACGCTTAGTACCACGTAGAAGAACACCAACGTTGTCGCCAGCTTTACCTTCGTCAAGAAGCTTTCTGAACATCTCAACGCCAGTACATGTTGTTTTAGTAGTGTCTTTAAGACCAACGATCTCAATTTCTTCACCAACTTTAACGATACCACGCTCAATACGGCCAGTTACAACAGTACCACGACCAGAGATGGAGAATACGTCTTCGATAGGCATGATGAATGCACCGTCGATTGGACGCTCTGGAGTTGGGATGTACTCGTCAATAGCTTCAACAAGAGCTTTAACAGCTTGCTGACCTAGCTCACCAGTGTCACCTTCTAGAGCTTTAAGAGCAGAACCACGGATGATTGGAGTGTCGTCACCTGGGAACTCATACTGATCAAGAAGTTCACGGATTTCCATTTCAACAAGCTCAAGAAGCTCGTCGTCATCAACCATGTCACACTTGTTAAGGAATACAACGATGTATGGTACACCAACCTGACGAGCTAGAAGGATATGCTCACGAGTTTGTGGCATTGGGCCGTCAGCAGCAGAACATACAAGGATAGCGCCGTCCATTTGAGCAGCACCAGTGATCATGTTTTTAACATAATC
>DJZY01000007.1:726-16538 GCA_002450655.1 Gammaproteobacteria bacterium UBA6940 | reverse complement strand
CATGTTTTTAACATAATCAGCGTGACCTGGACAGTCAACGTGAGCGTAGTGACGCGCATCTGATTGATATTCAACGTGAGAAGTTGCGATAGTAATACCACGCTCACGCTCTTCTGGTGCACGGTCGATTTGATCGAATGCTTTAAGCTCGCCACCCCAGATCTCTGCACAAACGCGAGTTAGTGCAGCAGTTAGAGTTGTTTTACCATGGTCAACGTGACCGATTGTACCAACGTTTACGTGTGGTTTTGAACGTTCAAATTTCTCTTTAGCCATCATAGCCTCCTAGATTGCTTTAAATTAAGTGTTACCTATGCTTTTTTCATTAACGCTTCAGTAATATTTGATGGAGCTTCCATATACTTCAGGAATTCCATGGAAAAGCTTGCTCTACCTTGAGATAAGGATCGAACATTTGTAGCGTAACCAAACATCTCAGAAAGTGGAACTTCAGCTCTGATAACATTACCAGAAACAGTCTCTTCCATTCCCTGTACAACACCTCTGCGTCTGTTTAGGTCACCCATAACGTCACCCATGTAGTCAGCAGGAGTTGTAACTTCTACTTTCATGATAGGCTCAAGGACAACCGGACTTGCTTCTAACGCGCCCTTCTTAACAGCCATCATACCAGCCATACGGAAAGCGTTTTCGTTAGAGTCAACATCGTGGTAAGAGCCGTCAAATAGAGTTGCTTTAACGTTTACAACAGGGAAGCCTGCAAGAACACCTAGTTCTAGCTGTTGCTGACAACCTTTATCTACCGCGTTAAAGTATTCTTTAGGAACAGCACCACCAGTGATTTCTTGCTGGAATTCGTAGTTAGCGCCGCCTTCTTCAACAGGCTCAAGACGAATCCATACGTGACCAAACTGACCACGACCACCACTTTGCTTAACGTACTTACCTTCAACCTCTACAGATTTACGGATAGTTTCGCGATAAGCTACCTGAGGCTTACCAATGTTAGCTTCAACTTTGAATTCACGCTTCATACGATCAACGATGATATCAAGGTGAAGCTCACCCATACCAGAAATGATTGTCTGACCAGATTCTTCATCAGAGTTAACTCTGAATGATGGATCTTCTTGAGCAAGTCTTGATAGAGCTAGACCCATTTTTTCTTGGTCAGCTTTTGACTTTGGCTCTACAGCAACAGAGATTACTGGCTCTGGGAATTCCATACGCTCTAGAGTGATCTTATTGTTAAGGTCACATAGAGTGTCACCTGTAGTAACATCTTTAAGACCTACAGCAGCAGCGATATCACCCGCACGAACTTCTTTGATTTCTTCACGAGAGTTTGCATGCATTTGGAGTATACGACCAACGCGCTCTTTCTTATGCTTAACTGGGTTATAAACGGAATCACCAGAATTAAGAACACCAGAGTAAACACGGAAGAATGTTAAGCTACCAACAAATGGGTCAGTTGCGATTTTAAATGCAAGAGCAGCAAACGGCTCTTCATCGCTTGAAGGTCTTGTACCTTCAGACTCATCATCAAGAATACCTTTAATAGCTTCAACATCATCTGGAGCTGGTAAATATTCAATAACAGCGTCAAGCATAGCTTGAACACCTTTGTTTTTGAACGCAGTACCACATAGTGCAAGAACGATTTCGTTTGCAAGCACACGTGTACGAAGGCCTAGCTTGATGTCTTCTGCACTTAGCTCACCAGCTTCAAGATACTTATCCATTAGCTCTTCGCTAGCTTCAGCAGCAGCTTCAACCATGTTAGTACGTAGTTCTTCACACTGATCTTGAAGGTTTGCAGGAATATCTTTCTCTTCAAAAGTTAAACCTTGATCTTCTGGATTCCAGTAGATAGCTTTCATCTTAATAAGATCAACAACGCCTTCAAAGTTCTCTTCTGTACCAATGTTTAATTGGATAGGCACCGGGTTTGCACCAAGACGCTTTTCAATCTGACCAACTACACGCATGAAGTCAGCACCAGCACGGTCCATCTTGTTAACAAATACGATTCTTGGAACCTTATACTTGTTCGCTTGACGCCATACAGTTTCAGACTGAGGCTCTACACCAGAAGTACCACAGAAAACAACTACAGCACCATCAAGTACACGTAGGGAGCGCTCTACTTCGATTGTGAAGTCAACGTGACCTGGTGTATCGATGATGTTGATACGATGCTGAGGGAACTGCTGAGCCATACCGCTCCAGAAGCAAGTTGTTGCAGCAGAAGTGATAGTAATACCACGCTCTTGTTCTTGCTCCATCCAGTCCATAGTAGCTGCACCATCGTGCACCTCACCGATTTTATGGCTTACGCCTGTATAGAAAAGAACACGCTCAGTTGTCGTAGTTTTACCAGCATCTACGTGTGCGCAGATACCGATATTTCTATACTTAGATAGTTCTGTTTGTCTAGACACTAGAATTTCCCCTGTTGTGTAAAAGCTCAGAGAGCTCTCACATTAAAAACGATAATGAGAGAACGCTCTGTTAGCTTCAGCCATTCTATGCACGTCTTCCTTCTTACGAAGTGAAGCGCCTTTTCCATCAGTTACGTCTAGGATTTCACCAGCAAGACGTAGAGCCATAGTCTTTTCACCACGCTTACGTGCAGCATCAACCAACCATCTCATTGCAAGAGCATTACGACGAGTTGGACGTACTTCAACAGGTACTTGGTAAGTAGCACCACCAACACGGCGGGACTTAACTTCTACAGCTGGCTTAAGAGACTCAAGAGCTTCTTCAAAAACTGCTAAAGGATCTTCTTTACCCTTTTTAACAACTTGCTCAAGTGCTGTATAAACAATTTTTTCAGCCAAAGATTTTTTACCGCTTTCCATTACATGGTTAACGAACTTAGCTAGGATTACACTTTTATATTTTGGGTCAGCGATAATTTTACGCTGCGCGACGACTCTTCTACGTGGCATTTTAAAACCTCACAATTGGACCAGCGGCCCGTTCTTATTCAATATATCAATTAAGACTTAGGACGCTTAGTACCGTACTTAGATCTAGATTGCTTACGGTTATTAACACCAGCTGTGTCAAGAGAACCACGAACAGTGTGGTAACGAACACCTGGTAAGTCACGTACTCTACCGCCACGAATAAGAACAACGCTATGCTCTTGTAGGTTATGGCCTTCACCACCGATATAAGAAGTTAGCTCGTAACCGTTCGTTAGACGTACACGACATACTTTTCTTAATGCAGAGTTAGGCTTCTTAGGTGTAGTTGTATAAACTCTTGTACATACACCACGACGCTGTGGGCAGCCCTGAAGTGCAGGAACTACACACTTGTCAGTTTTACGTTTTCTTGGCTTACGAACCAGCTGGTTAATGGTCGCCATCTATTCTCTCCGAAAATGTTGATTCCACTACAGCATCTGTGCGAATTCGCCCAATGCTGATAAGTAACGCCGAATTTTAAAATAAGAAAGCGATTGAAGTCAAGGGCTGCAACCGTCCTTCACTTCATCACTATCTATGGACCTTATAGTCGTCACTTGGTTCGCTTGTGAAGATCAGAATGCTCCCGCTGGATCAGGGCGGGAGACTACTCACTTACAAAATGACTCAAATTCGACACTTTTTAGTTATTTAGCCTATCTCACTCTTCATTTGGCGTGTTTAACGCTTCAGAAAGTTGAGCTTCAGCTTGAGCTGCGGTCATGCGAGCTTCTTTCAGTTCACGAGCAAGCTTTTTACGCTTACGTGCACTGTGATACGCAGAACCTGTTCCAGCAGGAATTAATCGGCCGACGACTACGTTTTCTTTCAGGCCGCGAAGGTCATCGGTTTTACCACTGACTGCTGCTTCTGTAAGTACACGTGTTGTCTCCTGGAACGAGGCTGCAGAAATAAACGACTCAGTTGCAAGGGATGCTTTTGTGATACCAAGCAATAGACGCTCAAGTTTAGAGGCATATTTACCTTCTGCCAATACTCGCTCATTTTCTTCCATTGCTTTGGAAAATTCAACCTGCTCACCTTTGATGAAGATAGTATCACCAGGATCTACAACATCAGCCTTACGCAGCATCTGACGCACAATTACTTCAATATGCTTGTCGTTAATTTTTACACCCTGTAAACGATATACATCTTGTACTTCATTTACGATGTAGTTTGCAACAGCGCCTATGCCTTTCAAGCGCAAGATATCATGCGGATTTGATGGACCATCAGAGATAACCTCACCAATCTCAACTTTCTCACCTTCAAAGACGTTTAGATGACGCCATTTTGGAATAAGCTCTTCATATGCATCACCCTCTGAAGGAGTGATAACAAGACGACGCTTACCTTTAGTTTCTTTACCAAATGAAACCGTACCCGTTACTTCAGCAAGGATTGCGCTTTCTTTTGGTCTTCTAGCCTCAAACAAGTCAGCTACACGTGGCAGACCACCCGTGATATCACGAGTTTTAGAACTTTCTTGAGGTATTCTTGCGATAACACTACCAATTTCTACTTTCGAACCATTTTCCAAGTTTGTAATAGCATTGGATGGTAAGAAGTATTGAATTGGCGTTGTTGCATCACCAAGTGTTAATGGTGTGCCATTGTTATCAACTAATCTAATAACTGGACGCAAATCTTTACCAGAAGCTGGGCGATCTTTTGGATCTAGAACTTCATAACTGCTAAGACCTGTGATTTCATCCGTTTGTAGTTTGACGGAAATACCAGGCTCGAAGTCAGCAAAAAGAACGTGACCTTCAACTTCAGAAATAATCGGATGTGTATGCGCATCCCAGTTAGCAATAATTTGGCCTGCAGCTGCTTGATCACCAGCAGATACTGTAATTACAGCACCATATGGTATCTTATAGCGCTCACGCTCACGACCACGTTCATCAGCAAGTGCTAGCTCACCTGAACGAGATACAGCAACGTGATGACCATTTGTTTGCGTTACAAACTTGAGGTTATGGAAACGAATTGTACCAGCTGCTTTAACCTGAACACTACTTACTGCAGATGTTCTAGATGCAGCACCACCGATATGGAACGTTCTCATTGTAAGCTGCGTACCTGGCTCACCGATACTTTGAGCAGCGATAACACCAACTGCTTCACCGATGTTAACAAGGTGACCACGACCAAGATCACGACCATAACACTGCTTACATACACCAAAACGTGTTTCACAAGTAATGGCAGAACGACAAACAACTTCGTCTACACCTTCACTTTCAATGTAATCAACCCATTTTTCATCGAGCAACGTACCTGCAGGAACAATTACATCTTCTGAACCAGGGCGAAGCACATCAACAGCTACAACACGACCAAGTACACGCTCACCTAGAGGTTCTACAACATCACCACCTTCAATGAGAGGTGCCATTTTAAGGCCTTCAGTAGTACCACAGTCGATTTCTGTTACAACTAAATCCTGAGCAACATCTACTAGACGACGAGTTAGGTAACCAGAGTTAGCAGTTTTAAGAGCCGTATCAGCAAGACCTTTACGAGCACCATGAGTAGAAATAAAGTATTGCATTACCGTTAGACCTTCACGGAAGTTTGCCGTGATAGGTGTTTCGATGATAGAACCATCTGGTTTCGCCATCAGACCACGCATACCCGCAAGCTGACGAATCTGTGCAGCGGAACCCCTTGCACCAGAATCTGCATACATATAAATACTATTGAATGATTCTTGGTCTACAGTGTTACCATCTTTATCAGTAACCTTATCAATCTTAAGGTTATCCATCATCGCGCGAGCGATCTGGTCATTGGTACGTGCCCAAATATCAACTACTTTGTTATATCTTTCACCCTGCGTTACAAGGCCAGAAGCATACTGATCTTCGATATCACGAACTTCTTTATCTGCAGAAGCAATGATTTCTTCTTTTGCAGCTGGAATTTCCATATCGTTAATACCGATAGAAGAACCAGACATAGTTGCATGGTAGAAGCCTGTATACATCAACTGATCACAGAAAATAACTGTAGGCTTTAGACCTAATCTTCTGTATGCCGCATTAATAAGAGACGATACTAGCTTCTTAGTTAACGTACGGTTGATAAGATCAAAAGTTAAACCATCTGGAACAATATTCCATAGAACGACACGACCAGCTGTTGTTTCTACAGTAAGTGAGCGCTCAATTGGCTCTTCATCTTCACCGCGTAGCTCTACCTCTTTAACGCGAACCTTAATTTTGGATTGAAGCTCTAGAGCACCATTTGCAAGCGCGCGCTCTACTTCTTTACTATCTGCAAAGAAAGAACCTTCACCAATTCCGTTTACTTTCTCACGAGTCATGTAGTAAAGACCTAGTACAACGTCTTGAGAAGGTACAATAATTGGCTCGCCGTTTGCAGGGCTCAGAATGTTATTCGTACTCATCATAAGTGCACGAGCTTCTAGCTGTGACTCAAGAGTTAGAGGTACGTGAACAGCCATCTGGTCACCGTCAAAGTCAGCGTTAAACGCAGAACATACTAATGGGTGAAGCTGAATAGCTTTACCTTCAATAAGCACTGGTTCAAATGCTTGGATACCAAGTCTATGAAGTGTTGGAGCACGGTTAAGTAAAACTGGATGCTCACGAATAACTTCAGCAAGGATATCCCAAACTTCTGATGTTTCTTTTTCTACCATTTTCTTAGCAGCTTTAATCGTTGTAGCTAGACCACGATACTCAAGCTTACTGAAAATAAATGGCTTAAATAGTTCAAGTGCCATCTTCTTAGGCAGACCGCACTGATGCAATCTTAGCGTTGGGCCTACTACGATTACAGAACGACCAGAATAGTCAACACGCTTACCTAGAAGGTTTTGTCTGAAACGACCTTGCTTACCTTTAATCATGTCTGCAAGTGATTTCAGAGGACGCTTATTAGTACCTGTAATTGCACGACCACGGCGACCGTTATCAAGTAGAGCATCTACAGCCTCTTGAAGCATACGCTTTTCATTACGTACGATAATATCTGGCGCATGAAGGTCTAGAAGACGCTTTAAACGGTTATTTCTGTTAATAACACGACGATATAGATCGTTCAAATCAGATGTCGCAAAACGACCACCATCTAGTGGTACAAGTGGACGAAGATCTGGTGGAAGAACAGGAAGAACGCTAAAGATCATCCACTCTGGCTTATTACCAGATGCAGCAAAGCCCTCAAGCAGTTTTAAACGCTTTGTCAGTTTTTTGATCTTAGTTTCAGAGTTAGTTTGTGGAATCTCTTCACGAATTGTGTCGATTTCATCAACTAGATCTAATGCAGAAAGAAGAGATTGAACAGCTTCAGCTCCCATTTTTGCAGTAAAGTCATCGCCAAACTCTTCAAGAGCTTCATAGTATTGCTCATCATTTAGAAGCTGACCTTTTTCAAGCGTAGTCATGCCAGGATCAGTAACAATGAATGACTCAAAGTAAAGAACTCTTTCAATATCACGTAGAGTCATATCTAAAAGAAGACCAATACGGGATGGAAGCGATTTTAAGAACCAGATATGAGCAACTGGGCTAGCTAGCTCAATATGCCCCATTCTTTCACGACGAACTTTGGCAAGCGCAACTTCAACACCACACTTCTCACAAATTACACCACGATGCTTAAGACGCTTATATTTACCGCACAGACATTCGTAGTCTTTTACTGGCCCGAAAATTTTCGCGCAGAAAAGACCGTCTCTTTCTGGTTTGAAAGTACGGTAGTTAATAGTTTCTGGTTTTTTAACTTCACCATATGACCAAGAGCGGATCATATCTGGGGAAGCAAGGCCGATACGAATTCGGTCGAATTCGTCAACATTTCCTTGGTTTTTCAATAGATTTAGCAAATCTTTCACTTGGCATCTCCAAATTAAAATTGATACGGCGGGGCTTTAAGCCAGCCCCTTTACTCTTGCTCTAGCTCAATATCAATACCCAAGGAGCGAATTTCTTTCACGAGTACGTTGAAAGACTCTGGCATACCTGGTTCCATACGATGATCACCGTCAACAATGTTCTTATAAACACGTGTACGACCAACAACGTCATCAGACTTAACTGTTAGCATTTCTTGCAATGTATACGCCGCACCATAAGCTTCAAGCGCCCAAACTTCCATCTCACCGAATCTTTGGCCACCGAACTGAGCTTTACCACCAAGTGGCTGCTGAGTTACAAGGCTGTAAGAACCAGTAGAACGGGCATGCATCTTATCATCAACCAAGTGATTCAGTTTCAGCATGTACATGTAACCTACAGTTACAGGTCGGTCAAATTGACGTCCAGTACGGCCGTCAAACATAACCATTTGTCCGCTTGTTGGCAAGTCTGCTAATGCAAGAAGATCTTTAAGTTCTTTTTCAGAAGCACCATCAAATACAGGGCTTGCTAGAGGAACACCACCTTCAAGATTCTTAGAAAGCTCCATCACTGCTTCATCAGTAAAGTCATCTAGCCCCTTAAAGCTTACAGTTCTAGAGTACATCTTCGTTAAGAATTCACGTAGCTCTTCAACCTTTCTTTGCTCTTCAAGCATTTGGCCAATCTTACGACCAAGGCCTTTCGCCGCAAAACCTAGGTGAGTCTCAAGAATCTGACCTACGTTCATACGAGACGGTACACCTAGTGGGTTAAGAACAACGTCACATGGCTCACCATTTAAGTCGTATGGCATATCTTCTACAGGCTTAATTGCAGAGACAACACCTTTGTTACCGTGACGGCCAGCCATTTTATCACCTGGTTGTAGGCGGCGCTTAACTGCTAGGTAAACCTTAACAACTTTAAGAACACCGTGTGATAGATCATCACCACCACCAAGCTTCTTACGCTTGTCGTTGAAACGCTCTTCTTGCTCTTTCTTCACTGATTCAATGAAAGACTGTGTAGATTCAAGCTGCTGCATGACATCTTCATCTTCAAGGCGAATTTCAAACCACTTATCACGTGGGATTTGAAGTAGAAGATCAACTGTGATCTCTTCACCCTTACGAAGTCCTGCACCACCTTTAGCTACTTTGCCAATTAGAGCTGTTTCTAAGCGGCCAAATGCAGCATTTTCAATGATACGAAGCTCATCACGAAGATCTTTACGATACTTATCAAGCTGCTCTTTATCGATAGCGAGTGCACGCTGATCTTTCTCAACACCATCACGTGTAAATACTTGAACATCAATAACAGTACCTTGAGTACCAGCTGGAACTCGTAGAGATGTATCTTTAACATCAGATGCTTTTTCACCGAAAATTGCTCTCAATAGCTTCTCTTCAGGTGTAAGCTGAGTTTCACCCTTAGGCGTTACTTTACCTACAAGAATGTCGCCAGATTTTACTTCCGCACCAATATAAACAATACCAGCTTCGTCTAGCTTGTTAAGAGCAGACTCACTTACGTTTGGAATATCAGCTGTAATTTCTTCAGCGCCAAGTTTCGTGTCACGGCTAGTACAGACAAGCTCTTGGATATGGATAGAAGTAAATCTATCTTCGTTCACAACTCGCTCAGAGATAAGGATGGAATCCTCGAAGTTGTAGCCGTTCCATGGCATAAATGCCACACGCATATTTTGTCCAAGTGCTAGTTCACCTAGATCGATAGATGGACCATCAGCTAAAACATCACCGCGCTCGATTAGGTCACCAACCTGTACAAGTGGACGTTGGTTAATACACGTACTGTGGTTAGAACGTCTGTACTTAATAAGGTTGTAGATATCTACACCCGCGTCATTAGCACCCGTCTCTTCTGCTTTTGCACGCACAACAATACGAGATGCATCAACACGGTCAACAATACCACCACGCTTAGCAACAACACACACACCTGAATCTCGTGCAGTGATACGCTCCATACCTGTACCAACTAGCGGCTTTTCAGCTCTTAAAGTTGGAACTGCTTGACGTTGCATGTTGGATCCCATGAGTGCACGGTTTGCATCATCGTGCTCAAGGAATGGAATTAGAGATGCAGCTACAGAAACAACCTGTCTTGGAGATACGTCCATATACTGAACTCTATCTTTTGCCATTTGAGTGAATTCACTTAAATAACGTACAGGTACTAGATCATCCAGTAAGCGGCCTTCTCCATCACGATTCGCGTTAGCCTGTGCAATTACAAACTCACCCTCTTCGATTGCAGATAGATAATCAACATCGTCAGTTACCACACCATCAACTACACGACGATATGGAGTTTCTAAGAAACCATAGTCATTTGTTCTTGAGAACGTAGATAGTGAGTTGATAAGACCGATGTTTGGACCTTCAGGTGTCTCGATTGGACATACGCGACCGTAATGAGTAGCGTGAACGTCACGAACCTCGAAGCCCGCTCTTTCGCGAGTAAGACCACCTGGCCCTAAAGCAGAAACACGACGCTTATGCGTGATTTCTGAAAGCGGGTTGTTTTGATCCATAAACTGTGACAACTGACTAGAACCAAAGAATTCTTTGATTGCAGCAGCTACAGGCTTAGCATTAATTAAGTCTTGAGGCATTAAACCTTCAGACTCAGCAAGGCTTAAACGCTCTTTAACAGCTCTTTCAACACGCACCAGACCAATACGGAATTGGTTCTCAGCCATTTCACCAACGGAACGAACACGTCTGTTACCAAGATGATCGATATCATCTACTTGGCCACGACCGTTACGGATCTCAAGAAGAACTTTAAGAACTTGAATAATATCGTCGTTAGAAAGCGTACCTTCACCTTCGATCTCTTGACGACCTAGGCGACGATTAAACTTCATACGACCAACTGGAGATAGATCATATCTTTCAGCAGAGAAGAACAGGTTCTTAAATAGAGCTTCAGCAGACTCTTTTGTTGGTGGCTCGCCAGGACGCATCATGCGGTAAATTTCAACCAGGGCATCTTCTTGAGTAACTGTAGTATCAGTTCTCATTGTGTCAGAGAGGAACGCACCGTGATCAAGCTCATTTGTATAAAGCGTTTGAAGTGATTTAATATTTTGAGCTTGGATTGTTTCAATAATCTGTGGCGTAATAATCTCGTTACATGGAACAAGAATTTCACCAGTAATATCAGAAACTAAATCTTTTGCCAGAACTTTACCTAGTAGAGACTCTTCAGGCACCTCTAGATATTCAACGTTCTCTTTTTCAAGTTCACGAATATGACGAGCAGTTACACGACGTCCAGCTTCAACGATAATCTTATCACCAGCTTTAATATCGTATGTTGCAGCTTCACCACGTAGTCTCTCAGGAACTAATTGTAGAGAAACTTTACCATCTTCAAGCTTGTATTCGTTGAACTCAAAGAATTCTTCTAGCATTTCTTGGTTTGTTAAACCAAGAGCTCTTAGTAGAACTGTTGCAGGTAGCTTTCTTCTTCTATCGATACGAACAAAAACTAAATCTTTTGGATCGAATTCAAAATCTAACCATGAACCACGGTATGGAATTACACGTGCAGAGAATAGCAATTTACCAGATGAGTGCGTTTTACCTTTATCGTGATCAAAGAACACACTAGGGGATCTATGAAGCTGAGAAACAACAACTCTTTCAGTACCGTTAATTACGAATGTACCGTTTTCAGTCATCAACGGAAGTTCACCCATGTAAACTTCTTGCTCTTTAATATCTTTGATAACTTTATTTGTGGACTCTTTATCATAAATGATAAGACGAATCTTTACTCTCAGTGGTGCAGCATAAGTAGCGCCACGGATCTGACATTCTGCTACGTCGTAGACAGGCTTACCCAGGTTATATTCCACAAACTCTAAAGCAGCATTGCCTGAATAACTTAAAACCGGGAATACTGAACGGAAAGCAGATTGTAGACCAAGATCTTTTCTAGCTTCTTTTTGGACATCTAGCTGTAAAAATTTGCGATACGATTCTACTTGAATTGCAAGAAGATATGGCACCTCCAGGGCGTCAGCCATTTTACCAAAATTCATTCGAATGCGTTTTTTCTCAGTAAACGAGTATGACATTAAGCCAGCTCCTCAAGTCATGTCAGCGCCAAAAACTAAATAAGTAAGAATCAGATGATCCTATACGCCGAGTTAATTGCTTTTGCAGAAAAACCTGCTACGAACTCGAACGAGTATAGACCAACTACAAAAAAACCCATAAAGCGGGCCTGTATTTTTATATTTACTTTTTTCAGAAACACAAAAAGCCGGACCTAAAAAGGCCCGGCCTTATCAAGCCTAATTACTTAAGCTCTACTTTAGCACCAGCTTCTTCAAGCTGCTTTTTCATGCCTTCAGCTTCTTCTTTAGCAACGCCTTCTTTGATTGTAGAAGGAGCGCCTTCAACTAGATCTTTAGCTTCTTTAAGACCTAGACCGGATACCGCACGGATAACCTTGATAACGCCAACTTTGTTGTCGCCGAAGCTAGAAAGAACAACGTCAAACTCAGTTTTTTCTTCAGCAGCTTCAGCTGGAGCAGCTGCAGCAGCAACAGCTACAGGAGCAGCTGCAGTAACACCGAATTTCTCTTCCATTGCTTCGATTAAAGCAACAACGTCCATTACACTCATTTCAGCGATTGCGTCAAGGATTTGCTCTTTAGTTAAAGACATAATAAACTCCAAAAATTTTTAAAAAAATATTAAATATGCGGGCCTTAAAATATTAAGCCGCGTCTTTTTGATCTTTGATTGCAGCAAGAACGCGAACCATCTTAGTAGGTACTTCATTGATAGTACGTACAAGTTTGGATACAGGCGCTTGCATAACAGACATAAGCATAGAGATTGCTTGATCTTTAGTTGGCAATTTAGCCAGCATATCAATATCTTCTTTGCCGTAAGTCTTGCCACCAACGGATAAAACTCGAACTTCGAATTTTTCATTTTCTTTTGCAAAGTCTTTAAACAGACGTGCAGCTGCACCTGGATCTGTTAGAGAGAATGCAAGAAGACTAGGTCCAACAAAAGACTCTGCTAGGCACTCAAATTCGGTACCTTGAACAGCTCTGCGAGCAAGAGTATTTCGTACAACTTTAAGGTAAACACCTTCTGCACGAGCTTTTGCACGTAGAGTAGTCAATTGTGAAACTTCTAGGCCTCTGTAATCCGCGATGACGGCAGATAGTGCTTGTAAGGCATTTTTGTTGATATCTTCAACAAGAACGCGCTTATCATTCAATTTTAAAGCCACTATTTCACTCCTAAGTTTAAGCCAGCATGTACTGGCAGCCTATGTAGGGCCGAAAACTTCGACGCCTTCTCTGCGTAGGGTTTACATCAAAGAATACCTACGGTCTTTGATCCAGCTATAGAGCTAGAAGCAAAGTTCTTATACGTTAAGAGCAGCAATATCAATGGCCAGACCTGGACCCATTGTTGTGCTTAACGAAACCTTTTTAAGGTAAACACCTTTAGATGTAGATGGCTTAACTTTCTTTAAGTCAGCTAGAAGGTGTTGTAAATTCTCTGCAATAGCTTCTGCGCTGAAATCAACTTTACCGATTGAACAGTGAATGATACCGTTCTTGTCAGTTCTGAAACGAACCTGACCAGCTTTAGCATTTTTAACAGCTGTTACTACGTCTGGAGTTACAGTACCAACTTTAGGGTTTGGCATAAGACCACGTGGTCCTAGAACTGTACCAAGACGACCAACAACACGCATTGCATCTGGGCTAGCGATAACAACGTCAAAGTTGATTTCGCCTTTCTGAATTGTTTCAGCAAGATCTTCAAAACCTACAACGTCAGCGCCAGCAGCTTTTGCATCTTCAGCTTTTTGGCCTTGAGCAAATACAGCAACGCGAACAGTTTTACCTGTACCGTGTGGAAGAACGCTAGAGCTACGTACAACCTGATCAGATTTACGTGGGTCAACGCCAAGGTTAACAGATACGTCTACTGATTCTTTGAACTTAACTGTAGAAACAGACTTCAGAATCTCAAATGCTTCAGCTACTGCATATACAGCATTTGTGTCTACTTTTTCTTTAATAAGTTGCTTACGCTTTGATAGTTTGCTCATGATTATCCCTCTACCACTAGGCCCATTGCACGCGCAGAACCAGCAATTGTACGTACAGCTGCTTCAAGGTCACCTGCAGTAAGGTCGTTCTTCTTAACTTCAGCAATTTCTTCTAGTTGCTGACGAGTAACTTTACCTACTTTAACAGTATTAGGTGTACTAGAACCTTTCTGAAGGCCAGCAGCCTTAAGAAGTAGTACAGCCGCAGGAGGACTCTTAGTGATGAAAGTGAAACTACGGTCGTTATAAACCGTGATTACAACAGGAGTCTTCAGACCTGGCTCAAGCTTTGAAGTTTGAGCATTAAACGCCTTACAGAATTCCATGATGTTAACACCATGCTGACCTAGAGCAGGACCAACAGGTGGACTTGGGTTGGCTTTACCAGCCGCTACTTGTAGCTTAATATAGGCTTTTACTTTCTTAGCCATAATTTACTCCTAACGTTGAGTTCTAACGCGCGTTGCGCTCCTCTAGCAAAAGCGAGAGTCGCTTTTGCTAATTAGAGTTTCTCGATTTGACCAAACTCTAATTCTACAGGCGTAGAACGCCCAAATATAGATACCGCAATATGAACACGGCTCTTTTCGTAGTTCACATCTTCAATGACACCATTAAAGTCTGCAAACGGACCTTCATTAACACGAACTACTTCGCCAACCTCAAACATTGTTTTAGGTTTAGGCTTATTAGTATCCGTAGATAATTTATTTAGAATTGCATCAGCTTCTCGCTTGCTTATTGGCGCCGGCTTATCTGCAGTGCCACCAATAAAGCCGATCACTTTTGGGCAATTCTTTACTAAGTACCAAGTGACTTCGTCTAGTTCCATTTCAACTAGAACATAACCAGGGAAGAATTTTCTTTCACTTTTGCGCTTTTGTCCAGACTTCATTTCCACAACTTCTTCAGTTGGTACTAAAATCTGACCAAATTTATCTTCTGCACCTGCGAGCGCCACTCGATCTGTTAATAGTCTTTGAACTTGTTTTTCATAACCAGATTGAGCATGAACAACGTACCAGCGTTTGTCTGACATTTATATTGCCCCTAGCTTATCCAAGAATCGTTGAAATTATATATCTTAGGAAGGAGTCTACCGCCCACAAGATAAGTGAAAACAATACAACAACCACAACTACGAAACCAGAAGTAACCATTATTTCGTTTCTTTTTGGCCATACAACCTTTTTCATTTCCTGTCTGGCTTCTTTTGCCAACTGGATAAATGCAGAGCCCTGCTTTGTCTTAGAAAGCACAAACAGCGCTACAAAGCCAACTGCTAGAAGTGCAATAAAGCGATATAGAGTTGGAAAATCTCCGTAATACGAGTTGGCGTAGCCAGCACCGCATAGTAACAAAATAGAGAAAATCCATTTCGCTGTATTTGCCTTTGGTGAAGATTTTTGAGTGGATGTCATAACATTACCTGATAATGGCAGGCTAGGAGGGACTCGAACCCCCGACCTGCGGTTTTGGAAACCGCTGCTCTACCAATTGAGCTACTAGCCTATAAGTCGCGGAGTACTACTCCACTTAGTTCCAATGGGTGCTGATCATATCACTTTAATAATTGAGATACAACACCTACGCCTACAGTTCTTCCACCTTCGCGTATCTACATTCGGTTTTGAACATTCAAACTGCAAAACAGTTCCAGCCTAATTGTATAAATGACTGTTTATTTTGCAAGTTTGGAGCTCATAACCGGATTTGAACCGGTGACCTCTTCCTTACCAAGGAAGTGCTCTACCTACTGAGCTATATGAGCAAAACTCAAACGACAAAACTCGCATTTCGCGAGCTTATTAGGATTCGTTAGCTTTGATCCACTTTCAACTAGAACAGTGTTTGGAGCGGGTAGCGGGAATCG
>DJZY01000007.1:0-388 GCA_002450655.1 Gammaproteobacteria bacterium UBA6940 | reverse complement strand
AGCTTGGAAGGCTGAGGTTCTACCGTTGAACTATACCCGCAAAGCCAATAATGCGTCGATTCTAATAATGGTGGAGGGAGAAGGATTCGAACCTTCGAAGCTTACGCAGCAGATTTACAGTCTGCCCCCTTTGACCGCTCGGGAATCCCTCCATTAAAAATGGAGCTGGCGAAGGGAGTCGAACCCCCGACCTGCTGATTACAAGTCAGCTGCTCTACCAACTGAGCTACGCCAGCGTCGTGACAATTTTAACTTAAATTTGCTTGAATATCAAGCTTTTATTTAACTTTTTTTCTTGCCACTTAAAAGACTTTCGTCTTTTAATGCTTTGCCTTTCGGCTAATTACAGATCCTGTCTCCAGGTAAATTAGATGCCTGACGATGTCCT